>NZ_JAFCXF010000003.1:0-490464 GCF_049898205.1 Pararhizobium sp. DWP3-4 | reverse complement strand
CGAGTATTCCCTTGAGAACCGTGGAAGACTACCACGTTGATAGGCCGGGTGTGGAAGTGCAGCAATGCATGAAGCTTACCGGTACTAATCGTTCGATTGGCTTGATTGTTCTCATTGCTTATGTTCATCGAAGATGAACCATAAGCCATCTGTTTTGTCCTCACGCTGTCGCCGCAAGGCGGCTGCGCTGCGGACGGCGCGCCAAACGATTGGCGACGCGCTCTGCGCTTGCGGCCTGTGGCCGGAACGCGAGCAACAAAACGTGTTCAAAAATATAAGAAAGAGGGTTTCCCTCGCCAGCTTCTCATTTTGGTTTTACCCCGCATCTGCGGTGTGGAAATCGCTCTGGCCGGTGTCGCCTCCTTTGGGGGTGTCCGTATGGCCAGCACGGCTGCCCTTCGAGCGACGAGCGAGAAGGATAAGCTAGCCGTGCAAACTAAGAGCGAGATTTACACCTGCACTGCAGGTGTAAATCTTGCCCTTAGTTGACCTGGTGGTTATTGCGGGGTGGCTGCACCCGTTCCCATTCCGAACACGGCCGTGAAACGCCCCTGCGCCAATGGTACTCCGTCTTAAGACGCGGGAGAGTAGGTCGCTGCCAGGTCTGCTAAAGGCAAGAAAAATACCAAATACACTCTCTTCTCTTCATCCTCCGGCCCAGCCGAGAAAACAGGCCGCCCTCAAGCGGCCTTTTTGCTTCGGTAAGATGCCGGTGTATGAGTACACATTCAAAGGCTGTCTTCTCGCTTGAAAACAGCCCGTTCTGCTAAAGGTCTCTGCCTGATACGGAACATCAAGGCGACAAATTCTGCGAATTTGCGCTGAAATGAACAAGGGAAGGCAAATACGGCCCAACCTGTAAGCGACAAACCTTCGGTTTGCGCTATTGACGAAAACCGCCATAAGGCGGTTTCCTTGTCGCGATATTCGGCTTCGCCGAATACGCTGGTAACGCGACAAATCCTAACGGATTTGCACGGTTCCGACATTCTGCTACGCAGAATGCAGAGATACACAGACGCGATTTTGCTAACGCAAAACGCTGGTAACGCGGGGTGGAGCAGCCCGGTAGCTCGTCAGGCTCATAACCTGAAGGCCGCAGGTTCAAATCCTGCCCCCGCAACCAAATCAATACCAAAAACACACAAAAAGCCCGCCATCCGGAAACCGAGGCGGGCTTTGCTGCGTTCGGGAACGTGAACGACGAAAAAGAAAAGGGCACAGAGGCAATCGCCGATCAGCCCGTCGAACACGCATACCGCTCCGCCCCCGTCTCAGCGTCCACACCCGATAGGCTCACACCATAACCCCATAGGTGCCGGACATGGCCAAGCGTGGCGTCGCGGCTGGTTTCCTCCAGCAGGACGCCGTTCTTGATCCGGTGTTGTAACCGTAGTTGCCGGTCGCCGAGCAGATCGACATCGACAACCTGGATATCCTGCTGGTTGGCGGCGACATCGTAGCTTCTGGCCAGCGCCTTGCGGATATCAGAATATCCCTGCTCGTTGTGAATCGAGGCAACCTCGCAATATTTGCTGTCCGCCTCGTCGGTCAGCTGAAACAGCCGGAATTTGCGGATCAGCGCCGGGCTTAGATATTGCAGAATGAACGATTCGTCCCGGTGGTTGGCCCAGGCATCCAGCAGCGTCTCGCGCCATTGGCCGCTGCCGGCAATGCCCGGAAACCAGTCGCGGTCTTCGGATGTCGGCTGATTGCAGATGCGCTCGATGTCCTGCATCATGGCAAATCCGAGCGCATAGGGATTGATCCCGGAACAGCGCGGATCGTCGAAATGCGGCTGAAACACCACGCTGGAATGGCTGTGGAGCAATTCCAGCATCGAGCCTTCGCTGATCTTGCCCTGGTCGAACAGCCTATTCATGATGGTGTAATGCACGAAAGTGGCGCATCCCTCGTTCATCACCTTGGTCTGCCGCTGCGGATAGAAATACTGGGCGATCACGCGAACGATGCGCAGCAGCTCCCGTTGCCATGGTTCCAGGATCAGGCTGTTCTTCTCCAGAAAATAGAGGAGGTTTTCTTCCGGCAGATTGAGAACCTTCTTCCGCTCCAGGGCGTCGCGTTCCGCTTCTGCCGGGTCGGGCCGGCCGGTGGCACGCGGCAGGGTCCGCCACAGATCGCTATAGGTCTGCTCCTCATATTCCAATCTTTCCCGGGCCCGTTCCTGCTCTTTCTTGGAGGACAGGCGCGGCGGGCGGCGGTAACGGAACACGCCCTGATCCATCAGCGCATGAGCGGAATCAAGAATGGCCTCGACGGCCGCTGTCCCGTGCCTTTCCTCGCATTTGGCGATGTATTTCTTGGAGAATTCCATATAGTCGAGGATGGCTCCGGCATCGGTCCATTGCTTGAACAGATAATTGTTCTTGAAGAAATGATTGTGGCCGAAGGCCGCATGGGCGGTCACCAGGGTCTGCATGGCCATGGTGTTTTCCTCCATCAGATAGGTGATGCAGGGATTGGAGTTGATCACCAGCTCATAGGCAAGGCCGTGATGGCCCTTGCGGTAGCCGTTCTCTTCGTAGACGAAGCGTTTGCCGAATGACCAGTGCTGGTACATCAGCGGCATGCCGACGGACGAGTAGGCGTCGAGCATCTGTTCTGAGGAGATGATTTCGAGCTGGTTGGGATAGACGTCGAGCCCGAGTTCATCGAGCGCGATTTTCTCGATCGCGTCATAGGCGTGCGACAGCGTCTCGAAGTTCCAGTCGGAACTGTGGAACAGCAGTTTAGCGCCAGCGTTCTTGGCCATGCCGGGCTCCGTTCAGCTGCGAAATTGCAGGGTTGGCTGCCTGGCGAAGAGCTTTCGAAAGACAGGATAGATGTCGGATGGCCGGGCGATCCGGGTCATCTGGAAATTCGGCCATTCGCCGTCGACGGTGCGATAGGCGCGCCAGAGCGAGGTGCCGTTGTCGGTCGAGCCGAAGATCTCGCTCTCACGCTCGTCGATGATTTCGACATAGGCATAATACTGGCAAAGCCGCATCAGTTCGGAGGTCAAAAGCGAGGCGCAACGTTCCGAATCCCGGGAGGCATTGTCACCGTCGGATGCCTGGGCGGCATAGATGTTCCATTCCTTGGCGGGGTAGCGCTCCTGGATGATGCGCTGCATTTCCTCCAGCGCCGTGGAGACCACCGTGCCGCCGCTCTGGGTGCTGTAGAAGAAGGTATCCTCATCGACTTCTCCGGCCTCGTCTGTGTGACGGATGAAGACGATATCGATCCGGTCGTAGCGGCGTTTCAGGAAGAGATGCAGCAGCACGAAGAAGCGCTTGGCCAGGTCCTTTTCCCGCTCGCCCATCGAACTGGAGACATCCATCAGGCAGAACATCACCGCATTGGCATTGGGCAGCGGCTGGCGTTCGAACCGGTTGAAACGGATATCGACGGGATCGACATAGGGGATGCGGCGGCGGCGGCGTTCGAGTAGATCGAGTTGTGCCCGTAAGGCGGCCAGATTCTGGCGCTGGACGATGTCGGGATCCGGTTCCGTCGCAAGATCTTCGATTTCCTGCGCCAATGCCTCCAGCGTCTTTCGCTTGGGCCGCTGCAAGGCGATGCGGCGCCCGTAGCTGTTGCGCATGGTGCGGCTGACATTGATATTGGTCGGCGAGCCGCTGGTGGCAAAGCCTGCCCGGCGCGGCTTGAAGGCGACCGCTTCCTTGAGGCTGAGCTTGATCATGTCGGGAAGTTCGAGATCCTCGAAAAACAGTTCGAGCACTTCCTCGCGCGACAGAAGAAATTGGAAATCGTCCTCGTTTTCGCCTTTTCCGGCAGCAGAGCCCGAGCCGCCACCGCCCTGTGGTTTATCGATGCGATCTCCCGGCATGTAATCGCGGTTGCCGGGCAAGACATATTGCCGGTCGCCACTGCCGCGGGCGGGCTGAAAGGTCGGCTCGCTGGCGCCCCGAGCCGGCATGGGAACCACGTGGCCAGAATCAACGTCGGCGATCCGCTCGGTCTTGACGCGGTCCTTAATAAACCGTTTCAGCTCTTCGCGGGCCCGCTTCAGAAAACGCTGGCGATTCCCGAGGCTCTTGTCCTTCGGGTTGAGACGGCGGTCGATGAAGTTCGGCATTGGCTACCCCCAGACATCGCTATGTCTCACCCCGCCTTGTTGACGCGCATATACCATTCCACCAGCCTGCGCACCTGCCGCTCGGTGTATCCCCGCTCGATCATGCGATGGACGAATTCGGCATGCTGTTTTTCGCTGGCGCTGTCTTTCTTAGAGCCGAAGCTGATAACCGGCAGCAGATCCTCCACCTGGCCGAACATCTTCTTTTCGATCACTTCGCGCAGTTTTTCGTAACTCATCCAGGACGGATTGCGGCCATTGTTCTTGGCGCGGGCCCGAAGGGTGAACTTGACGACCTCGTTGCGGAAATCCTTCGGGTTGGCGATGCCGGCTGGCTTTTCGATCTGCGACAATTCATTATCGAGGATTGTCCGGTTGAGGTTTTGCCCCGTGTCAGGATCCTTGAAATCCTGATCCTCAAGCCAGGCGTCGGCATAGGCGATATAGCGATCGAACAGGTTCTGGCCGTATTCGCTGTAGGATTCGAGATAGGCCTTCTGAATTTCATGGCCGATGAATTCGGCATAACGGGTGGCGAGCTCCGACTTGATGAAATTCAGATAGGCAGCCTCGGTTTCCTTGGGAAACTGCTCGCGCTTGATCGCCTGTTCGATGACATACATCAGATGCACCGGATCGGCGGCGATCTCCTTGCTGTCGTAGTTGAACGTCTCCGACAATACCTTGAAGGCGAAGCGCGTGCTGACGCCGTTCATGCCCTCATCGACACCGGCAGCGTCGCGGTATTCCTGCACCGACTTCGCCTTGGGATCGACGTCCTTCAGGTTCTCACCGTCATAGACCCGCATCTTGGTATAAAGCGGTGAGTTTTCATGCGGGGTAAGCCGTGTCGAAACGGTGAAGCGGCTGAGGCTTTCCAGGACCTCCGGCGCGCAGGGGTTCTTGGCAAGTTCGCTTTCACGCAGCAGCTTGTCGTAGATCTGCCGCTCTTCGGTGACCCTCAGGCAATAGGGTACCTTGACCACCAGGATGCGGTCGAGGAACGCCTCGTTGTTGCGATTGTTCTTGAACTGCAGCCACTCGGATTCGTTCGAATGGGCAACGACGATGCCCTGATAGGGGAAGGCGCCGAAATTTTCCGTACCGTTATAATTGCCTTCCTGCGTCGCGGTCAAAAGCGGATGCAGGACCTTGATCGGCGCTTTGAACATCTCGACGAATTCGAGCAGCCCTTGCGTCGTGCGGTTCAGGCCGCCGCTGTAGGAATAAGCGTCGGGGTCGGCCTGGCTGAAATTTTCGAGCTGGCGGATATCGACCTTGCCGACCAGCGAGGAGACGTCCTGATTGTTTTCATCGCCGGGCTCGGTCTTGGCGATGCCGATCTGGCGCAAACGCGAGGGCATCAGCTTGACGACGCTGAATTTCGAGATGTCGCCACCGACCTCGTCAAGACGCTTGGTCGCCCAGGGGGAAATCATGCCGGTCAGGCGGCGTCTGGCAATGCCGTATTTATCTTCAAGAAGATCGGCCATGCGCTCGGGATGGAAGAGGCCGAGGGGGGACTCAAACACCGGGCTGATCTGGCCGCCGACCATCAATGTGTAGATCGGACGCAACTCCATCAGCTTCTTCAGCCTTTCGGCCAGCGAGGATTTGCCGCCGCCGACCGGTCCGAGCAGGTAAAGAATCTGTTTGCGCTCTTCGAGGCCCTGCGCGGCATAGCGGAAATAGCCGACGATCCGCTCGATCGTGTCTTCCATTCCGTAGAAATCGGCGAATGCCGGATAGATCTTGATGGTTCGGTTGGAGAAGATGCGGCCAAGCCGCTCGTCGGCGCTGGTTTCAACGAAGTTGGGCTCTCCAATTGCGGCGACCATGCGCTCCTGTGCGGTGGCATACATGCTTTTGTCGTCGCGGCACGCCAGCAGATATTCCTGGAGACTGATCTCCTCCTGCGCTGTGCTGGTATAAATCTCCGAAAACAGATCGAAGACATCGGACTGGGTATTTTGCATCTGCATCATGCTCTCCCGCGGCCGGTTCGTTGAGACGGGATCGCTGCCTATCGGCTCGCTCAACGAGATGAACGTTTCCTTGCTCTCGAAAGTTCCTTCAAATAATTGTTACTGCTGAGAATATCACAACGAAGAGGACCGCACCATTTGGGCGGGACCGACGGATCCTGGATCCTTGTCGAAGGGCGCACCGGTGATCACGCACCTCGCTCAGATCCGAATCACCGCCTTTGATGATCGTTCCGAATTCCTCCCAGCCAGCGTAACACAATAGTGCCGACAACCATCATGCCATCCGCAATGTGCACAACTTTGGGGAGGTGGCGCTGCTTGCCATGGCGGCTGGTATCTCGAAATCCGATCAAGCTGGACGATGCTGCGGGGTTACCCCTGAGCTCTCCAGCCTCCATCGCGCGCGTTCGACAATAGCGGCGTGGCGAAAACCCCGGCAGTTTTTTCAAGCAAGCGGCTGTCCAAATTCGTCAACCGGTCTACCCACCGGCGCGATTGCAGCATGGCGGCGCCAATTGCCACCGGTTCGACACCCGCTATCGTCAGAAGCGACAGACCGGCGACGATGGATGTGCCGCTGGAAATGACGTCGTCGATGAGAACGACGCGGCGGTTTTCCAGAAGTGGCAGCATGCGCGGGTCGATATAAAGCCGCTTTGTCTGGTCCGGCGTGGTGATCGAGGACATCGGCACCGAAAGGTCGGCCTGGTACCAGAACTTTGGCGAGGTTCCGAGCGGAACATAACGACTGTGGCCGAGCGCCCGCGCGACGGCGCTGGCGAGCGTCAGGCCAAGCGTCGGCAGGCCGACGATGACGTCGGGTTGGAACGGTTTCAGTTTTTCGGCAAGCTGAGCTGCCAGCACATCCTGCACCGCAAAGCTTGCCTGGTTGACGATCAGCGATGCCAGGGCATGGGTGCCATCGGACAGCGGGCGGATCGGCAAGCGGAGTTGACGCCCGTCCGTCAGGGTGGCCGGATAAAAATCCCTGTGGGTTTTGTCCGGATCGAATGTGGTTGCGGGATGGATGTCCTGCCAGAAGTCATGCGGCTGCACGGCGTCTTCCTTTGAGCCAGCTGTGAGGGAGGTGTTCGGTTTTCTGTGTTTTTGCTCTATACCGGAAGAACGTCCAGGGGAAGTCTGTGGAGCCCCGGCACACAATGGACCCCCACGATCCAAGGAATTGCCTGCCGATGCGCCTGCCTGAGATTCTGACTGCCGACCTGCCTTTCCTCACTGCGCTGCGCCGCGATCTGCACGCGCATCCCGAGCTTGGTTTCGAGGAAGAGCGCACCAGCGCCATCGTCGCCGATCTATTGGAAAAGGCCGGAATAGCCGTGACACGCGGACTGGGCGGCACCGGCGTGGTTGGAACGCTGCAGATCGGCAACGGCACCCGCAGCATCGGCCTTCGCGCCGACATGGATGCATTGGCCATGCCGGAAACGGCGGAGCGCTCTTACAAATCGACGGTCAGCGGCAAGATGCATGCCTGTGGTCATGATGGTCACACGGCCCTGTTGCTTGGCGCGGCACGCTATCTGGCCGAAACGCGCAATTTCTCCGGCACAGTGCATTTCATTTTCCAGCCGGCGGAAGAGGGTCGCGGCGGTGCACGGCGCATGGTCGAGGATGGTCTTTTCGAGCGGTTTCCGTGTGATGCCGTTTACGGCCTGCACAATATGCCCGGCCTCGATACCGACGAAATGGCCGTGGTTGCCGGGCCGCAGCTCGCCTCCTCGGATAGCTGGCGCGTGACGTTCCGCGGTACCGGCACCCATGGTGCCAAGCCGCATCTGGGCAAGGACCCAATCACGGCCGCCGGAACCTTTCTTGCCGCGCTGCAGACGATCGTCGGCCGGGTGGTCGATCCGCTGCAGCCGGCTGTGGTCAGCGCCTGCTCGGTGCAGGCGGGCAATCCACAGGCGCTCAATGTCATTCCGGATATTGTCGAGATTGGCGGCACCGCGCGGGCCTATTCGCCGGAGGTGCGCAATCAGCTGGAAAATGAAATCGGCCGTCTGGCCAGTGGCACCGCAGCGATGTATGGCATCGCCGCTGACTATGGTTTCGAGCGCCGTATCCCGCCCGTTGTCAACGATGCCGATTCGACCGCGCGTGCGTTGAAGGCTGCCGGTACTGTCTTCGGCGACAAGCTCAGAACCGTCTTTCCGCCATCGACGGCGGGTGACGATTTCGCCTATTTCGCCGGCGAGGCTCCGGGCTGTTATGTTTGGCTCGGCAACGGCCCTGCGGTGGATGGTGCCCTGCACCACAACACCGCCTATGATTTCAACGATGCGGCGATCGGCCCGGGCGTGGCGTTCTGGACGACGCTGGTGGAGCAGGAACTGGCTCCTGTCTGAACAGCAATATTCGCCTGATCATTCTCCGCGCCGACAGCGCTTTCGGTGTGGCCAATGCCTTATGCCTCGGTCCGGTCAACGCCCGGCCATTGAAGGCATCAAGCCTGGCGGTGCAATCCGGCTTCTCAATCTTCTGTTCCCCCAAAAAAGGGCCTGTAGACATTCCGCATCCGCTGCAACCCCTTTCTGAAGGTGTTGTCCATCTCGCGCAGTGTCTTGCGCCAAAGCAGCGCCTCTTTGCTCAGGGCAATTTAGCGGTTTAGCCGGGAGCGTTAGCGCCGCCCCGTTGCTGTTTGCGGAAAAGCATTTCGCCCATCTCGCTCATTCTTTCCGACTGAACCGGCGCGTGGCGGCGGTTCGTGCCCGGCTGGAGCATCAAATTCCCATTCAGGACCGAGGACCCATAAAGAAGATCGGCATCAATCAACATTGGACATCCGACTGTAGGGCGATATGTATTTATTGCTCAACACTATGGACATGATTGTTCACATTCAGTAGCGTTCGCCACACGTATTTATGAAGGGTCTTACAGGTGCTGGTTCTTTCCAGCTTGTCGGTGCTGTCATCATGCGTGTTTCACCACGGCAGACCGCCGGTTCATTCACCCCAATGGCGCAAGAGCAGCCGGAGGCCCGACATGACGCTGCCGATGACTGATCGCAAAATGCTGATTTCGGTCGAAGACCTGACGGTCAATTTTGGCGTGAACCGCGTGGTGGAAAACCTTTCCTTCTCCGTTGCGCCCGGCAAGACCGTGGCGGTCGTCGGCGAATCCGGTTCCGGGAAGTCCGTCACGTCGCTGGCGGTCATGCGGCTTGCGGACATGATGGGGGCAACATTCTCCTCGGGTCGCATCCTGTTTGGCGAAAAGGACCTGCTTCAAACGTCCCAGAAGGCGATGCGGCGCATTCGCGGCAAGGAGATCGCCATGATCTTCCAGGAGCCGATGACGTCGCTGAACCCGGTCTTTACGATCGGCGAGCAGATCTGCGAAGTTTTGCTGCTGCACGAAGCCATGACAAAATCCGCTGCAATGGCAGAGGCGCGGCGGCTTCTGGATATGGTTCGCCTGCCCGATTCCGAACAGCTTCTGAAGCGTTACCCGCATCAGCTTTCCGGCGGCATGCGCCAGCGCGTGATGATCGCGATGGCGCTGGCCTGCCGGCCAAAACTGCTGATCGCCGACGAGCCGACAACGGCGCTTGACGTGACGATCCAGGCGCAGATCCTCTACATCATGCGCGACCTGCAGCAGGAACTCGGCATGGGCATGATCTTCATCACCCACGACATGGGTGTCGTGGCCGAGATGGCAGATGACGTCGTGGTGATGTGGAAGGGCAAGAAGGTCGAGGAAGGCCCGGTTCGCGAGATCTTCGCCAATCCGCAGCATCCCTATACGCGCACGCTTCTGGCGGCAGTACCGCGCCTGGGTAGCATGACAGGGGAAGTCTTTCCCAAGCGCATGCCGGTTACCATGCTGCGCGATGGCGCGCCGGTGACTGTCGGCGAGGAGCGCGTGCAAGACACCGCCCGTTATGATGAAAAGCCGCTGCTTTCGGTTAGGGATCTTTCCGTGAGCTTCGATATCCGCAAGTCCCTGTTCGGCAAGGTAACCCATCGCCTCAGCGCCGTATCTAAGGTCGGTTTCGACATCTACCCGGGCGAGACGCTGGCGCTGGTCGGCGAATCCG
Organism: Pararhizobium sp. DWP3-4; assembly: GCF_049898205.1. Classification (NCBI taxonomy): domain Bacteria; kingdom Pseudomonadati; phylum Pseudomonadota; class Alphaproteobacteria; order Hyphomicrobiales; family Rhizobiaceae; genus Pararhizobium; species Pararhizobium sp. DWP3-4. The sequence continues at coordinate 480,314 of NZ_JAFCXF010000003.1, read as the reverse complement.
GTTCCGGCAAGTCGACCATCGGCCGGACGATCCAGCAGCTGCAGACCACGATGACAGGCGATATCGCGTTCAACGGCAAACCCTTTTCATCGATGTCCAAGGCCGAGCGTTTTCGCCTGCGCCAAGACGTTCAATATATCTTTCAGGATCCCTTCGCCTCGCTCGATCCGCGCAAGACCGTTGGTTTCTCGATCGCCGAGCCGATCAATACGCATGGCCTGATCCCAGGCACGAAAGCCGTACGCCGGCGTGTCGATGAACTGCTTGAGCGCGTCGGGTTGACATCGGCCCATGCGGATCGTTATCCGCACGAATTTTCCGGCGGACAGCGCCAGCGTGTCTGCATCGCGCGTGCGCTCGCTTCCGAGCCGAAGCTGATCATTGCCGACGAAGCGCTATCGGCGCTCGACGTATCGATCCAGGCACAGATCATCAACCTGTTCATGGATCTGCAGGCAGAGCGCGGTCTGGCTTATCTCTTCATCAGTCACGACATGGCGGTGGTCGAGGAAATCAGCCATCGCGTTGCGGTCCTTTACCTGGGCCAGATCATGGAGATGGGCAGCCGCCAGCAGGTGTTCGAGACGCCGCGGCATGATTATACCCGCCGCCTTCTCTCGGCCGTTCCCGTCGCCGATCCGAACAGGGAGCGCAAAAGCACACTCATCACCGGCGACATACCCAATCCGGTTCACCGTGTCGGCGATGAACCAGCCATTCTCGTTCACGAGGAAATCGATCCGGGCCACTTCGTCGCAAAGGTGGCCTGATAACCGCAAAAAAATTGCAAGCAACTGGAGAGGAACAGCGACATGCAAACAATCAAACGGGGACTGACAGCAACCTTCATGGCACTGGCCTTGTCGGGTACCGCTTTTTATGCCGGACCGGCCCTTGCCGCCGGCAAGATGACGATTTCGAGCCCGCAGGACCCCGGCAGCTGGGATCCGATCGACACTTTCCTGGTGCAGTGGGCTGCTGTTTCGACCAATATCTTCGACGGCCTGACCTATCGTGGTGCCGATCTCAAGCTCGTGCCGGGCCTTGCTGAATCCTGGGAAGAACTGGACCAGGGCAAGCGCATCCGCTTCAAGCTGCGCCAGAATGTCAAGTTCCACGATGGCGAAGCCTTCAATGCCCAGGCGGTGAAGTTTACCTTCGAACGCCTGCTCGGCGAAGAAGGTTCCAAGGGGCCGCAGCGCTCCAATTACACCACCATCGAAAGTGTCGAAGTGATCGACGACCATACCGTCGACATGAAGCTGAAGACGCCCGATCCGGTGCTGCTGACCAAGCTTGCGGGTTATGGCGCGATGATTGTTCCGCCGAAATACATCCAGGAAAAGGGTGAGGACAATTTCAACCTTAATCCTGTCGGCACAGGCGCATTCAAGTTCGTGTCCTACACTCCCAAGGTCGATATCAAGCTTGCAGCCAACCCGGATTACTGGGGCGGTGCGCCAAAGCTCTCCGAAGTGGAATACCGTTTCATCACTGAGCCGGCGACGGCTGTTGCAGAGCTTCAGGCCGGCCGTGTCGATCTGGTCATCCCGCCGACCATTCCGATCGGCATGATTCCAGTGATCGAAGGTGACGCAAACCTTGCTATCGTCAGCGTTCCTGGACCGACGGTCGATGCGCTGCGCTTCAATACGCGCGACGGCATCACTGCCGATCCCAAGGTGCGCAAGGCTATCATCATGGCCGTTGATCGCGCAACGATCGTCCAGTCGATCCTCGCCGGCCAGGCTTCCGAGATCGTCAGCTTTCAGAGCGCGCTGTCCTTCGGCTACGATGCGAACCTGAAGGCTGTTGCCTATGATCCGGAAGGCGCCAAGGCACTTCTCGCTGAAGCCGGCATCAAGCCGGGTGCAACCCTGCAGATCGATATCCGCGGCAATGACTCGACCATGAACGAGGTTGCCCAAGTCGTCGCCAGCTACCTGCAGATGGTCGGCATTACCGCAACGATCAAGCCATACGAGACCAATGTCCTGATCAACGACATCATTCCGCAGGGCAAGACCGGCGCGATGTTCCAGCAGAAATGGGGCGGCTGGACGTTCGACTACGACAATACAGCCTATGCCATGTATCACTCCGGTGAAAAGTGGAACCCCTACGACAAGGACGAGACGCTGGACAAGCTGCTGGAATCGCAGCGTCCGCTGACGGACCGCGCGGAGCGGAACAAGATCCTCAAGGAAGTCGGCCGCTACGCTGCCGACCGCGCGCTGGAACTGCCGCTCTACAACAGCAACGCCATCTACGGCATCAGCAAGCGGGTGAAGGGCTTTGTTGCTCCTTCAGACAACCGCCTGAAGCTGACCGACGTCACCGTCGAGTAATCTGAAGATCTTTGTGCCGCCCGGCTAGCGGGCGGCACGTTTTCCCTTACCGTCAAGGATAACGAACGTGGCCGGTTTCCTGATCAAACGATTGCTGCAGGCGATCTTCGTCGTCTTCGCCATCACGCTGGTGGTCTCTTTTGCCATCCGTCTGACTGGCGATCCTGCTCTGATGATGTTTCAGGGCGGTGGTAGCATGACGGAAGAGGACCTGATGCGCATCCGTGCATCGCTGGGCACCGACCAGCCGTTCATCATGCAATATCTGAACTTCCTCAAGGGAATGGTGACGCTTGATTTCGGGCGCAGCTTTACCGGGGGAACCTCTGTTTCAATGCTGATCGGCAATGCGCTGCCGGCCACACTGCTGCTCGCGTTCATCTCCATGTTCGTGTCGATTGCGCTGTCCATACCGCTCGGCATCAAGGCTGCGACTGCAAGAGGAAAGGGCGCCGATCAGGCGATCCGCATTCTCTCGCTGATCGGTCTTTCCTTCCCGAACTTCTGGCTCGCCACCATGCTTGTCCTTTTGTTTGCAGTGACGCTTGGCTGGTTGCCGCCGAGCGGCATGTCGGGATGGACGAGTTATGTCATGCCGGCGGTGACCATGGGCATTATCCTGACGGCAACCAATGTCCGGCTGGTGCGCACCTCGATGCTGGAAACCCTGCAATCGCAATATGTCATGGTGGCGCGCGCCAAGGGGCTCAGCGAAACGACGGTGCTCTACAAGCATGCGCTGCGCAACTGTGCCATTCCGCTCATCACCTATTTCGGCCTGCAGTTCGGCGGACTTCTCGGCGGCATCGTTGTCGTGGAACGTGTCTTCAACTGGCCGGGCATGGGCACGCTTGCCTTTGACGCGGTCTCGGCCCGCGACTACCCCGTCCTGCAAGCCGTTATCACCGTCCTGTCGCTGATGATCGTTGGCGTCAATCTCCTGGTCGACATTGCCTACGGGCTTGTTGATCCGCGCATTCGTACGGAGTAACCGCCAATGGCCACCAAGACCTCCCGCCTGTCGCGGTTCTCTAACCTGGAATTCATCCTCGGCGCATCGTTGACGCTCGTCATCTGCCTTGCAGTGCTGCTGTCCGACGTGCTGTTTCCAGGCGGCGCCGAAAAGATCAATCTGATCGCCCGTCTCACCAAGCCGTTTACTAGCTTGGCCTACCCCTTGGGCACGGATCCACTTGGCCGGGATGTGCTGGCGCGGGTGATTGCCGGCGGCAAGATTTCGCTGCTGGTCGGCTTTACGTCGGTGATCGGCGCGGTGATCTTCGGTGTGCTGATGGGCCTGATTGCCGGCTATTATCGCGGCTTCTGGGATATGCTGGTGATGCGCTTTGCCGACCTGCAGCTCGCCATGCCGTTCATCCTGCTCGCCATTACCTTCATTGCCATCGTTGGCGGCAGCCTGACCAATACCATCATCCTGCTGATCGTTTCCCAATGGGTGCAATATGCCCGGGTGGTGCGCGGTTCGGTTCTGACACTGCGCGAGCGGGAGTTCATTCTTTCTGCACGCGCCATCGGTGTGAAGGACTGGCGCATCATTTTCCAGCATCTGCTGCCGAACCTGATCGGACCGGTCATCGTTCTCATGACCCTGAACGTCGCCAACAATATCCTTCTGGAAAGCAGCCTCACCTTCCTCGGCCTCGGCGTCGATCCGACCATTCCGAGCTGGGGCGGCATGCTGGCCGATGGCCGCACCTATCTCCAGACCGCCTGGTGGGTCAGCGTCTTCCCAGGCCTTGCGATCCTCCTGACTGTGCTTGGCCTCAATCTTCTCGGTGACTGGCTGCGCGACAGCCTTGATCCAACTGGCAGAACTTCGAGGTAGTCCGATGAACGCGATATTTGAGAAGTCCTTCGAGCGTACACTCGATCAACTATCGGCGCGCGCCGTCCCGGGAGTGCATTTCGAGGCGTGGACCTTCGACGACCGCGAGAGCCGCGTCGCGGCCGAACGCAAGTTGGCCGAGCGAGGCATCACGGCCCGCATCCGCAGCGCCTACAAGCCGTTGCTCTCCTTCTTTCTCGAAGAGGTGGACCTTAGAGGCATCGAAGCCATCGAAATCCGCTATCCGGTCCACGCCGCAGCATCCGAGAACCGCTTCCGGCTTGAGACCTATCCGCTGGCCGCGCTGGTGGGGGACGCCAAGATCACGTTTGTCCCACGCGCCGACGACGGGTTCTTCTACGACGTGATGCTGACGGGCGCCGGCATCGCGCAATCCTTTACTGTCCTTGCGCCGAACAGGGTTCATCAGGACCGTGTCGGGCAGACCAATCTCTCACCGACCGGTTGGCTGCGTCGCGCAGGTGAAACGACAGGCGAACGGCTGGAAACGGACTATGAGGCCGTGTTCGAGGAGGCCATTTCCGCGATCGCGGATTACAACTGGGGCCAGGTCGAGCCCTATTTCGAAGAGCTGAACATCCGTATCGGCCATCCGGCCGAGGATGAGCCGCTGGCGATTGGTGATGAAGTGGTCAGCCTGCGTGAAGCGCTTCATGAGGACCTGTATTTCTCGCTTCTTGAATTCTTCCAGAAGAAGTCCGGCCGCCCACCAGGGGATCGCGGTCTGAAGCCCGGCATGATCGTGCCGGAAGTCGTGAAGGCCGAAGGCCCCATCACGCTCGATTTAACCACCCGCGTTTTATCGACCGCTTTTCTGGACGGTGCCGAGCAGGCGATCGATATGGCCCGCGAACCGCTGGCCGAAGCCCAGGTGGTAGCGCAGCTGGAGGCGATCGGCGGCGAGCGGTTTGCCGCCCGTACCCGGTCTGGCCGCACGGTTTCGGCGCGTTACATCGCCGGTCGCGATGCCCCGGTGATGATCAGCGGCGGGCAGCATCCAAACGAGACCACCGGCATCGTCGGCGCTCTTCGCGCTGCCGCCAAGCTCACCGGGCGCGATGGCGCGCATTTCACCGTTTCGCCGCTGGAAAATCCGGATGGTTATGCCGTGCACCAGCGATTGCGCCGTGACAACCCGCGCCACATGCATCACGCCGCCCGTTATACTGCGCTTGGCGACGATCTCGAATATCGCACACATGAAAATTCCGCCGGGCACGTCAACGAAAAAGAAATCCGCTTCAAGGCGCAGGAGTTGAGCGGTGCACAGCTGCATGTGAACCTGCATGGCTATCCCGCGCATGAGTGGACCCGGCCGCTATCGGGTTATGTGCCGCGCGGTTTTGCCGCCTGGACCCTGCCGAAAGGCTTTTTTCTCATCGTGCGCCATCATGCTGGTTGGGAAAGCCAGTCGGAGACGTTGCTCGACCGGGTGACGCGGCATCTCGGTGAGATGCCGGGGCTTCTGGCGTATAATGACAGGCAGATCGCACTCTACGAGATACATGCCGGTGAAACCGGTTTCCGCATCATTAACGGCTTCCCCTGCCTCATTTCTGTGGATGATCGCCATACCGTGCCGATGACCCTGATCACCGAATATCCGGACGAGACCATCTACGGCGAAGAGTTTGTCGCGGGTCACACGGCTCAGATGGAACTCGTTCTCTCCGCCTATGCGGCGTGGCAGGAAATCGTGCCGCTCAGCTGATCCTATCAATCGGTTAAACACGGCCGGTCATCAAGGGATGGCCGGTCACGATAACTCATATGCACGGCCCGAATTCCTCGCCAAACCTGTTGGGGGAATGGATTGTGACAGGCGATCATGCCGTGGGCAGGATAGGGCTTTCCATCAGCATTCCGGTTTCGACATCGGCAATGCCCCGGTCGGTCTGGTGCGGTCCGGCGTTGCAGGCAAGGGTTGCTCCGAAGCAGGCCTTGAAGACCAGGTAGGGTGGTTGCCAGTCGACGATATCGTCCATGGCGGCGCGAATGCCTGCGAAATCCCGGGCCACATCATCCAGCGGTGCATCGGAGGCAAGGCCCGAGAGCGGCAGTGGCAGAATTGCCTTGACCATTCCATTGGATGCCACAGCCATGCCGCCACCAGCAGCGATCACTACATTGGCGGCAAGCGCCATGTCTGCGGGATCGCTGCCGAACACCGTGAGGTTATGGCTGTCATGGGAAACGGTATTGGCGAAGGCGCCGTGCCATTCGCCCCAGCCCTTCAGGAAACCGACACGCGGACGGCTGTCGCTGCGTCCGTGGCGATGTGCAACGGCAATCAGGGTCGTGCCTTCCGGCGGTACAACGAAGCCATCCCGCACCTGCGCTTCCGCCTCACCCCAGCGGGTAAATCGCGGCTGGTCGATGGTGGCGATCCGGACAGCCTTTTCATTGGAGGCGACGCGAAAATCATCGGCCGTCAGCGGCGCGATCTTCATCGAATGCTCAAGCACGGATGTATCGGCAGATGTGATGTCGGCAAGCATGCGGCCGTCCTGGGCAACAACGACACCGTTGGCGATGACGAGGCGGGCTTTGAGATCCGTGAGATTGTCGAAGATAGCAATATCGGCGCGGCGGCCTGCAGCCACGAGACCAAGATCGGAGCGCCCCAGCCGTTGAGCCGCATTGAGCGTTGCCGCCCGCAGCGCCCGTTCCGGCTTCAGGCCGTAGCGCACCAGCCGCCTGATAACATCGTCGAGACCGCCGCCTGCTGCCAGATCGTCGGGAAAGACGTCGTCGGTGCAGAGGGTGACGGTTTGCGGCAGATGACCGAGCTGGTTCAGGGCCTCGACGAATACCGGCAGCAGGTGATCGTGGGAGCCGCGCAGTTCGATCGCCATGCCGGCGCGCAGCTTTTCCATCAGATCGGCTGATGATACCAGTTCATGGTCGGAGCTGATCCCGGCGGCCATGAAGGCAGCGAGATCGCCAGCCTTCAGGCCGCGTGCATGGCCGCAGATCAGCTTTCCCGACGTTAGCCCTGCCTGGACAATGGCGCTCATGCGCGGATCGCGCTCGATAACGCCGCGCATGTTCATGACTTCAGCGATGCCGCCGATTTCCGGCCACGACAGCAGGTCGGCGATTACATCGGCATCGAAATCGGCACCGTTGAGTTCCAGTCCTGGCGCTGATGGCACGCAGGAGGGGGCAAGCAGGATCATCCGCAGTGGCGATTTCTTGGCGGCATCGGCGGCAAAACGCACACCGGCAACGCCATGGACATTGCCGAACTCATGCGGATCCCAGACGATCGTCGTCACGCCGCGCGGCAGAACGGCGTTAGCGTAGGTCGCGGGCGTCACCATCGAGCTTTCGATATGCATATGCGTATCGATCAGGCCCGGTGAAGCGAAACCACCGGAGATATCGATGATCTCTGCCGCGTCCAATCTGGTACCGGCCGGATGGACGCTGGCGATCAGCGGGCCAACGAGGCCGATATCGGCTGCGCGCAACTCGCCCGTCACCATGTCGACCAGAGTGCCGTTGACGATCAGGGTGTCGAAAGGGGCATCGCCACGTGCTGCCTCGATGGCGCGGCTGCGCAGGCCGCCGTCATTGAGGTCGGCGAGTTCACGTGCTGCGGGATGTGTCATTTGCCGGCCTCCCAGCGCAGGGCGCCGAGCACGATCGCCTTGATCGCTCCTGCATCGCAATCGGCTGCGAATTCGGCATTGAAGGCGCCGTGGCTGGCGCGGATTTCCACCACGGTGCGGCCGCGTGTCAGAGAACCGGCGAGTTCCATGCCGATCCGGGCCGGTTGGAAGGTGACAAGGTCGGGGCGGACGAAGGCTGCGGCGGCTGACGGATCGTAGATCGCCATGGCTGGGCGGCCACGGCTGACGCCGATATCGATGTAACCGGCAAGCATGTCGGCGAGCAGCGCGGCGTTCGCTCCGCCTGCCTGCCGGACCGGCTCGATATCGCCGGGTGTAGCCAGTACCTTGCGGCAGAAATCGAGGTCGACCATGCGCAACGGCAGGCCATGCGACAGGACGATGGCGACGGCTTCGGGGTCGGCAAGGGCGTTGAATTCGGCCGATGCGGTATGGTTGCCGCGCGACAGCCCGCCGCCCATCCAGGTGAGTTCGTCGATCCGGGCTGCGAGATCAGGTTTAGCCAAGGCCAGGGCTGCGATATTGGTCAGCGGTCCGAGTGCCAGGATGCGGCGCGGGGAGGGCGTGTTTTCCAGCCATTGGCAAAGCGCCGAGAAGGCATCATCGCCTGCGACATCACCGGCATCCGGCAGCGTCAGTCCGGCGGTTGGAATGCCGGTCTCACCGAGAATTTCCTGCGCGGTTTCAAGCGCGCCCAATACCGGCTGGCTGCGTCCGGCATGAACGGGGATGGTCCAGCCGAAGGCCTTGGCAGCGCCTGCGGTATTGCGCCGAACCTGATCCATCGGCGTATTGCCGAACACCAACGATATGCCGTCGATGGTCACGCCCGCGTGCATCACCACCAGAATGGCGGCGATGTCGTCAAAGCCCATATCCGTATCGATCCAGACACCCATGACTATTTATCCGAAGCGCTTGAGGAGAGCGGCACCATCGACCGGCAGGTCAAAGGCAACGGTGGCGCCCAGTGCATGGGCGGGCAGGGTTGCGTCCACCTCTGTCTTGATGATGCCGAGCGATGTTTCCAACACGTATTCGCGCGTGCCGCCAGCAAAGGAGACGCCGCGCACTGTGCCCGTCAGCGGGCCGGATCCGAAGGAAACCGCGCGGGGCCGCCAGGCAAGGCCTGCAGCATCCGGGAGTGGCTTGGAAAGGGAGACAGCGCCGTTGGCGGTGGTCAGCTTGCCATCGCTGATAGCGAAGATGTTTTCGAAGCCGACGAAATCGGCGACGAAGCTGGAGACAGGATGATTGTAAATTTCTTCCGGCGTGCCGATCTGCTCGATGGCGCCGTTCTTCATCACGACGATCCGGTCGGCGAGCGCTAGGGCCTCGACCTGATCGTGGGTGACGAAGATCATCGTCACGCCGCTTTCCTTCTGCACGCGCTGTAGCTCCGTGCGCATCTCCAACCGCAGGCGGGCATCGAGATTGGAGAGCGGTTCGTCAAGCAGAAGCACCTTCGGCTCCATGACCATGGATCGGGCAAGTGCCACGCGCTGCTGCTGCCCACCGGAAAGCTCCGGGGTCTTGCGGTCGGCAAAGGCCGAAAGGCCGACGGATTTGAGGCCGGCGGTGACTTTCTTCTCCAGCTCCGTGCCGCGCATGCCCTTGAGCTTGAGACCGAAGGCGACATTTTCGAACACAGTCAGATGCGGAAACAGCGCGTAGGACTGGAAGACCAGCCCGACCGCCCGCTTGTTGGCAGCAACCCGGGTAATATCGGCGCCATCAAGGCTGATACGTCCGCCAACCGGCGTCATCAGGCCGGCAATCGAGCGCATGGTCGTGGTCTTGCCGCAGCCGGAGGGGCCGAGCAGCGCCAGCAATTCGCCTTTGCGAATCTCGAGATCGAGATCCTTGACGGCGATCGATTTGCCATAGGCGAGGGAGAGCTTGTCGAGGGTGAGGAAGGATGTGTCAGACATAGCGGGAGAACCCCAGAAAACGTTCGGCTAGGAAGACGATACCGATGGAAAGGAAAGCGAGCAGCGAAGACAGGGCGGCGATCGACGGGTCGAAGACGATCTCCATGTAGCCGAGCATATCGATCGGCAGGGTTCGGACACCCGGCCCGGACAGGAACAGCGAAACCGGAACCTGATTGAAGCTGGTGACGAAGCCGAGGATGAAGGCCGACAGTATGCCGCCGCGAATGTTCGGCAGCACCACCCGGAAGAAGGCACCGAGCCGCGACGAGCCGAGCAGAACCGCAGCCTCCTCGATATCCGAGCGCAGGTTGTTGAGGCTGGCAGAGACGACCCGCACGGCATAGGGCAGGATCAGCGCCGTATGGGCAAGGAACAGCGCCAGCGTGATCGAAACACCGATGGGCACAACGAAATAGCGCAAGAGCGCCAGGCCGACGATGATGCCCGGCACGATGATCGGCGCCGAGACGATGGTGCGCACGGTCTCAGACATCGGCAATTTATAGCGCGACATCGCATAGGCGGCGGGAATGCCGAGCAGAAGGGCAGCAAAGGTGCCGCCAATCGCCAGGAACATCGACATCACGAAGCTGTCGCGAAAGCTCTCGACGGTGAAGACCTTGAGGATCCACTTGAACGAAAAGCCCTGCGGCGGAAAGGCCAGGGTATCGCCGGCCGAAAACGAGGCGGCGACGATGATCAGGAACGGGCCGATCAGGAAGATCAGCACCAGAAGCAGCGTGATCGGGGCGAACAGTCTCGGGGTCATCGCTTGTTCCTCGCCGTTGCGATCCGCTTCAGGAGAATATTGGCGGCAAAACTCATGACGATCAGGATGAAGGCGATGACGCTGGCCGACACGAAATTGTTGGCGACGGTGACCTGCTGGTAGAGCAGCGTCTCCAGCATCAGCACCTTCGATCCGCCGAGAATGGCGGGCGTGATATAGGCGGTCATCGAACCGGTGAAGACCAGCGTTCCGCCGACCACCAGACCCTCGCGGGTCAGCGGCAGGATGACTTTCCAGAACACCTGGAACCAGTTGGCACCGAGCACCCGGGCGGCGGGTACAACATCCTTCGGCAGGTTTTCAAGCGCACTGATCAGCGAGATCACCATCAAGGGCAGGAAAAGCTGCAGCAGGCCGATGAAGACGGCGGTTTCGCTAAAGAGGATGCGGATCGGTTCGTCGCTGAGGCCAACAGCCATCAGCGCCTGGTTGACGATGCCGGTGCGGCCGAGAATGACGATCCAGGCATAGGTGCGGGCGACCGGCGAAATCATCAGCGGCAATACGACAAGCCCGATCATCCGGCCCTTGGTGCCAGGCTGCAGGCTGACGATGGCGAAGGCGGTGGCATAACCGATCACGGCTGCCGCTGCGGTGACGAGCGCGCCCAGCTTCAGTGTCCGCAGAAAGACCGTCCGGTTTAGCGGCTGCGAAAAGAAATCCGCATAGGCCGACAGGCTCCAGCTATCCGCCGATCGAAAACCTTCCGACAACAGCAGGATAACCGGCACGAGGAAGACCAGCCCCGCGAAAATCGCAGCTGGCAGGGCGAGCGCCAATGCTTCTGCCCGGTTCTGGAACATGGTTCGTCGTCTCCAGCAGGTTCAAACGGGATCAACGCGGTTACCGGCGATCCGTGTCACTCTTTTTCGTGAACCGGCCACTTCCCCTCTTCCCATGAACGGGAAGAGGGGTGGGGTGAGGCGCCGTGGCAGCAGCATCTCACGTTGACGGCCGGTTCAGTCGGGGCGCAGTTCGCAAACCGGAGTTCGCTGGCCACGCCCCTTGCCTTGGGAGGCATTCGTGTTGGCCAGTTACTGGCCGACCTTGGCATTCCACTCGGACAGCCACGCATCGCGGTTGTCGAGCGCTACGGCGGATGGAAGGAGCTTGAGGCTGTTGGCCGTTTCTTCGCCATAGGTCAGGTTGCCGGCGATTTCGTCGGAAACCTTGGCTTCCTTGTTGGCCGGGCTATCGACCAGCTTTTCGGCAAGCTTTGTCTGGATTTCGGTCGAGAGCCAGAAATCCATGAATTCGAGTGCAAGGTCCTGGTTCTTCGCACCCTTGGTCAGAACAATGACGTTCATGCCGCCGGTCTGGCCTTCCTTCGGCGTCGCCCAGCCGAGCGGCAGGTCGAGCTTGGTGAACGGCGCCCAGGAGAAGCGGCCGATCGGCGCCGCCCAGATTTCCTCCTGCTGCATCAGCTGCACCAGTTGCGAGGATTTGACGTAGAAGGTGACAATGTCATCTTTCTTGGCGCCGAGCGCTTCGATAGCGCCCTTGAGATCCGGCGTATCGGTGCCAAGCGCCTTGCCGAGCATATAGAGTGCCGGCGGTCCCTGGTTGGTGGTGATGTTCGGGAAGGCGACATGACCGGCATATTCCGGCTTCAAAAGGTCGGCCCAGGAATCGATCTTCATCTTGTCGGTGCGGTAGACGATGGAGGTCGCATAGAAGGTGTAGCCGACGCTCATGCCGTCGCCATTCGGGTCCTTGGCGATGTCGTAGAGCTTGCCGAAATTGCTGAGCTTGGTGGTGTCGATCTTGTCGATCAGGCCATTGCGATCAGCCGAAAGCGCGTCGGCCATGGAAACCACGGCCATGTCGATGACCGGGTTGGTCTTGTTGGCTTCGATCTTGGCGAGGCGCTCGACGCTGTTGCCGGTTTCGACCACCAGCTTGCAGCCGCACTTGGCTTCGAAGGGATCGTAGACGATCTCCTTGAATTCGTCCTGCGCGAAGGCGTAGACGGAAATTGTCAGGGTTTTTTCCTGTGCATGGGCAGCGCCCATGGTGAGCATCAGCGCGGCGACTGACGAAAAGAGCATTTTGTTCATCTGCGTTCTCCTTCTGGTGTTTTCTTGGCTCATGTTTTATGGCGTGTGTTTTTGGGACTTTTGATGGTCCCGGTCATGCAATGTGGGCATTCACTGGTGGCGCCGATGTTTGCCGGACAACCAGTTTCATAGGCACGCTCGACCGCTCCGCCGCCACTGTTCCGGTCACGGTGCGCGCGACGTCCGAACCCGAGGTGGCGTCGGCCTCGATGACGCGAACCAATGCGGCGATGGCAATGTCGGCAATCTCTGCCATGTTCATCCGGACCGTCGTCAGGCCCGGGGTTACGACCGAAGACCAGACAAGATCATCGAAACCGGTGACGCTAACATGCTCGGGAACGCCGATACCGGCACGCTGCAATTCGGTCAGGGCCCGTAGCGCAGGCAGGTCGGAAACGGCGGCAAAGGCGGTAAATCCTCTCTCCACCTGTTCCTTCAAGCCAAGAAGACTTCCCTTGCCACGGATCTGCTCGTGTTTCTCGATCCAGAAAACGTCAGCACGTCCGCCTGCCGGGATGCGGGACTTCATGCCGCCGATGCGGTCGTTCTGGACGTTCGAGGCCGGATTGTTGCCAATCAGCAGAAACTTGCGATGTCCAAGCGAAACCAGATGCTCGATGACGGTCTGGCCGCCCTGCCAGTGATCCGCCGAAACCGTATTGCCGGGGGTGGAGGGGCTGTCGATGACGGCGACCGGACAGCCGATATCGGCAATGCGGGTCCCAAGCCGTGGAACGATGACGATGCCATCGACATCGCGTTCGATCAGCCGGTTGATGGCGTCCGTCTGCAAAGCAACGTCGCCACGCGAGTCGGCGATCAGAACGCCATAGCCGGCATTGCTCGCCGCATGTTCGATCGCCTGGGCGATCTGCGGAAACAGGGGATTGGCGATATTGGGGAGCACCAGTCCGAGAACGCCAGTGCGTCCCGTGCGCAGCGCCCGGCCGGTCAGGCTCGGCGTGTAACCGAGATCGGCCGCAGTGGCGCGAATCTTTTCAGCCAACTCGGCCGAGACACGTCCCTTGCCGGACAGCGCATTCGACACCGTTGCTGCAGACACGCCGAGTGTCGCGGCAATCTGGCTGAGGTTCGATCCTGTGCGCGGGTTGGCCATCTGATCCAACAGGGATGATTAATCGATTAATCAACTCTGTTACAGCAATGTTTCCGCGTTGTCGATACGGTTAGCAGGTTTGATACAAGCCGAAAGCGCGTTGCGGCAGGCGAAACGTCCCGAACCGAGGCGTCACCTGACAGGCCGGTTACCGTCCGGCTTCAGTATTTCTTCTTCTGGACGACCTTGTTGCCGCGCGGCCCTGTCTGCACTGGCGTATTGCTGACGTTTTCCTCCAGCAATTTACGCCAACGGGCCAGCCGCTCCGCAGGCAAGGTGCCTGCTTTGATGGCTGCCTGAACGGCGCAGCCCGGTTCGTGGTCGTGCGTACAGTCGCGAAACTTGCAGGAAGGGGCAAGATCGGTGATTTCGGAGAACAATGTCTCGATGCCGCCCGATACGTCGCTGACATGCAGGGTGCGCATTCCGGGTGTGTCGATCACCCAGCCGCCGCCGGCAATGGCGTGCAACGACCGGGCCGTCGTGGTGTGGCGCCCCTTGGCATCGCTCTCGCGGATATCGCCGGTCTCCTGCGCCGCCGCGTTGCTGAGGCCGGCCAACGTGTTGACCAGCGTCGATTTGCCTACGCCCGACGATCCGACCAGTGCGACAGTTTGTCCGGCGCCGCACCAAGGGGCAAGTGCGTCTGCGGCGTCTGCGGAGCGACCGTTCAATGCAACGACTTCCAGGTCGCGCTGCAGTGCCCTGGCCTCCTGCTCGAATGTGCTGGCGTCGTCGATCATGTCGGTCTTGGTGAGCACGATCACCGGGTTGGTACCGGCCTGATTGGCCATGGCCAGATAACGTTCCAGCCGCGCCGGGCTGAAGTCGGCATTGCAGGAGGTGACGATGAACAGCGTGTCGACATTGGCTGCGGCAAGCTGCTGGAGATGTCTGCCCTCCGTTCGCCGCTGCAGCAAGGTTCGGCGCTCAAGCCCGCGCACAAGCAGGTGGGTGCGCGGATCGGCCAGGATCCAATCGCCGACGGCAAAATCGGCGGTGTTGGTTTTATGGGCAAGAACAAGTTTGACCGGGCCCTCGGCAGACAGCGCACTCAGCCGGGCGCGATGAACTTCGGCGATCCGCATCGGAAGGAGGGCCGCTTCCGACCGCTCGATCTGGGAGGCGAAAAAGTCGGACCAGCCATGCGACGCCAAGAAGGCCGCGCCCGCATGCTCCGTCACGCTGCCGCTCCCCGACACAGTGTCGCGTTCATGGATGACCTTTCTGAAAAACAAGTTCAGACGCTGATAACAGAAGCGTCCTGATGGTGCCAATCGTTTCGCAAATGACGGTTTTGCAGTTTTGTCTGGGAAATGCCGTAAACTTCCGGTAGGGAAGGGCATGCGGGCCATTTTGGCCCTTTTCATTTCGCATTGGCGACATTCGCAAACGGGCGTTCCCATTCAATCCGGGTTGCGTGTCGATGCCTTTTTCACCATTTCTACCAAGGACAGAATATGATTTCGCTTGAATTGACGCCGGTTCAAATCCGGGGACTGAAACTCGCCAAGGAAGGAAACCTCTTCCCGCAGCCGGCAAAAAAATGGACGCACGAAAATGCGACCGTCACCTATGCCAAGACCGACCGCTTCAAGGAGCGTCCGCAGAAAATCCGTTTCCTGACGACGACGACGCTGAACGAACTCGAAGAGCTTGGTTTTCTGGAACGCAGCCATCTCGATGACGACGTGGCCGTCGATCCGCGCGGGATCACGATGGCCGGCAAGATGTGGCTGATGGCCAACAAGTAAATTGGTCTCATAGGGCGCCGGCGATACCTTCGAATGCATTCGCATTGAAGGGCCGGCCACCCGCCTGTTGTTTGTCAGCTTCGGCGAATGCCTTAAGCCCTTGGTTCTCCCCCCGGCGCATAGGCAGTGGTCTGCTCGAATTTGAACTTGTGACCGCAGCGGCAACGGATCACATGCCGGCGGGGGTTACTCGAGGCAAATTCGGTTTCAAAACCGCTCGGTAGGGCATCGATTTCAAATCCCCGCGTCTTGCGGCTGGGCGTATCGTCCTCCGAAACCTCGGCAAAGCCCGTATTGCCGCAGTGGGAACATTCCAATTTCCGTGAGTAACGATCTCGCGCAGCCATCTTCGTTCCTTTGACAAGAGGCGGGTCATACCAAAATGGCGGCGGGATGGAAGGGCTGATTGCGCCCCTCCAAGGTCAGTTGCTTCAAAATTAGCTGCGCTCTTGCCAGACCTTTGCCAGTTCGACGATTGTCTTGACCGCCCTTTCCATGTCCTGCCGGCTCACCCATTCGAGCGGCGAATGGAAAGCATGGCCGCCGGCGAAGATGTTGGGGCAGGGCAGGCCCATGAACGACAGGCGCGAACCATCGGTGCCGCCGCGAATGCTGCCGCGCACCGGCTCCATGCTCGCCCGCCGGATCGCCTCGATGGCGTTGTCGACGATTTCCGGATGACGATCGAGGATCGCCTTCATGTTGCGATACTGCTGCTTGACCTCGAACGTGTAGGAGGAGCCGGGATAATCCGGCATGACATCCTTGATGATTGCCTCGATCATCGCTTCCTTGCTGGCAAGGCCCTCGTCGTTGAAGTCACGGACGATCAGGCTGATCGTCGCCTTGTCCATCGCGCCGGTAACGCCGGTCGGGTGGATGAAGCCCTCTCTGCCTTCCGTGCTTTCAGGGGCCACGTGTTTCGGCAGGCGGTCGATAATGGCGCCGGCGATCTTGATGGCGTTTTCCATCCTGCCCTTGGCAAAGCCCGGATGGATGGCAACGCCCTGGATAGTGATCTCGACGCCATCGGCCGAAAATGTCTCATCCTCGATATGGCCGGCCGTTTCACCGTCCATCGTGTAAGCGAATTGGGCGCCGAGCTTATTCAGATCGACCTTGTCGACGCCACGGCCGATTTCCTCGTCCACCGTGAAGAGGATCTTGATGGTCCCGTGCTTGATGTCGGGATTGGCGATCAGGAATTGTGCTGCCGTCATGATTTCGGCAAGTCCGGCCTTGTCGTCGGCGCCGAGCAGCGTCGTGCCGTCGGTGGTGATAATGTCATTGCCGATCTGGTCGCGCAGGGCCGGATGGTCGGCAACGCGGATGACCTGCTGCGGATCGCCCGAAAGCTGGATGTCACCACCGGCATAGTTGCGGATCAACTGCGGCTTGACGTTGGTGCCGGTGAAATCGGGCGCCGTGTCCATGTGCGAGCAGAAGCAGATCACCGGAACCGGCTTGTCGACATTCGACGGGATGGTCGCGTAGATGTAGCCGTGCTCGTCAAGATGCGCGTCGGAAAGCCCGATCGCCAGCAGTTCCTCGACCAGCAGGCGGCCGAGGTTCTTCTGCTTTTCGGTGGAGGGCTGCGTTGCCGATTTGGCATCCGACTGGGTGTCGATCACGACATAGCGAAGGAAACGGTCGGTAACGGTATCGGTCATGGCTCACTCCATTCCATCTGCGTGGGTGCTCTTCTGTAGCCTTCGCGATCCGCGCCGTGAAGGCATTTCCGGGAAAAACACCCTTCAAAAAGCTGCGTCTGATCCTGTCGAAAACCTGCGACATTCCCTGAAACACGTGGCATAAGGGCGCCGCAACATTTCTTGGGCACCGCACAAATGATCCGTATCGAAAATATCAGCAAGCAGCTGAGCCATCGCATTCTCTTCATCGAGGCTTCAGCCGCGCTCAACAAGGGCGAGAAGATCGGCCTTGTTGGTCCGAACGGTGCCGGCAAGACGACCGTCTTTAGGATGATCACCGGTGAGGAGCAGCCCGACGAAGGGCAGGTGGCCGTCGAGAAGGGCGTCACCATCGGCTATTTCAATCAGGATGTCGGCGAGATGGAAGGCCGCAGCGCTGTCGCCGAAGTGATGGACGGTGCCGGTCCGGTCAGTATCGTTGCCGCCGAATTGCACGAACTCGAAACCGTCATGGTCGATCCCGACCGGCTGGACGAGATGGATGCCATCATCGAGCGCTACGGCGAGGTGCAGGCGCGCTATGAGGAACTGGATGGCTATGCGCTCGATGGCCGCGCCCGCGAAGTGCTGTCGGGCCTGAGTTTTACGCAGGAAATGATGGACGGCGATGTCGGCAAGCTGTCTGGCGGCTGGAAGATGCGCGTGGCACTTGCCCGCATCCTGTTGATGCGCCCCGACGTCATGCTGCTCGACGAACCGAGCAACCATCTGGATCTGGAAAGCCTGATCTGGCTGGAGGAGTTCCTCAAGAATTACGAAGGCGCTCTGCTGATGACCTCGCATGACCGCGAGTTCATGAACCGCATCGTCACCAAGCTGATCGAGATCGACGGTGGCGGTTTGACCACGTATTCCGGCGACTACGAGTTCTACGAGCAGCAGCGGGCGCTGAACGAAAAGCACCAGCTTGCCCAGTTCGAGCGGCAGCAGGCGATGCTCGCCAAGGAAATCAAGTTCATCGAACGGTTCAAGGCGCGGGCCTCGCACGCCGCCCAGGTCCAGAGCCGGGTGAAGAAGCTCGACAAGATCGAGCGGGTGGAGCCACCCAAGCGCCGCCAGGTCGTCGCGTTCGAATTCCTGCCGGCGCCGCGCTCCGGCGAAGATGTGATCAACCTGAAGAATGTACACAAAAGCTACGGTAGCCGCAGCATCTACGAAGGGCTGGACTTCATGGTCCGCCGCAAGGAACGCTGGTGCATCATGGGCATCAACGGTGCCGGAAAATCCACGCTTCTGAAGCTGGTGACGGGATCGACGGACCCGGACCAGGGAACGGTCGCGCTCGGTGCGAGCGTCAAGATGGGTTATTTCGCCCAGCATGCCATGGATCTGCTCGACGGCGAGCGCACCGTGTTCGAAACGCTGGAGCACGAGTTTCCCCGCGCCGGGCAAGGCCCGCTCCGAGCGCTGGCCGGCTGTTTCGGGTTTTCCGGTGATGACGTTGAAAAGCGCTGCCGCGTTCTGTCGGGCGGCGAGAAGGCGCGGCTGGTCATGGCCATCATGCTGTTCGACCCGCCCAATCTGCTGGTGCTCGACGAGCCGACCAACCATCTGGACCTCGACACCAAGGAAATGCTTATCAAGGCGCTTTCCGAGTACGAAGGTACCATGCTGTTCGTCTCCCACGACCGGCATTTCCTCGGCGCATTGTCCAACCGGGTTCTGGAGCTGACCCCGGACGGTATCCACGAATATGGCGGCGGCTACACGGAATATGTGGCGCGGACCGGCCACGAGGCGCCTGGACTGCGGAGCTGATTGGCTCCCAGATCAGTCTCTCTCAAGAAGAAAGAACGTTGTCGGACCTGACGCCGCATCGTTGGAAAGACGGAAGCCGGCTGGCGTTATCACTTGGCCGGCGGCCGTCGAGGCGATGCCGTTCAGCGTGACCGGCGTCAGCCGCCATTCGCCTTTGGCAAGCGTCAGCGACAGATCGACATAACCCTTGCGGATCAAAACCGGCAGCTGACCGAAATCGGCTATCACTTTGTCCTCGTCGTCGCGGAACTTCATGCCGGTATTGTGCGCGTCGGTAGCGTAGATGACGAGAAGCCTGTGGCTTTGTACAATGCTTTCGGCATCGTCCAGCACGGAAACCGCCAGCATCCCATTGCCGTCCGATGCCTCGACGCGAACGCTGCCCAGGTTAACGGGCTCCCGCAGCGTCGAAAACGCCACCGCTTCGGTCTTTGGCGTGGACACCCGCAATTGACCGCGGAGGCGGTCAAGAAGCAGTTCGCCGGTATCGCTTTCATAAAGCCCGGTTTTCAGGTCGGTCTGGTTGTCCGTCGCCAAAAGTCCGGCGGCCTTGGCGGCATCGAGGATGGTCTGGGGATCGACGGACGATCGCGGCTGACCGACGCTCAAGCTGCCCGTTGCCGCCTTCGTCATGCCGATCGCACCGACAAGGCCAAGCTCGGTGAGCTGTTCGGGTTCGCGTGCCTGCATGTCGTCGGTGAGATCCTGCTCACCCCGCACAAGAAACGGGATCGTCAATTTCGACGTTGCGACATCGCCGCGCCGGAACAGAAGGGCTGCCAGCGTCTCGCCGGCGCGCGCCACCGGATCAAGTGCGATGGCATAGGGAAGCATGCCCTTCTTGTGGGGATAGGGCTCGCCGTACTTCAGGATGATCGGGCCGTGCGCGTGGCGGCAGAGCACGTCCCAGCCCTGTTGAGCGGCATAGGCAGGCATGACAAGTCCGGCCTCGTAGCGATAGCGGTTCCAGAAGAGATGATCATATTCGCTGACGACGAAAGGCTTGCCGAGCCAGCGGGCGGCGGCGATCAGGCGCATGTAGCCGGCGCCGTCATCGAGCGAGCTTTTCTGCGTCATGGTCGCGCCGGGCGAATAGCTGCCGACCCAATCCTGATAGGTATTCATCGTGATGACGGGCAGAGCTTCGCGGCTCAGTGTCGTCTGGAGTGTTGGCCAGTTGTTGAAATTGCTGATCTCTCCCCGGTAACCAAGGCCGCGCAGGGCGTCCGTCATCCGGGCGGTGGTGCTCGTTTCAACGGATACGAAAAAGGCCTGCAGGTCCTTGAGACGCGGCGAATCCTCGTAACGGGATTTGGGTAACGCGATCGAGGCGTCTTCCAGCCGTTCGTCTGATTTCAGGTCAGGCCACGCTTTTGAAAGCGCATCAGACGAGCCATAGCGCTGTTTCAGCCAGGCATTGAAGGGGAGTTTCAATCGGTCATCGTAATGGGGTTTGCCCTCCCGCTCCCGCACGATGCTATCGAACTCGATATTGTTCTCGTTGACGAGGATGACCAGCGCCAGCGCGCTGTCGTCGATCGGTGCGGTGCCGGTATACGGGTTGACCAGCGTCAGGAAGCGGCGCTGGAATTCCAGCCAGTGGTCAAAGGCCTTGCCGTCGAAATACAGCGCAAGCTTGAGGTCGCTCGACGGCTCCCAGCGGTCGTCATAGCCGCCATAAGCGCCGCGCCAGGAGGACAAGCCGTCCATGATCCAGTAGATGCCGTTACGCTTCAGGGCGGCCAGCAGGTAGTGGACGCGGTCAAGAGTTTCGGGATCGAAATCGAAATCACGGTTGCGGCCAAACATCAGGCTGGCATCGACAAAATGCAGCCGGGCGATGTTGTATCCGTGTTTGGCAAGCTGTGCAGCATAGAGATCGGCATCGGCATGGTTCGGAAAACCACCGGAGGCGGGGCTCCAGGCAAGCGACGCGCAGAGCAGTTTTACGGGTTTATCCGGCGCTTTGGCGCGGACAAGATTGCCCTGTTTTCCGGTTAGAAGCCGGCTGCCGTCTTCTATGGGCGGGTTGGGCAGGATGGACGAGAAGTCGAGAGGACTTTGGTTGCCGAGCACCATCGAGGTTTCGCGCACTGGTAGCCATTCGTCGGACGCGAGGACCGGCAATGGAGCTGCCAGCAGGGCAGCGACTGCCCAACGGCCCCAAAGCTTCATTGGGCGGCTCCGATCGTCCGGCTTTCGATCCAGGACTGCGGCGGCAGGCGGCGGCGGACAAACCCGGCCGGCACGGCGGCGGCGTGAAAGCACCAGGCGACGACCGTGTAGAGGCCCATGGCAAAGCCGCCCTTCTTGACGCTGAGCAGCAGAACGATCGCGGCTGCCAGCGCGATCACCATTGCCAGACCTGACAGCAAGCCCGGGGCCGCGAACAGGATGACGATCGACAGAGCCCACCAGCAATAGACAGCTGCCCAGAGTTTCAGTTCCGGCAATTCGGTGATCAATCGGCCGAAATAGGGCTTGCCGATCGACGCGCGCAGCAGTTCGCCGGTGCCATAGAGATACTTGCTGTTCCAGCGCCGGACCAGAAGCCGGTAGGAGTTCGACGTATGCCCGAAATGGCTGACGAAGCGGCGGTCGAGGCGATGAAGCCGCCAACCCAGGCTGCGCAACCGAACGCCGAGATCGAACTCCTCGTAGCCGTGCAGATTGCGATCGGAAATATAACCGGCCTTCTCGATGGCGCTGCGGCGGTAAAGCCCGCCGCCATTCATCCGGTCAATGTCCCCGACACGGTTCTCCGGCGCGTTGCGCTGCACCCGGCGCGCATATTCGAGATTGGCGGTCTGCATTTCTTCCACATGGCCGGTGACGCCGGCAACATCCGGATTGCCGGCAAGGAAGCGCAGCGCGTCGGGCAGGAAATCCGGATCGAGGATCATGTCGCCGTCGAGCAGGCAGACATGATCGAAGGTGGAATACTGGAAGCCGAGTTGCGGACCTATGCCGCAACTGGCTTGCGCCGGCGGTGCGATCTGCACGACGGTGACCGGGTAGCCGGAGGCGATCTCAACGGTACGATCCTTAGAGCCGCTGTCGGCGATGATCACCTCCCCGACACCTCCGGGCAGCGCTGCAAGCGCGCTTTCGATGGTTGCGGCGATGCGCTTTTCTTCATTCAAGGTTTTGATGATGATGGATACGCCCACAATGACATCCCCGTTTGCATGAAGCACCCCCGGCGCGTTGTCGGACAGGACCGTGAATAGCTGATGGTATCGCCGATGATTTGAAATTTGGTTGATGCCAGATGGACCGCTGCCGTCAGGGAGCCCGCTTGCGAAGGACGGATCGATACACGTGCGCCGTTCGCTCGGTGATCCTTTTCCAGCTGTAGTCCGTCTGGATCTGGCTTGTCAGCTGGTCCGTCCCGTCTTCGTCAAATGGACTGGACAATTTGCGCGTAAGAGCTGCAGCAAGCGCATCGACATCGCCCATGGGAAAGTAGTCGTTGGGGGCGAGCTTGAGTTCTCTGTTAGCAACGATATCGCTGGCAAGAACCGGCAATCCGTAACTGAGGGCTTCCAAAAGCGCGATCGGCATGCCTTCGTGGCTTGACGGAAGCACGAACAGCGCGGCGTTGCTGTAGAGTTCGGCAAGAGCGGCCCCGGTCTGAAAGCCCGTCATGACCACCGAAGGCGTTTTGGCTGCCAGAGCCTTCACATGGGCTGAATACTCGCTCTCGTGATCTGCACCGCCGACGATCACCAGTTTTTCGGGCCGGTTGGCTTTGGCAAAGGCGAGGATCAGATCGTGCTGGCGCTTTTCTGGAACAAGGCGGGCCATCATGACGATGTATCGGCTCGGCGTCAGGCCGAAACTCTTGAGGGTTTCAGTGGAGGTGGTTTTCGGTTGCACCGATACGCCGTTCGGGACGAAATCGACGGCTACACCATACTCTTCCCGCATGGCGCGAACGATCTCCTGCGAGATCGCAATGCGCCCGTTGGAGGCATACATCCCGAATGCTTCACCCGTCTTGAGCATGCGCTTGGCAAACCAGCCCCATTTCTGGCGCTCGTAATCGTAGCCGTGATGGGTGATGATGACCTTGAGGCCGAAAAGACGGGCCAGCGGCGCAACCAGAGCCGGGCCAACGGCGTGGATATGCAGAACATCGGGCCTTTGACGCGCCGCCAGGAAAACGCCCGCGATGCTATGCCCGATGGCCTCCAGCACCATCCTCTTCGGCGCCCATAGGGGAATGACCCGAATCCCGTTCCAGACACTTTCCAAAGCGTTGGGCAGATATTGACGCCGGCCGATAACATCGACGTCCCAACCCATCTGGACGAGTTCGGTCCCGATCATCTCGATATGCTTTTCGACACCACCCTGGACATTGGGGATACCGCGGCTGCCCAGCATCATGACCCTGGGGCGCGCAGCGGCTTTCTTATATGGTTCAGTGGATTCAAAAAGAGAGGTTTCGCTCAGGGGAGGAACAGGCACAACCGTGATGCGCTGCGCAGCGCTCGCGATTGTCGACGGCATCTCCACAGGTGCATCTCCAGCAGCGTGTCGCTCACCTTCGGTGATATGGCGCAGACTGTTTTCGGCTTCCGTTTGTTCAGGTCGAGAGGTTGCCGTCCTGGAAACGCGCGGCTCGTTGCTCATAGTTCCACATCCCTGGTTCCTTGGGATATGGTTAGCGGCGAACGGCTGAAAT
Organism: Pararhizobium sp. DWP3-4; assembly: GCF_049898205.1. Classification (NCBI taxonomy): domain Bacteria; kingdom Pseudomonadati; phylum Pseudomonadota; class Alphaproteobacteria; order Hyphomicrobiales; family Rhizobiaceae; genus Pararhizobium; species Pararhizobium sp. DWP3-4. Next base: position 456,649 of record NZ_JAFCXF010000003.1, on the reverse strand, counting down.
CGAGGAAATATAACCGTTAAAATTGTAGAGACTGGCTGAAATTATGAGTTGCAGGCACAAAACGTGTATCAATTTGATTGTGTGATCGAGCCTGCGCGTATCGGCAGGGACGCGCCGAGGCTGCTGTAAAGTTCCGTTGTGCGCCGCAGATAGGCGGAAGAGGAGAAGTCGACGGCGATCCATTGCCGTGCCTTCCGGCCCATTTCGCGCCGCTCTTCGGGTGAGCGTGAATCCATCGCAGCGAGTGCTGCCGCCAGATCCTGTGTATTTCCCGGCATGGCCATCAGGCCGGTTTCGCCTTCAAGGATCATTTCGGGAATTCCGCCGATGTTGGCGCCAATGACCGGAGTTTCCAGTGCATAGGCTTCGAGCACGCTGATCGGCGCATTCTCGTACCACTCTGATGGCAGCACCAGAGCCTTCGCCTCGCCGATCAGCCGATGGAGCGCCGGCCCGGATAGATAACCGGCAAACACCACATCTGCTTCGAGCGCCTGTGCCAGCGCTTTCAGCGCAGCTTCCTCCGGCCCCGTTCCCGCGATCACCAGCTTCTGCTTCGATAGGGCTACGGCGCGGATCAGGGTGTCGATCCCTTTTTCAGGTGCAAGCCGCCCCGCGAAAGCGAAATAGTCGCCCTCGGTCCAATCGATATCGAAGGCGTCGATATCGACGAAATTCGGAATGTAGACCATCTTCTCGCGTGGCCAGCCCCACTCGACAAGCTTGTCGATGTAGAACCGGCTGGGGACGACGAGGCGGTCGAGATTGTTGCGGTACAGGCCAAGGCTGCGATGCAGTGCGGTCTCGGCCAGAACGACGGTGCTGAGCACCGTCGATCCCTTGATGCAGCGGTGCACCAGCACATTATGGATGCGGCCACCCTTGCAGTCCTCGCAGACCTTGGCATCCCGCAGCATCTTGTAGGAGGGACAGGCGAGCTTGAGGTCGTGAACGGTCATTACCGTGGGGATTCCCGCCGATTTCAACGTCGAAAAGATCGCCGGCGACAGGTGATGGTAGACGTTGTGCGCGTGGGCGATCGCCGGATTGACGCGCTCGATCAACCGCTCGATATTGCGCTGCGCCTCGAAGGAATAGATGATTTTCGCGACCTGCTTGATCTTGTTCAGCGTGCCGGTTTCATGGCCGTACTCGATCTCCGAAACGAAATAGTCGGACCATGGGCTGGGCGGGTTCAACTCATGTTGCATGGCGAAGGGAACGACGTCCCATCCCGCCTTTTCGAACATGGCGATGTGATCGAGAAACACGGCTTCGGCACCACCCCTGCGGTAGAAGTAGTTGTTGATCTTCAGCAATGTCGTCTTGCCGATTGCCTGGTTGACGATGGTCAAGGGTGGGCCTCCTTCCAGCCGAAGCGATCCAGCGCCTCGCAAACGGGGAGAATATCGCATTGGCGTTCGCGGGCGTGCGAAACCAGCCGCTCCAGTGTTTCCGGCCGGCAGCCGTAGGGTGTCGGGGTGGCGGCGATATCGTGGGTGAAGAAGATCAGCCAGCCCGGACTGGCTGCGACATCGTCGATCCACCGCGTCAGACCCAAAGCATGGTCCTCGGGCTGGCGGATTTCGACGGCTTTCAGCATGAAGGGATCGACCGTATCCCGGTTGATGGCTTCGCCGGCCGCCCGGCATGTCATGTAGCGTTGTTTCAGAACGTGCCGAAGCCGTGGGGTGGCGGCATTGTACGGGAAGGCGAAATTATTCGGCCGGCGAGAAATTCCGGCATCGGTCACGAACGCTTCATTGCGGTCGAGATCCCCGGCAAATGTCCTGCTGCTCAGGGTGCCGACCTTGCGGTGGGAAAACGTATGGCAGCCGATCTCGTGGCCGCGTGCAAACAATTCACGGCAGCCGTCAGCCGAAATCAACCGGCGATCCGGTTCTATCCGCCCTTCCAGTCCGCCGGCGATGTAGAACGTGCCGCGCGCGCCATACCGTTCCAGAATGGCCGCGCCGTTGGTCAAGGCCGTATCGGGAACGTCGTCGAAGGTGAAGGAAATGATCGGGCGCTCTGTCGCGATTGGCCGTCGTGTCCTTGCAAATTGCCAGATCAGCCGGTTGTTCAGCCGGTCGGCGATATTGGCGATCGTGTTGAAAATGTCAGACATGGGCCGCCAGCCTTTCCGCAGGAGCCAAGTGTTGCCCGGTGAGTACCGCCGACGACTGGAAACGCAGGCCATACAGGCAATAAAGGAAGGTGAACCAGAGCAGATTGCCGCCCTCGAAGAACAGGCTTTCGAGACCGGCATTGAAAATGACGTAAAGCCAGACGCGGATGAAAAGCCGCGTCAGATCGGAATGTTCGATTGCCGCAGGTAAGCGCGAAATGTCGCGCAACGGCAGGAAGAGAACCCAGAGCAGGGTCATGAAGAGACCGGGGATGCCTGTCATCAGCGCGATGTCGAGGTAGGAATTATGCCCGTTGGCCGCAGTGACCGCCCAGGTTTCGACGGTGCCCCCGCTATAGACCAGTTCCTGCGTCTGCCAGAATGCCTTGATGCCATAGCCGGTGATCGGATTTTCTGCCAGCGCCGTGAAGGCGAAACGCCAGATGTCGGCCCGGTTGGTGAACGTCGCGTCGATGCCGAGCGAGGTGATGAACTCGCCGAGCGGCCGGAACACCGCCGAGCCGACGGCGAACAGATTGAACAGCGCGACGCCGCCGACGGCGATGGGAATGCGCAGAAACCGTACACGCTCGAATACAAAGGCAAGGATCAGGATGCCGGGCAGCATGGCGCTGGAGGTCTTCCCCCCCGTGTGAACGAGAAAGAGGACGGAAAGCACAACGATGGCGATCCCCGCCACCCGCGACCAGGCATTCATGACGAAAAGGCCGAAGAAGGCGGCGATCACCATGGCGGCGGCGGCGCTGTTCTTGTGCGGAAAATGACCGCGCCACATGCCGGCATTCATCGGTTCACGCAATTCCGACAGCTGGTGGATCGAGAGCTCCGGTTTGAAGATGATGCCGTAATAGGCGGTTGCCAACGTGATCAGCGTGCCGATCGCCAGCAGCTTGGCGAATTGTTTCTCAGAGGCCGGCATCAACAGGTAGATACTGGCATTGATGGTCGCCATGACGGTGAGGATGACCGCCTTGATGCCGAGCATCGGATGGTTGGACATCAGCGAAACGAACAGGAACCAGCCGAACATCGGCAAAAGCAGGGCGCGGGGCTGCAGGATCGTCGCGCGCAACGGGTGGAGCAGGCCGTAGCACAGCGTGCCGGCAAACAGGCTGAGCGATACGATCTGATTCAGACGGTTGGAATTGCCGGCGGACGGGTCGAGAATGCCTTCGCCGGTAAGATCGACGAACGGCGTCATGGAAATCCAGAAGAACAGGAAGATCGCCATGAACAAGGCCGGACCAGCGCTGATACCGGCGGTCCCCATACCGGCGGCTTCCGGCAGCGCATGATTGTCCGGCGACGTGATCTTCATGTCAGCCCGTGCGCGGCCGGTATTGGCGCAAAGCCCGCAGAATGCCGAACAACAGGGCAAGTCCGATGCCGATTGCGATCCCGGCGAACGCGCCGACGGCAAGCAGTATCAGGGTGCGCGGTGGCCAGCTGCGCGATTGCGGCGGCATTGCACGGGAAATGACCCGGATATTGGACGTGTTGATCTGCTGCTGTTCGGTAATCTGTTGGGCACGGGTCAGGTGCGTTTCATAGAGGGCTGCCTTGGCGCGCGCGTCGCGTTCCAGATCGCGCAGCTCGACCTGCGAGTCGTTGTCCATGTAGACGGTCGTCTGCTGTTCGTTGGCCTTGCCTTGCAGGGCAGAGAGCGCCGATTTTGCCTGGTTCATGTCTCCGAATGCCGCATCGGCGATCCGCCGGGCTTCATTGTTGATCGATGTCTTCAATGTCGATAGATCGGAAAGGGCGGCGGTGATCCGCGGGTGGCGGGTGCCATAGGTCAGCTTCAGGGAATTGAGCTGCAACAGAGCCTGGTCGTAATCCTGCCGCAACGCCGTCATTGCGGGCGACGCGAAAACAGACGCTGTGCCGGTCCGGCCGGTGGAAATCGCTTCCTGCATCTGCTTGTATCGTGTCTCCAGCTCGATATAGCGTTGTTGTGCTGTCAGCACCTGCGTGTTCAACTCGGCAACCAGCTGTGTGCTGACCAGCTCGCCTTTGGATGATTGCAGCCCCTTCCGGCGCTTGAACTCCTCCACCTTTGCTTCGGCGTTGGTGACGCTGCGGCGAAGCTCGTCGAGACGATCGTTGAGCGTCGTTGCCACCCTGCCTGCACTTTGCGCGGCGGACTCGAAGATTTCCGTTTCGAATGCATCGACGATCGCGTCGGACAAGGTCACCGATTTTGCGGGACTATCGGTATAGACGCCAAGAGAGACGACGAACGAACGCTCTTCGCGCCGCGCTTCGACCCGCTCGGCCAAAGCGCGGGTGGCGCCTTGCATCTTTGCCTGCTGGGTCTCGTCCTTCGAGGCGCTCGAAATGAGCTGCTTGATGCCATCGAACATGCCCGGCTTTACGAACTCCGGGTCCTGCGTCAGGTTCATGCTGTCAATAACGCGGGTCAGGACATTGCGTGACGTGAGGATTCGCAGCTTGCTTTCGACTTCGAGCAGTTGCGAATCGCGCAGCGGGCTTGAGCCGAACACGTCGTCGTTGACCACCTGAAGATTGGACGGATCGATGACGAGGTCGGTGTAGACAGTGTAACGCGGCTGGGCGACCATCGCGTAGATCAGGGCGGCAGCGATGCACAGCACCGTTGCGCCGACAATCCAGAGCAGGCCATCCTTCAGCCACAGGAAAACGTCATCGGGACCGATGGCGCGAAGGGCTGCAACATAGCCCATGATCTGCCCTTTGACGGGCATTGACGGCGTATTGATTTGCTCGGCGATTGCCGCCTGCTGCCGGTTCGGCGAAAACGTTGCGCGGGCCGTCTCGGTGGCCGTGAAGGCCTGATGAGCGGGGCGGAAATCGTCTTCGTCGTCGGAGACCAAGTCAAGCAAAGAGCCGGGACGCGGGCGCGCAACCGTTTCCGGGCGCTTCATCGCTTGCCGCAGATCCGGCTCCTTCGGCGTATACATCCGTTCTGTCTCCGCAGCATGCTTCAAGCCCGTACAGACTATCGCCGTGCTCTTGGTGAACATCATGAATAGCCGCTTATGGTAAACCGGGCGTTAAAATGCCGGGTAGCAGCACTCGCATACGGGGTAGTCGGTCTAGAAATCGTGAAGCAGCCGGCTCCAGCTTTCCGAGGCAAGACCGCCGGCGTAGAACCCGTCGCCAATGGCTGCCTCCTTCAGGTCGGCATGGCGTGTCACCAGGCAAAAATAGCCGGTATGCTTGTGGATCAGATGACGTTGCCGCAGCACCGCCTGTATCAGGAATGGCTGTGCCATTCCTTGCGCACTTGCATATCCCAGGTTGTCGAGATCGGTGAAAAGCTGGGAGACGACGGCCGCTTCCTGGCGCTCGTGGCAGAACACGTTCATAACCACGGCGTTGCGGCCATCCGCACCAAAATACAGGTAGCAGCCGATGATTTCGCCTTGAGCATTCGTGATGCTGCAGCATTGAAGTTCACCAAGCGAGGTGTTCAGTTTCGCAGCAGCGATCAGCCAATCGAATTCCTCCTTGGAAAAGACCGGATGGACCGAGAAACGCCCCATCATCAACCGAGCCTGTTCCATGAACTGCTGCGGCGAGACCGGTGCGCTCCTGATGCCATCATGCGGAGCCGCAGCGAAGGAGGTTCTTGAGCGGCGAACGAAGCGGTCCACGGCACGTGCAAGTCCCTTCAGCGGCAGCTTGCCGAGCAGCTTGACCTTGCGGCGCGACATGTGGAGCGCTGCTGCCGCCGGGCGGAACGTGCGATGCCATTCCAGACTTTGAACAGGCAGGACAAGGCCACCGCCCGCAACCCAATGGTCGGCGCTGACCGGTGATGCGTTGTCGGAAAAGCAGAAGTCCTGGCGTGCGGCACGCAGCATGCGGGCAAGACGGGCCGCTCCAGCCGCGCCGGACTTTCCCTCGGCCATGAACGCGCAGAGAACCCGGGCGGTCACCGGCCGGCCATGAACGCTGTATTCTATCGGCATGGCCAGAATGGCGCTGTCGATCGCCGATGTTTCGCTGAGATGAACGAGACTGCCGACGTCCGGCGTATAAAGAGGGCTGCCGAAGAAAACCGTTTCGAGATAGCCGGCCAGTTGGCTGTCGGTCTTTTGGTTGTTCTTGCGGAAGGTCCGGGTGAAAAGATCGGCGACAATGGGCAGGTCCGATCGCTCCATGGCGCGAACTGTGCCTGTATGGGCCTTGGTTTTTCCTTCCCCGGCAGGTGTGCCGGAGAGTTCGGGGGGGTGTTCCAGTGCGTTTTCCGCAGCGGGGGCCATATCACACTCTTCATATCCGGCTCTGTAGGACAATTATGTATGGGATGCCGGTCAATACTCTCTAAGCGACTTAAAGCGCATTCATGTAAGCGCTGCTGCAGCAACACCTTTTGCTTCGTCCTGCTTCGCGTACCGGAAGAAGACCACCCAGGCGACCGCCACCATTGCGATCTCGATGACGTAGAATGAAACGACTGTTCCCATCGGCGGGGCGTACCAGGTTGCCCAGGCAGCCAAGGCCGCGCCGAGAATACTGCCAAGACCCATGACGCCGGCGCGCGCGGCGTGATAGCCGGCAGCACCCAGAGCTTCCACGGCGATCGACCACATGCCGAGCGGCACGACGACCCAGCAAAGACTGCGCACGAAGGACACGAGCGTCAGATATTCGTGGCCGAACAGGAAGGGTAGCAAGGGTGCCAGCAGGAACACGGTCGTAGCCGCTACCAGACTGATGCCGGTTGCGGCAAAGAGCACCCTGCGGATGCGGTCCATCGCCTTATGAAGGCCCATGGCGGCAGCCCGCGCCGAGCCCGGATACATCAGCCGGTTCAAGGCCTCGACGGAAAGATAGCTGCTCTCCAAAATTCGTCGGGCGACGCTGTAACTCGCAACGATCTCGGCTGTCGTCACGAGGCTGAGCGTCAGGAGGTCGGCATTCTGGCGGATGGCGCGTAGGATGAAGGGGATGCTGAAATACATGCCGAGCGGCAGTTCCTCCCTGACGATCTCGTATTTTGGGCGCCCCAGTTTTGCCAATGCCCGGATGCAGAAGGCCGCGACCACGACATGGCAGGCAAACTGCCAAATAGCCCATTCCGCAACCGTCGAGACGCCAAATGCCAGGCAGGCAAGCGCTGCGGCAACGGTGCGCGCCATGGCGAAGCCGACCACGGTCATATTGGCAGAGGCGAAATTGGAATGGCCTATGAAGATCTGCTCGGTCAGGACAATAATGCGCAAGAAAATGATGTTGGTGATCAGCATCAGCGTCATATCGAGGAGATTGAGCGATGGATCGGGTGAGAGCGCGAAGAAAAACGGTAATATGGCCACGCCGAGCAATACCAGGGCCACGCCGCTGATGGCCGTCAGGATGATGTTATGGCCGAGCATGACCGGATACATCGAGGGATCGCGTGCGACGCGCCTGACCAGGCACTCCATGCCGCCAAGGCCGCAGAGATGAACGGCAATATTGCAAACTGCGGTAACGGCGACGAAGACGCTGAACTCGTTGACACCGAGTGATCGGGCCAGAATAGCGAAGGTGAGCAGTTGGGCAGCAGAACTCAAGATGAGGCTGCCGCCGGAGGCCATGTAGGACATGACCATCGACAGCAGCGTTCGCTGCTTGGGCGCATGAAAAGCGTCCGCTGTCACCGTTGGTTCTCTCCTCTTGCAGGCAATGCGGTTCCGGTTAGTTGCGGTAACAACCACGGCGAAACCGGCGAAACCTCAAAGTTGCAGGTGTGTCTGTTTCATTTGATTTCTGGTTGTCCCACAATACGTTCAATCGCTGCAAAGGTCGTTAATTTCACCGCGATCCGGTCTTTGCGGCATCAGAGAATTCATATTGAGGTTAACGCTTGCCATTGCCGTATTGATTTCAGTTTATGTTTACTTCGCTACGCTATTGCTTGCAGTAGGTTTTGGCGATTGCAGGTTGGGGTTGCGCTGGTGATGGACAAAGCACGTTTTGAGAACCGGATCGGAACGCCGCTGCACCGTTTCATGGGGGTCGATCTTGAACTGGCTCCCGACGTGCTCGTCCCAAGAGAAGAAACCGAGCTTTTGGGCCGCACGTCGCTCGGGTTGATCGAAGGACGGGTCGAAAATCCGCTGGTCATCGACATGTGCTGCGGCTCCGGCAATCTGGCGCTGGCCATCGCCACGCACATCCCGGAAGCCCGGCTCTGGGCATGCGATCTGACGGACGAGACTGTGAGCCTTGCAACGCGAAACGCCATGCGTTGCGGATTTTCCGATCGTGTGAGCGTGATCCAGGGCGACCTGTTCGGTGGACTTTCGGACAAGGATCTCGAGGGCAAGATCGATCTGATCGTCTGCAATCCTCCCTATATCTCCAGCCAACGCCTGGAAGGCGACAGCGCCCATCTGCTCGACAGCGAGCCGCGCGAGGCTTTTGATGGTGGCCCCTATGGTATTTCAATCCACCAGCGTCTCGTTCGAGATGCGCTCGCATTCCTGAAACCGGGTGGGTGGCTTGCGTTCGAGTTCGGTGAGGGGCAGCACCGGCAAGCTGCGGCCCTTCTCGCCCGAGCACGGGGGTATGAGCCTGCGGCCTTTGCGGAAGATGCGGCTGGGCTTCCACGCGTCGCCTATGTTCAGAAACGGTCCGAAGCCTAACCCGTCTGCACCAAGCCTGCCCGAAAAACCTGTTGCCGGAACCCGAAAAGCCGATGAGTGAAATCCGCGCGTTGCAAAGCTCCGATATCCCGGCCTTGGCGGGGATGTTCCAACGTGTCTTTCGCGACTCAAAAGCTCCAGCCAGCAAGGGGCTGGCAGACTATCTCCAGTCTTTCTATCTCGATGCGCCCGGTCAGGACATCGGTATCGCATCGCTTGTTCATTTGAATGACGGCGGCGAGATGACCGGTTTCGTCGGCGTCACCGGATTGCCGATGACATTCGAAGGCCGTCAATTGCGGGCAGCGATTTGCGGTTCGCTGATGGTCGAGGGCCGGGAGGCTGATCCGCTGGCGGGCGCGCGGTTGCTCAAAGCATTTCTCGCCGGCCCACAGGACCTGTCGTTCAGCGAGACGGCGAGCGAGGTGTCGGCCTCGATGTGGATGAAGCTGCGCGGGCTGGCTATGCCGCAATACAGTCTCGACTGGCTTCGCATCATCCGGCCGGCCGGATTTTTTGCCGAGCTCGGCGCAAGCCGCATCGGCGCTGCGCGTTTTTTGCGGCCGGTGGCGCGCAAGACCGATGATATCCTGCTCCGGCGCATGGGCGCCGATGACCTGCGATGGTCCGGCATTCCGGCGGCATGGAATGGGCAGGGGAGCTTCAAGACGAGTGACGTGTCTGTCGAAGAGTTTGCCGCACTTTTTAGCCGGCTGACGGCGCGATACCGGCTCCGGCCTGATTTTCCAGGTGATCAGTTGGCCTATATCTTGGGGGATGCAAAGTACGCGAGGTCGGAAGGCGAGGCCGTGTTCTGCAAGGTTGAGGCGCGGACCGGTGCCGTCGTCGGTGCCTTCGTCTATCATGGCAATGCGGGCCGCATCGGGCGGGTCCTGCAGATCCTGTCGATCCCCGGCCAGGAACGCCAGGTCATCGATTGCCTGATCGCGCATGCCGCAGCGCGGGGACTTGTTGCGTTGCGCGGCCGCACCCAGCCGGCGCTTCTCGAAGCCATGCTCGGCCGGCGCATCTCCTTTACCCACATCGCCTCAAGCGTCATCCACAGTAAATATCCGGAGATCCTGCAGGCTTTTCAGAATGGCGAAGGGTTCTTCAATGGGCTGGCCGGTGAACACTGGAGCCGGTTAGCGGCAGGCGATATCGATTGACGCGGCCGCCGCCTTCCAAAACCCCATGTCTCACTTCGGTGCGATTTCACTGACTGGTTCGACCAGCTGCGGCGCAAGATGCAGGTAGCGCGTCGCCTTGCGCTTGGCGGCGATATCGGCCCAGACGCGTGTCATTTGGTCTGCGGTCAACCCGGCGGCGGCGGCAACGGTTTCTGCGGGCAGATTGTTGTTGAGGCCGTAGAGGCAGAGATCCATCCGGTCGTAGGGCAGGGAGAAGTAGAACTCCTCCTGCGTCTGCTGCAGTGAATAGGTATCGGTCGTCGGCGGGCGCTTGCAGATTTCCTCCGGCACGCCAAGGTAAGCGGCCAGCTGATAGACCTGGGTCTTGTAGAGGTGGGCGATCGGCTTGACGTCGGCAGCACCATCGCCGTTCTTGACGAAAAAGCCCTGATCGTATTCCAGCCGGTTCGGCGTGCCGATGACGGCGAAGTTCAGCCGGTCGGCATGGAAATATTCGAGCTGCTTGCGGGTACGCTGCTTCATGTTGGTGGCCGCGACGATGCCGAGATAAACCGATGGCGTCATGCGCAGCTTTGTCTGCTTGCCATCCGGGTCCTGCACGACGAGGTAGGAAATGTTGTAGCCATCGCCTTCCAGCGCATTGGAAATGACGATTTTCGAGGCCCAGGCGCTTGTGTAGTCCGGAACCAGTTCGCGGATGAAGGCGTCGCGGCGATCGTAGCAGCCCATGGCTTGCAGCGACGGGCCGATCTCCTCGACGACGCTGTCGATGCCGAAGGTTTCGGTGATGGTGCGGCCGAGGCGCAAGCTCTCGGGATCGGAATCGTTTTCCGGCATGAACAACGCGTAGACGTTCTTTGCACCGACCGCGCGGGCGGCAAGGGCTGCGCAGACGCTACTGTCGATGCCGCCGGAAAGCCCGAGAACGAGACCGCGCTTGCGCAGCGGACCGCGCAGTTGCTCACGCAGTGCTGCGACGATCTTGTCGGTTTCCTTGGCCGGATCGAGTGCCAGCGTTGCTGCCGAGAATGCGGCTGGTGTATCGGCTTTGTGCATGTTCATTCGGCAGCCTCCAGTGTTTCTGCGGCGAGCCTGCGGCTGACCTTGCCGGTATCCGTCTTCGGCAGTTCAGCGCGAAACTCGATGAGACGCGGAACCATGAAGTCTTCCAAATGGCCGGTGCAATGCTTGATGATCTCGCGCTCCGTCAGAGCAGGATCGGAGAGAACGACGATGGCGGCGATTGCCTGGCCAAGGACAGGATCGGGCAGGCCGATGACGACCGCCTCGGCAATGCCGGGATGGGCGTGCAGCACCGTCTCGACTTCCTTCGGCGCGACTTTTTCACCACGGGTCTTGATGATGTCGTCCTTGCGGCCGACGAAATAGAGGAACCCTTCCTCGTCGGTGCGGAAGAGGTCACCGGTGTAGAGTACCTTTTCCCAGGGGTTGGGGCCGGGGCGCAGCATCTTGTTGGTCGCCTCGTCGTTGCGCCAGTAACCCTGCATCACATGCGGGCCACGGATCACCAGTTCGCCAGGGACGCCGGGCGCCACGCGCCGGCCGTTGTCGTCGACCACGAAGGCTTCGGTATTGGGGATGGCGATGCCGACGGAGCCGGGGCGGCGATCGAGTTCGGCCGGCGGCAGGTAGGTGCAGCGCTTGCATTCGGTCAGGCCGTACATCGAATAGATCGTCGCGCGCGGGAACAGTTCGCGCAGACGGGCGATATGGGCTGGCGGCAGGGCAGCTGCGGTATTGGTGATGTAGCGCAGGCTCGGCAGGAAATCCGGCTCGAGGTCACGCAGCTGCAGGATCATCGCCGCCATGGTCGGCACCAGCGGAAAGCCGGTAACGTTTTCCTCGCGGATACGGTCGAAGATCGCCTGCGGGAAGGCAAAGGAGGCTTCCAGAACGATGGTCGCGCCGAGTTTGACCGACATCAGCAGCTGGTAGAGGCCATAGTCGAACGCCAGCGGCAGAACATTCAGGATGATGTCGTCGGCTGTGTTTTCCAGATAGGTGGTGATCGAGGTTGCGGCGGCCTCGACATTCCGGTGCGTCATCATCACGCCCTTTGGGCGACCGGTCGAGCCAGAGGTATAGATCAAGAGCGCCAGATCGACATCGATGCCGTGGTGATCGACGCCGGTTTCGGCGGCTGCCAGGCAGGTTTCGAAATCGGCAATGCCTTCACCGGGACCAGCCCCTCGGAATTTTGTCGATGCGATGAACAACGGCCTTGGCTCGGTTGCCCTGGCTTCTGAAACGACGGGCAGCAGTTTGCCTTGCGTCAAGATGCCCGCAGCCTCGCAGTTGCTGATCATATAGGCGAGCTTGTCGGCCTTGGTCGACGGATTGACCGGCACGGCGGTGGCCCCGGCCTTCAGGATGGCAAACAGCGAAACCGCTGCTTCCCAGCAATTGTTCATGAAGATGAGGACGCGGTCGCCGCGCAGGATCCCGCCTGCGGCAAGCGACGAGGCCAGCCGGCCGGCAGCCGCGTCGAACTCCGCATAGGTGATGCGCTTTTCGCCGGCCACCAGAGCCGTTTTTGCGCCGTTGATGCGGGCGCTGTTCTGCAGAAACTCTTCGACGCGCATCGTCTGTCTCCCGTCGGCCGATCCTGTCAGGCCGACATCTTGTTGAGTGCGGGATCCTGGGCGTGCCTAGCAACGAAGGCCGTGATGCGCGCCACGGAATCGAGATTGGCCGGGACGATATCCGCGTCGGCCATGACGAAACCGAACTGGTCTTCGATGAAGGCGACCAGCTCAAGAACGCCGGTGGAATCGATGACCTCGTTTTCGATCAGCGATGCCTCGTCCTGAAGATCGTAGGACGTGTCGCCGAACAGGAAATTCTCGATGATGAAGGCCTTGATGCTGTCCTTGAAGGGCTGGGTCATATGTCTTTCCTCAAATAAAGCTCAAGCCGCCTTGGTGCTGAGCACCTTGGCGGCCGAAAATGTGTTTTGCCAGAGCTGGGTTGATAGGATGCCGACGAAGGCGACATTGTCGCGATAGCCGGACGCCGGCTTCTCGCTGCATTTCTCGTAAAGTTTCGAGACGGCTTTCGGATTGAAAAGCCCGGTTTCGGCGATGCTGCGTTCACTGAAGGCATCGCGGACGTAATCCCGTTCGTTCTTGCCGACGAAGGACTGGCTGTCCGGTGCCCGGTAGGGCTGCTTTGTCCGGCGCCCGATGGAGTCCGGAAGCAGGTCTTTTGTGGCTTCCCGCAGGATGTGCTTTTCGACAAGCCCCTTGAGCTTCATTTCAGGAGGCAGATGCGTCGCGAATTCGACGAGGCGATGGTCGAGGAAGGGAAAACGGCCTTCGATGCCATGTGCCATGGCCATGCGATCGCCCTGGCTCGACAGGATATAGCCGGGCAGAAGGAAACGGCTTTCGAGACATTGCGCCTGATGCAGCGGGTGCCAGCGGGCGAAGTCCCGCGGCAGAAGCGAAATCATTTCTGCGGCGGCATCGTAGCCTGCGAGCGTTTGGCGCAGGTCGCCGGAGAAGAACAGCTTGGCGGCTGCCGTTCCGCGCAGGCGTGGCCGGTGCGAGAACAGCGGATCATCCGGTCTGTCATCGCCGGCGCCGAAGAAGGCGGCGAGATATTCGGCCGATTGCTGCTTCAGGCCGGGCAGATAGGCATAGAGCTTGCGAAACAGGTGCGGCCTGATCCGGGAGCCGGGCTGGCGGGCGCAGAAACGGCGCACTCGTGCCTCCTTGAAAATATCGTAGCCGGCAAATACCTCGTCGGCACCTTCGCCGGTCAGGACAACCTTAAGGCCCTTTTCGCGAACAAGGCCGGACAGCTGGTAGAGCGGCGCCGGGGCCGTGCGCAGGACCGGGCGTTCGGTGAAGCGGATCACATCGGGAAAGACGCTGGCGATATCGCCTTCGCCGCAGGCAACCGCGTGATGATGTGTGCCGAGCACCTTGGTCATCTGTTGCTGGAAAGCGCTTTCGTCATGTTCTGCGCTGCCGAAGGTGACCGAGAACGTCGAGAGGCCGCCGGCTGCCATGGGGGCGGCCAGTGCCGAGACGATCGACGAATCGAGGCCGCCGGAAAGATAGGAGCCGACCGGAACATCCGCCCGCATCCGGATACGCGTCGCATCGGTCAAGAGGGCGCGCAATTCCTCGGCGGCGCCGCGTTCGTCCGTGTAGACGGCAGGCTCGCCCATGTCGGGATATTGCAGCTGCCAGTAATGCTTGATCGAGACATCATTTTTCTCGGCGATCAAAAGATGCGCTGGCTCAAGTTCGAATATGTCGCGAAAGGCTGTGCGCGGTGCAATTGGTGCCCAAAGCGTGAAGATTTGATCCAGCGCCAGCGGATCCATCTCAGCCGCGACGCCGGGCACCTGGAGCAGCGCCTTCACTTCCGAAGCGAAATAAAGGGTCTTGCCGACCGTCGTGTAGAAGAGCGGGCGAACGCCCATCCGGTCGCGGGCAATGACCATGCGTTGTCTGGATGCGTCCCAGATCGCAAAGGCAAAATCACCGTTGAGCAAGGAGACGCAATCCGGCCCCATGCGTTCGTAGAGGTGCAGGATTACTTCGGTGTCGCTGCCGGTGCGGAACACATGGCCCTGCGCCTTCAACGTCTCGCGCAGCTCGACATAGTTGAAAATTTCGCCGTTGAAGACGATGGTGAAATTGCCGCTGGAATGCGTCATCGGCTGCTGGCCATCGCCCAAGCCAACGATCGACAGGCGTGCATGGCCGAGCCCGACCGCGGGAGCGGTGAAAATCCCCTGCTCATCCGGACCCCGGTGCGCGATCGCGGCAACCATGCGCTGCAACAATGGCTGTGCATCATGGGGCGCGACGCCATTTCCAAAATACCCGCCAAATCCACACATGCCGCAGAATCCCCGACTTGCCCTGAGAGGCCTGATAGTGCCTGAAAAGCGTCCGTGATGTGTTAATCTGGACCAGAATTCAGAAGCAAATTCCTATATTTGGTCTCACGGTAAAAATTGATTTAAAAAGAATTTTGAATTTTTATTTAAACTGTAAGTAAGCAACCGATGGCGACGATTCTCTCATCGACTGCAATTTCATTCGTGTTTCCCGGCTCGTCCAGGGCGGCGTAGATCGTTGCGTGGACTTGTCCGTGTCTAAATCCATGCAATCCTTGGTGGATTTTGATGAAAACCGGGACTGCCTTCGCCTTATGCCTTGATGGTTAATCGATCCTGAAATCGAAGGCAGCGCTATCTGACTGCTTAATCACGGGTCCGCCTTGCGGAATTGCGTCGTATGGGCGCTGGGTGATCGACAAAAACAAATGTTGGTTTTGAGTTCGCGGATGCGGCCTTACAGATCAGTACGACGGTCAGCAAAGGCCAGAAGAAGCAGAAGACCAGGCCTGCTACGCGGTGGGGCGACCACTGGCCGCCGGTTCTTTCACCCTCGATATAAGTCGGCGCCAGATAGAGCAAGGCGATGGCACCATAAACCAGCATCTCGATTTGCAGGGTGGACATATGCCGCGCTCCTCTCGTTGCGTGTGGTTATTCTTTCCTTCATGCAATTTGAGCGAATATAAGCTGGAAGTCACTATCGTAATAGGTGAGATTAGGACTTTCTTAACTTAAGGTAAATTTGGTTTTTTGCGCGTTCGGCCGCACTCGCAACTGTTGTTTGCGGTGGCTTGATTTCGGTGATGGTGCGAGCCAACCGGTTGACAGGCGTTCAACTCTCACCTTAGTTTAAGTCAAATACATTGACTTAATGGCTGGATCAACGAAGTCTGGGGAGGAGTTCGTCATGGCTGATGCCGCCGGACACGCTTGAGGCCGCCGGCGCTGACGATGCCTTAAAGAGCAGGGGCTTCCGCCTTGATGTGGCTTTTCCTCCAGCGCTACCCAGTGGTTATCAAGGCGAGCGATCTTGCCATGCTCCGCATCACGCACAATATTGCCACAGCTTTTCGAGCAGGCGGCTTCAGTGATCGGCGATAACTGTTTTCGTCCGTGCGCTCGCCCATCCCAAACTTAATCACACAGGGTTCAACATATGGATTATCTGGTCAATCTTTCCCTGGTTAAGCCGGTTCCGGAACTCGATGCGCGCATGGAAAAGGCCGGTGTCAGCATCAGGCGGGCGCTTGCGCCGGAACTTGAACTGGTCACCGGCTGGGTGCGAGAAAAGTTCGGATCGGGATGGGCAAGCGAGACTGCCGTGGCTTTTGCCCGCCAGCCGCCGACCTGTTTTCTTGCGACGCGGGCCCAAAAGCTGATCGGCTTTGCCTGCCATGAATCGATCGCCCGCAGCTTTTTCGGACCAACGGGCGTGGATGAGGCGGCACGCGGCGAGGGCATCGGCCATGCCCTGCTTCTCGCCAGTCTGCTGGATTTGAAAGTGATGGGATACGGCTACGCCATTATCGGCGATGTCGGGCCATCGGCGTTTTACGAGCGGACGGTGGGTGCTGCGCCGATCCCGAACTCCGCGCCCGGCGTTTACGCGGGGCTGCTCACCAGCGCCGAATGACAGTTTTCTGGAGGACAAGATGACGATTGCAAGCAAGACCAAATATCAGCTGGAAACATTCTGGGTGCCTGCGGGGCAGGATGAAAATCCCGTTTACACACTGACCTTGACCAACAACACCGATCAGCCGCTGGCCGATTTCAAACTTTGCGTGTCCGGCCCGGCCCGCATCGACCCGGAAGCTACGGTCGAGGGCGGCAGACTGTTGAAGCGGCTGTCGAACCACTCGGAATTCGCACCGCTAGAAGGCTTCGTGCTCCAGCCCGGCGAGACCTGGACCATCAAGGCGCATGGCATGAGCTATCATCCCAAGCATTGGACCGATGGTGCCAATGCCGGTTATGTCGTGCTTGCCGACAACAATACGGTGCCGGTCAGCGTCGCTCCGACGCGAGCCAAGGGCGACAATGCGGCTTTGACGCGCGGTGCCGTCGTTTATCCGGTTCCGAAGGTTGCGCCGGTAGCGGTTTCCGTTGTGCCATGGCCAAGTGCCGTCTCGGTTTCCGGCCAGATGGCCCCTCCCGCCGGACTTGCGCTGCATGCCGAGGATGGTGACGCAGCGGCTGCTGCCGGGGCATTCAAGGCGCTTGTGGACAGCCTGTTTCCTGTCGAAGGTATCGTCCGTCCTGCAGCTGAAGGCGGGTTTCCAGTCTCGTTTGCTTCAGTCGCTGGCTTGGCGCCGGAGGCATATGATATCAAGTTTTCAACATCCGGGGTGACGGTTTGCGCAAACGCGCGAGCGGGTTTTCTCTACGGATTGATCACGCTTGGGCAGATCCTGCGCGGCTCGCGGCTTCATCCGGAGACCTTCCTGTTTCCGGCATCCGGCGAGATCACCGACGCGCCGGCGCTCGGCTGGCGTGGCGTGCATCTCGATGTCGCGCGGCAGTTTTACGGCACGGCGGAAATCGAGCAGTTCCTGCGCATCATGGCCTGGAACAAGCTGAACCGGTTCCATTGGCACCTCTCAGACGACGAGGCATGGCGCGTCGAGATCGATGCCTATCCGGCCCTGATGGAGATCGGTGCGTGGCACGGTCACGGTCTGAAAATCCCGCCGCTTCTGGGCTCCGGCCCACAGGTGACCGGCGGTTATTACACCAAGGCTGCTATTCGCCAGATCGTGGCGCTTGCCGGAGGGCTCGGCATTGAGGTGGTGCCGGAAATCGATGTGCCCGGACATTGCTATGCGATGTTACAGGCGATCCCGGAACTTCGCGATCCGCAGGAAAAGGGCAGTTATTTCTCAGTGCAAGGTTTCCCGGACAATTGCATCAATCCGGCGCGAGAGGAAACCTACCGTGTTCTTGAGACGATCTTCGACGAACTGATCGAGCTGTTTCCATCCAAGATCATTCATATCGGCGCCGACGAAGTGCCGCTCGGGGCATGGTCGGGCTCGCCCGAAGCCCTGGCGCGCTTGCGCGACGTCAGCGGCGAAGCGATGGTAACTGCGCATGCCGCGCGGCTGAATGTCGTCACCAACACGCATGGTGCAGACGAGATCGACGGATCGGGTGCTGCGGTGCTGCAGGCGGAGTTCCTGGCGCGTATCCAGGCCTTTCTCGCCTCGCGCGGCCGCATCACCGGCGGCTGGCAGGAAGCGGCCCATGGCAACGTCATCGACAAGAAAAAGTCGCTGCTGTTCGGTTGGCGGACGGTCGAAGCATCTGCGGCCTTGGCAGGCGAGGGCTACGACATGGTCGTTTGCCCCGGCCAGGTCTATTATCTCGACATGGCCAACAGCCAGGCATGGTCGGAGCCGGGTGCCAGCTGGGCCGGCTGGTCCGATCCGGAAAAACTCTACACATTCGATCCCATCGAAGGCTGGACTGAAGAGCAGAAGAAGCGCTTGTCCGGCGTGCAATGCTGCATCTGGTCGGAACCGATGACGGATCGCGGTGTGTTCGACAGGCTGGTCTTCCCACGTCTTTCGGCGCTTGCCGAAACCGGTTGGACATTGCCGGAGCGAAAGTCCTTTGCCCGCTTTGAGGCGCTGATCGGCTTGATGCCGATCCTTTACGGTATTTACGCGGAACGCTGATCTGGAAAGGAGCGCGGGCAATACCTGCACGCGCTCCTTTCGCAGCGATTGCAAATTCGGCATTTGTCGCGTGTGGTCGAATATGATGAGGTGCAAAATCAATTAAAGATTGTGACGTTTAGTGGTGTTTTTGCGAACGGGGAGTTCGCCGAGAGGCCGATCCTAAAGGCGACTTTTAGCCCGGAATATTTTCCGGAAAATCTTCAAAAAATAAAATAAAAACAATTGATTAATTGCGGAGTTGTTTATGGAGAGGTCCACCATCGAGGATGATGGCGGAAATCCTTATGCCTAAAAATTACTCGGCTTATTAATTCTTATTTTAGTAATTATACTAATAGTTGTAGCGTGCATTCGAATATTAGAATGTTCGAGCATGACGCTCATGCACAAGCCGGGAAGACCGGCATGTCTTTTTCAAAAAAACCTGACCGGCGCGGTGGCTTCTTTCCGAGGTACAGCGCTCGCCAAAGCCAGGACCCACGGCCACAACAGATATTGAAATACACGGGCATTCGCGGTTTTGACCGGCCGAAGCGTGTGCTCTTTGTTGCGCCCAAATGGCGCATGAAAATCGATTAGATGCCGAAGGAGGCGTTGTATGAGCAGGCTTTTCCCACGTTTTGGTGGCGATACCGCAGCTGTTCTGGCTGCGATGCACAAGTCACAGGCGATTATCGAATTCGATCTCAGCGGCAATATCCTCAACGCCAATGCCAATTTCTGCGCGGCTTTGGGCTATGAGCTTGCCGAGATCAAGGGCAAGCATCATCGGATTTTCGTTGATCCAGCCGAAGCGAACAGTGTGGAATACCGCGAATTCTGGGGGCGGCTCGGCCGCGGCGAATTCGACCGGCAACAGTACAAGCGCATTACCAAGAGCGGCCGCGAGATTTGGATCGAGGCCTCCTACAACCCGGTTTTCCGTGGTGGCAAACCCTATAAGGTGGTGAAATTCGCAACCGATATCACAGCTGTCAGGCAGAAGGCCTTGGAAGATGCCGGCAAGCTGAATGCCGTCTCCCGTTCGCAGGCGGTGATCGAATTCACCCCGACCGGCGAGATCATCACCGCCAACGAAAACTTCTGCGGAGCGCTGGGTTATCAGCTGCAAGAAATTCAGGGCAGGCATCACCGGATGTTCTGCGACCCTACTTATGTGCAGACGGAGGAGTACCGGCAGTTCTGGGAGGGGCTCGGACGCGGTCAGTTCACTGCGGGCGAGTTCCTGCGCTTCGGCAAGGGCGGCAAGGAAATCTGGATCCAGGCGGCCTACAACCCCATCGTTGACGACAAGGGAAAGGTCTTCAAGGTCGTAAAGTTCGCGACCGATGTGACCGAGCGCATGGGCGCCGTCGGTACGTTGGCAAAGGCCCTGAAGGGTCTGGCTGATGGTGATCTGACACAGACCCTCGACAAGCCTTTCGTTCCGACGATGGAAAAAGTCCGCCATGACTTCAACGACGCGGTGGGCAAGTTGCGGTCAGCGATGCATTCCGTTGGTTCCAATGCCCAGGCAATCGCGGCCGGCTCGACGGAAATCCGCTCCGCAGCCGACGATCTGTCGAAGCGGACAGAGCAGCAGGCTGCCTCCGTCGAGGAGACAGCTGCGGCACTTGAGGAAATCACCACGACCGTCGCCGATTCCAGCCGCAGGGCGGAGGAGGCCGGTCATCTGGTTGCCGCGACGCGCGCCAATGCGGAACGGTCGGGTGCTGTGGTCCGTAACGCCATCACGGCGATGGGTGAAATCGAGAGTTCGTCGCGCGAAATCTCCAACATTATCGGCGTCATCGACGATATCGCCTTCCAGACCAATCTTCTGGCGCTGAACGCCGGGGTGGAGGCGGCCCGCGCCGGTGATGCCGGCAAGGGGTTCGCGGTCGTTGCCCAGGAAGTACGCGAACTTGCCCAACGATCGGCCAAGGCTGCCAAGGAGATCAAGGCGCTGATCAACACGTCGGGTGAACAGGTGAAAAGCGGTGTTTCGCTGGTCGGCGAAACCGGCAAGGCACTGGAAGAGATCGTCAAGCAGGTCCAGGAGATCAATACCAACGTCGTCGCCATCGTCGAAGGCGCACGCGAGCAAGCGACCGGGTTGAAGGAGATCAACCAGTCGGTCAATGCCATGGACCAGGGCACACAGCAGAATGCGGCGATGGTCGAGCAATCGACGGCCGCCAGCCATAGTCTGGCCCGCGAAGCGGAAGCTCTGTTCTCGCTGCTTGGCCAGTTCCGGGTCGGGCAACAGACGAGCGCCCCCCGGGCAGTGGAGGCCGGACACTACTCCCGGCCGGTGGCATCGCCGGCCCGCAGGGTGGCAGGGCAGGTGATCCGCGCCTTTTCCGGCAGCGCAGCACCTGCGCAGGAGAATTGGGAAGAGTTTTAAATCGGCGAGCCCGGCTGAAATGAAAACGGCGCCGCTGATTGCGGCGCCGTTTATCATTGTTTCGACCGGCCGCTTATTCGGCGGCTTCAAGTCCGGGCAGGAGCGGCTGGGCATGCAGTTGCGTTACCGAGGCTGTTTCGTGGGGGGCGGCATGATGCCCGCTTTTCTTCAACGGCCGGTTTCCGGTCATTGCCCGCACCAGCGTATAGAAGACCGGGGTGAGGAACAGGCCGAACAGGGTCACGCCGATCATGCCGGAGAACACCGCAACACCCATGGCGTGGCGCATTTCAGCACCGGCGCCGGTCGAGATCACAAGCGGCACGACACCCATGATGAACGCCATCGAGGTCATCAGGATCGGCCGAAGCCGCAGGCGGCTCGCCTTGATGACGGCTTCGAACGGCGTCGCCCCTTCGAACTCCAACTCTCGGGCGAACTCGACGATCAGGATGGCATTCTTTGCCGACAACCCCACCAGCACGATCAGGCCGATCTGCGTGAAGACGTTGTTGTCGCCTCCGGTCAGCCAGACCCCGCCAAGCGCGGCCAAGAGCGCCATCGGAATGATCATGATGATCGATAGCGGCAGCGTCAGGCTTTCATACTGGGCTGCCAGCACCAGGAAGACCAGCAGGATCGACAGCGGGAAGATCAGGATACCGGTATTGCCGGCAATGATCTCCTGGTAGGTCAGCTCGGTCCATTCGAATGTGACGCCGGCGGGCAGCGTTTCGGCGGCGATCCGTTCGACGGCAGCGCGGGCCTGGCCGGATGAAAAGCCGGGTGCTGTGTTGCCGTTGATATCGGCCGAGAGGAAGCCGTTATACCGCATGGCGCGTTCCGGACCGGCGCTCGAGGTGACATTGAGCACCGCCGAAAGCGGGATCATTTCGCCGGAGCTTGAGCGGACTTCCAGCTTGCCGATGTCTTCCGCCTGGGCGCGGTAGTTGGCATCGGCCTGCACACGCACCGAATAGGTCCGCCCGAACTTGTTGAAGTCGTTGACATAGACCGAGCCGAGATAGATCTGCAGCGTGTTGAAGATTTCCGTCAGCGGAACATTCAGCTGGCGGGCCTTGGCCCGGTCGACATCGGCATAGAGCTGCGGAACGTTGACCTGATAGCTGGAGAACATGCCGACCAGTTCCGGTGTCGTATAGGCCTTGGCCATAAAACCCTTCACGGCTGCATCAAGTGCTTCGTAGCCTAGACCGGCCTTGTCCTCCAGCTGCAGCTTGAAGCCACCGATGGCACCGAGACCCTGGACAGGGGGCGGTGGGAAGATAGCGCTGAAGGATTCCTTGATGACGCCGAGTTCCTGGTTCAGCCTTCCTGCGATTGCACCGGCGGAAAGATCCGGCGTCGTGCGTTCCTCGAAAGGCTTTAGCGACAGGAAGACGATGCCGGCATTGGAGGAGTTGGTGAAGCCGTTGATCGACAGGCCGGGAAAGGCGATGGCGCTTTCGACGCCGGGAACCTTCAAGGAGATGTCGCTGATGCGGCGGATCACTTCTTCCGTGCGGTCCAGCGAAGCGCCGTCCGGCAGCTGTGTGAAGCCGACCAGATATTGCTTGTCCTGCGGCGGTACGAAACCGGGCGGCACCGCCTTGAAGAAGAATACGGTGGCGCCGACGAGCAGCAAATAGACGCCCATCATCAGGGTCTTGCGCGAGATCACACCCTTGACGCCCGAGCTATAGGCCCGCGAGCCGCGTGAGAACACGGCGTTGAAGCCGCGGAAGAACCAGCCGAACAGAAAGTCCATAATCCGGGTCAACCGGTCCTTCGGCGCATCGTGGCCGCGCAGAAGCAGGGCAGCAAGCGCCGGGGACAGGGTAAGCGAGTTGAAGGCCGAGATGACGGTCGAGATGGCGATCGTCAGGGCGAACTGCTTGTAGAACTGACCCGTCAGGCCGGAGATGAAGGCGAGCGGCACGAAGACGGCGACGAGAACCAGCGCGATCGCGATGATCGGGCCGGAGACTTCCGTCATTGCCTTGTAGGTCGCCTCGCGCGGCGAAAGTCCATGCTCGATATTGCGCTCGACATTTTCCACGACCACGATCGCGTCATCGACGACGATACCGATGGCCAGCACCAGTCCGAACAGGCTGAGCGCGTTGATCGAGAAGCCAAGCATCTGCATGACGGCGAAAGTGCCGATGATGGAGACGGGAACGGCGATCAGCGGAATGATCGAGGCGCGCCAGGTCTGCAGGAAGATGATGACAACGATGACGACCAGTGCAATGGCTTCGAGCAGCGTATGGATGACGGCCTCGATGGAGGCGCGCACGAACTGCGTCGTGTCATAGACGATCTCGTAATCGACATCCTGCGGCATCGATGCCTTGATCTCTTCCATGGTCGTGCGAACCTGGTCGGCGATCTCGATCGCATTCGAGCCGGGTGCCTGGAAAACCGGGATAGCGACGGCCTGCTTGTTGTTGAGCAGCGAGCGAAGCGAGTATTCGGCCGAACCGAGCTCGATGCGGGACACGTCGCGCAGACGGGTGATCGCGCCGGTCGGGCTCGTCTTGATGATGATCTCGCCGAACTCTTCTTCGCTTTGCAGGCGGCCCTGCGCATTCACCGAAAGCTGCAGATCGACCCCTTGTGCATTCGGCGATGAACCGATCACACCAGCGGCAGCCTGAACGTTCTGGGCGCGGATTTCATTGACGATATCGGAGGCCGAGAGCCCCAGCTGCGCCATCTTCTGCGGATCGAGCCAGATACGCATCGAGTAATCGCCGGAGCCAAACAGCTGCACCTGGCCGACGCCGTCGATGCGGGCCAGCCGGTCCTTGACGTTGATCAGCGCATAGTTGCGCAGATAGGTCATGTCGTAGCGGCCTTCGGGCGAAGTCAGGTGCACCACCATCATCAGGTCCGGGGAGCTCTTGATGGTGGTGATGCCGAGGCGGCGGACTTCTTCCGGCAACCGTGGCTCGGCCTGGCCGACACGGTTCTGGACAAGCTGCTGCGCCTGGTCGGGGTCAGTGCCGAGCTTGAAGGTCACGGTCAGCGTCATCAGGCCGTCGGTCGTCGCCTGGCTGCTCATGTAGAGCATGTCCTCGACGCCATTGATCGATTCCTCCAGTGGCGTCGCCACGGTCTCGGCAATGACTTTCGGGTTGGCGCCGGGATAGTTGGCGCGAACGACGATCTGCGGCGGCACGACATCGGGATATTCCGAGATCGGCAGGATCGTCATCGCGATCAAGCCGCCAAGGAAGATGATAAAGGACAGAACGCCCGCGAAAACCGGGCGATCGATAAAGAACCTAGAGATATTCATGGCGTGATCCGCCCTTGTGCTGAAGTGCCGGAGAAAGGCTTAGTTGGTTATCGAGGCTTGCTGCTGAGGATCGGCAGCCGGCTTCATGGAGACCATTTCAGGTGCCACGAGCGCGCCGGGACGGATGCGTTGCAGGCCGTTGACGACGATGCGTTCCTGAGCTTTCAGGCCAGCCGTCACTACCCGCAGGCCATCGGATTTCATGCCGACACTGATCTCGCGGTATTCGGTGGTGTTGTCCGGCTTGACGACCATGACGTATTTCTTGTTCTGGTCGGTGCCGATGGCCCGTTCATGCACCAGCACGGCGTCCTCGGACTTTGCCTGGCCCATGCTCAACCGGGCAAACTGTCCCGGCATCAAAGCGCCATTGGCATTGTCGAACACGGCGCGGACACGGATCGTGCCGCTCTGGGGATCGACGCTGTTGTCCACCAACTGAAGCTTGCCGCTGACGTCCGACGATCCGGCAACATCCATTCGGACCGGCACGCGGTCGATGAAGTTGCGGGCGTTCACGCCCTCCGGCAATTCGGCGAGTATGGTTGAGACGATCCGCTCGTCGGCCTCGAAGCTCGCATAGATCGGGCTCAAGGACACCAGCCGGGTCAGGATCGGCGAGGAAGGACCGGCGGCGATCAGGTTGCCTGCGGTGATCTCGATCTTGCCGACGCGGCCGGTGATCGGGGCGCGGATTTCGGTGTATCCGAGATTGAGCGCTGCCGATTGCAGCACGGCGCGGGCGGCGCCGACGTCTGCTTCTGCGCTTGCCAGGCCATTCATGCGCTGATCGACTTCGCTTTGCGACACTGCATTGGAGGCCAGCAATTGCCTGCCGCGCTTCAGCTCGACGCGCGCCAGCGAAGCGCGTGCTTCGGCTGCGGTCACGCTGGCTTGGGCGCGGGCGACCTCGGCCTGGTATGGGGCGGGGTCGATGGTGACGAGCAGGTCGCCCTTATCGACAATGGCGCCTTCCTGGAAGTGAACCGACTGGATGGCACCGGCGACGCGGGAACGCAACTCGACATGATCGACGGCTTCCAGGCGGCCGGAGAACTCACTCCACTGGGTTACGGACTTCGCTTCGACGACCGCGACGGAGACAGGTATGGCAACGGGCGCTGCGGTCGAGGCATCAGCCGCGTTGCCGCTTCCTGCCGGGCTTCCCAGCAGATCGAAATAGATCGTCGGCGAAATGGTGGCGACCGCGAGCACGAGGCCGGTGGTGAGAAGCTTGGTTTTGAAAGTTCCGAATGACATGGCGGTTATCCTGAATTTCTGCCCCGGGTGTGGGCTGCCTTGTGTCCGACGTGGGAGGCGAAGGATTTGGGCGAGGGTTGCATTGACGTTCAATACCGTTCGGTATAGAAATAAGTTCTGAAGCCGATCACTGTCAATCGAATTATATACCGATCGGTATAAAAAAATTCGGGAGGGCCCACCCCATGGGACGGCCAAGAGAGTTTGATGTCGATGATGCCCTTGAAACGGCGATGGAGCTGTTCTGGCGAAAGGGCTACGAAGGCACGTCTCTGACTGACCTGACCGAAGGCATGGGTATTACCAAGCCGAGCCTCTATGGCGTCTTCGGCAATAAGGAAGGCCTCTTTCTCAAGGCCTTGGAGCGCTACGAGCGCACCAAGATGAACTTTTTCCATGAGGCTCTGAAGGAACCGAAGGCACGCGATGTCGCTGGGAAGATCCTGAGAGGCTTTGCCGATTCCCAGACCGCGGCAACTGGTCCGAGCGGTTGTATGGGGATCAATGGTGCGCTCGCCTGCAGCGAGGCTGCCGCCGAAATCCAGAAATGCCTGATTGAAAACCGCCAACGCGGCGAGCGTGATCTGGGCAGACGGTTCGAGCGTGCCGCGAGCGAGGGTGACCTTCCAGCCGGGCACGAGCCTTACGATCTTGCCCGCTATATCATGACCATCTCGCAGGGGACCGCCATTCAGGCGGCGTCTGGTGCTGACCGGCCGGCGCTCTACCGCGTCATCGATATGGCGCTGCAGTTTTGGCCCGAAACCGTCGAGCAGAACTGAATCAAGCGGTTATCGAAGTTCCATATACAACACGAGCAGTGTTTTAGCGATCGCTTCACTCGTCGGTCATCTTCCCACTGCGTGATTCCAGCCGATACCGGTTGCCGGGATAGACCAGCCGGGCAAAAGACACGGCGCGTTTCGACGACCATGTCCGCCGCCGGATGAGCAGGCAGGGCTCGGTACGCAGGATAACCAGCAGCTTACACTCCCATGGCTGCGGCATGGCGGCTTCAACGATATGTTCGGAGCCGCTCAAGGGGGCTTCCGCCGTCAGATAAGCATTCGGTGTCTGCACCGTAAAGTCCTGCTCCAGATACCCTGGTGCTGCTTCCGGGTTGACGAAGCGGTCTTCGATCTGGACCGGAACGCCGTTTTCGCTGTGGACGATCAACGAGTGAAACACCGGTGCGCCGATTGAAAGTCCGAGTGCATCGGCAACGTCCGGTGCCGCCGTTTCCTGCGCCAGAACGACGACGGAGGCCTGATGCGTATGGCCCCGTTCGTCGATCTCCTCGGCGATGTTGCGCACTTCGAACAGTTCGGAATAGCCTTTGCGCTCGGCAACGAAGGAGCCAACCCCCTGGATACGCACGAGTTCCCCTTCGCTTGCCAGTTCCCTCAATGCCCGGTTGGCCGTCATCTTGCTGACGCCGAGTTCCGCAACCAGTTCGTTCTCCGAGGGTACCCGGTGTTTCGGTGGCCATTCGCCGCTCTGGATGCGGTCAAGGATCATCTGCTTGACGCCAGCATAAAGCGGCGAGCCGTCACTGTCGCTGGTGTCCCATTTTAACGGAGCGTTCTGGTCGTTGCTTCGTTTCATATGCTCATTCCTTGGGCGGAATTAATTTTGCATTCAAATGCGGCCGCCCACTTGCATACCATAAAAATTAGCATATGGTACCATATACAACATGGATGTTCAGGGGCATTTTTAGGTCTCGTTCTCCATCAGTTATTGTGAAGCCGGCGTAGATCGGCGGACGTTGTTGAAGATAAACCTCAGAGGAACGTGAACATGAACCTGTCAAAATTTCTGACGGCCGGTGCCGTCGCATTCGCCACGCTTGCCGCTCCAATGGCTCAGGCCAAGGACTGGAAGACCGTTACCATCACGCTTGAGGGCGCCTATGCTCCGTGGAACCTGACCAATCCCGATGGCACGCTCGGTGGCTTCGAGCCAGAGCTTGCCAAATATCTCTGCGACCACATGAAGGTCGAGTGCACGCTGGTTGCCTCCGACTGGGATGGCATGATCCCGGCACTCAATGCCGGCAAGTTCGATGTGATCATGGATGCCCTGTCGATCACCGAGGAACGCAAGAAGATCATCGATTTCACCATTCCTTATGCCCATACGCACGCCGCCTTCGCGACGCTCAAGGATGGTCCGCTGGCCAATGCCGCAGGCACGGGGACGGTTGTGAAGCTCGATCCGGGCGCCACCGGCGTCAAGGAAGTCGATGCGATGAAGGCAGCCTTTGCCGGAAAGACCATCGGCATTCAGGCGGCCACCGTCTATTCCAAGTTCGTCTATGACAACTTTGGCGATGTTGCCACGGTGCGGGAATACAAGACCGGCGCCGAGCGCGACCTCGATCTCGAAACCGGCCGTATCGACCTCGTCTTCGACGATGCCGTCTACCTGATCTCCGCCTTTGAAAAGTCGAACGGTACGCTCGGCTTCACCGGCCCTGAAATCGGCGGAACCATTTTCGGCAGTGGCGAAGGCCTCGGCGTTCGCCAGGCTGATACCGACCTGCGCGACATGTTGAGCAAGGCAATCCAGGCTGCTCTCGATGACGGCACGATCAAGACGCTGTCGATGAAGTGGTTCAAGACCGACGTTACCCCCTGATCCGGATTTGCCTGCCGCTTGCTATTTTGCCTGTGGCGGGCACACTTGTTGCGGCAGGCCGCTCTTAGGAGAGGTGCGGCATGTCATATCCACTTGAAGATCGAGAATCCGGCTTTGCCGGGAGCGAGGGGATGCCTGCGGCATGGCTTTACTTCAAATGATCGGATTTGGCCCTACCGGCTGGGGCGGGCTGCTGCTTATGGCAGCGCTTATGACGCTCTGCGTCACCGCCGTGGCACTGTTGATCGGCGCTATTCTGGGTTCGCTCGTTGCCTGGGCGAAGCTTTCGGGAAGCCGGATCATGAGAACGATCGGCGGTATCTACACAACGGTGTTCCGTGGCGTTCCGGAGCTGTTGATCATCTATCTCGTCTATTTCGGTGGCTCGAGCGCGGTCACCGCCATCGGTACGGCGATGGGTTATGAGGGCTTCCTCGGCCTTCCATCTTTTGCTGCCGGAGCGCTGGCAGTGGGCCTCATCTCCGGCGCCTATCAGGCCGAAGTGTTTCGCGGCGCCTACCTTGCCATTCCAAAGGGAGAGCTGGAGGCGGCGCAGGCGATCGGCATGAACCGCAGCTTGCGCTTCCGCCGTATCATCGGACCGCAGGTGTTTCGCTTTGCCATTCCCGGTATCGGCAATGTCTGGCAGCTCAGCCTCAAGGACTCGGCGCTGGTTTCGGTCACCGGCCTTGCCGACCTGATGCGCACCAGCCAGGTTGCGGCCGGCTCCACTCGCCAGCACTTCCTGTTCTTCATTGTCGGCGGTTGCCTCTATCTGATCCTCACCAGCTTCTCGGACCGCATTTTCAACACTGCCGAGAAGCGCGCCAATCGCAGCATGCCGACCAGTCTCGGCCAGGCCTGATCAAGGAGACGCGCGATGGACATCGCCTTCATGTTCGAGACCATGAAAACGCTGCTGGCCGCTCTACCGATGACGCTGGCGCTGTTTTCCCTATCCGTCATTTTCGGCGGGCTGCTGGCGCTTCTGATCGTCTGGATGCGCGTCAGCGGCAATGCCGCCGCTCGCAACTTCGCCAAGGGCTACATTTTCATCTTTCGCGGCTCGCCGCTTTTGATCCAGATGTTCCTGATCTTTTACGGTCTCGGCCAGTTCGGTTTCATCCGCTACAGCTTCCTGTGGCCGGCCCTGCGCGAACCCTTCGTCTGCGCCGTGCTGTCGCTGGCGCTCTGCACGGCCGGCTATTCGGCGGAAATCTTCCGCTTCGGCCTGCGGGCCATTCCGGCCAAGGAGATCGAGGCTGCGCGCTCCATCGGCATGTCGGGTTTCCTGTTGACCCGCCGCATCCTCGCCCCGATCGCCTTTCGCCATGCGCTGCCGGCTTATTCGACCGAAGTGGTGATGATGGTGAAATCGACCGCGCTCGCCAGCCTCGTCACCGTCTGGGAAGTGACCGGCGTTGCCCAACGGCTGATTTCGCAGACATACCGCACGATGGAAGTCTTTCTCTGCGCTGCCGCCATCTATCTCATTCTCAACTTCATCATCCTTCAGGCCATGGCGCTGCTTGAATACAAGCTGACCCCGCATCGCCGCGCAGCACCGCTTTTCCCGGTACCGCAACGATGAACGCCTCGACCCTCAACCAGACTGGAACGACCATGGCAGGCACGACCCGGCTTTCCGTCCGCAATATCCGCAAAAGTTTCGGCACGCATGAAGTGCTGCGCGGCATCTCGCTCGAGGCCCGCGACGGCGATGTCATCTCGCTGCTTGGCGCCAGCGGCTCGGGAAAGTCGACATTCCTGCGCTGTATCAATCTTCTTGAGATCGCCGATCACGGCGAGATTTCCGTCGATGGCGAGCTGATCCAGATGCAGCAGCGTGGCGGAAAGAACGTTCCGGCCAATCGCCGCCAGGTGGACCGGATCCGCTCCGAACTCGGCATGGTGTTCCAGTCGTTCAATCTCTGGTCCCATATGACGATCCTCGAAAACGTCATCGAGGGGCCTGTTCATGTGCTCAAGCGCCCGCGCGCAGAATGTATCGCCGAGGCTGAGGCGCTGCTGGAAAAAGTCGGCATCGCGGAAAAGCGCCATGCCTATCCGGCGCATCTCTCCGGCGGCCAGCAACAGCGCGCAGCTATCGCCCGCTCTCTGGCGATGCGGCCAAAGGTGATGCTGTTCGACGAGCCGACCTCGGCGCTCGATCCGGAACTGGTCGGCGAAGTGCTGCGCGTCATGCGTTCGCTGGCCGAAGAAGGCATGACCATGCTGGTCGTCACGCACGAGATGAGCTTTGCCCGCAACGTCTCCAACCGGGTGATCTTCATGAAATCCGGGGAGATCGACAGCGACGGCTCGCCGGACGAACTCTTCGGCTCGGGCGGTTCTCCCAGCTTCCGCCAGTTCATCGGCAATTTCGGAGGCTGACCGTGCAGGACATCGTACTCGACGCGACGCTCGACTGGCGCGCCGTGGCGGCGGTTGCCGATGGTGCAACGCTTTCGCTCTCCGACGCTGCCAGGCAGCGGGTCGAAACGGCGAGCCGTATCGTGTCTGCGATCGTCGAAAGCGGCGTGCGGGCCTATGGGGTGAACACCGGCGTCGGCGCGCTGGCCGATACGGTGGTCGACCGCCCGTCGCAGAGCCGTTTGTCGCGCAATATCATTCTAAGCCATGCCTGCGGTGTTGGTCCACTGCTGAAGGCGCGGGAGGTCCGTTCCATCATCGCAGCGCAGATCGCCAATTTTTCCCACGGTCATTCCGGCGTGCGCCCGGCGATCGTCGATCTGCTGCAGATCTTTCTGCGCCAAGACTGCATTCCCGAAGTGCCGTCCAAGGGCTCGGCCGGGTATCTCAGCCACAATGCCCATATTGCGCTGGTGCTGATCGGCGAAGGCAGGGCACGGCTGAAAGGTAAGCCCGTGACCGGTGCCGAAGCCTTGGCGACGCTTGGCGTCACGCCGCTGGTGCTGCAGGCAAAGGAAGGCCTGAGCCTCGTTAACGGCACGGCCTGCTCCACGGGACTTGGCGCTGTGGCTCTGGCACGGGCGGAGCGGCTGCTGGACTGGGCCGATGCCATCGCAGCGCTGACCATTGAAGTGCTCGGCTGCCAGATGACCGCATTCGATGCTGATGTGCTGGCCCTTCGCAAGTCGACAGGGATCGAGAAGGTCGGCAGGACTTTGCGCGCGCGCCTCGCCGGTAGTGGATTGATTGAAGCAGCGAGAGGCGCGCGGACGCAGGATGCCTTGAGTCTGCGGTCGGTCCCGCATGCCCATGGCGCGGGATGGGACGTATTCGATTTTGCAAGCATCGTGGTCAATCAGGAGCTGGCTTCCGTCACCGACAATCCGGCGGTGTCCGGAACGCCGGACGCGCCGGTGGTTTCCTCCGAGGCGCATGCCGTGGCGCCGGCGCTCGGACAGGCGCTGGACAGTCTCGCCATTGCGATTGCCCAGATATCGATGATGAGCGAGCGCCGCATCGATCGCCTCATCAATCCGCTGGTCAGCGGTCTTCCGGCTTTCTTGGCCGCCGACCCGGGTGCAGGCTCGGGCTTCATGATCGCGCAATATACGGCAGCAGCCCTTGCTGCGGAAAACCGACGTCTCGGTGCTCCGGCAAGCCTTGATGGCGGCATCACGTCGGCGTTGCAGGAGGATTTCCTCGGGCATCCGACGGCTGCCGCCAACAAGCTACTCGCCGTGATCGACAATGCCGAGCATATTCTTGGTATTGAGTTTGCCGCCGCCGCACAGGCGCAGGATTTCAAGGTCGGTGTTGCGCCGCGTGCTGAGAGGACCGACGTGCTCTATCGCTATATCCGTGCCGATATGCCAACCTATGCCGACGACCGGCCGCTCGGCTGGGATCTGGAAAAGGCCCGCGACCTGCTGCGCGCATCGCCACCGCCAGATATTTAAACTCCCGAAAGGATAGTGCCATGACCGCCCATTTCGACGTTGCCGTTGTCGGCCTTGGCGCCATGGGCAGTGCTGCGATCGCGCATCTGGCCGCCCGTGGAGTGAGCGCGATCGGTATCGATGCCTATTATCCGGCGCATGCGCTGAGCTCGTCGCATGGTGATAGCCGGTTGATCCGGCTTGGTTATTTCGAGGATCCGTCCTATGTGCCGCTCTTGCAGCGCGCCTATGCCAATTGGCGGGCGCTGGAGGCACGGCTGCGCGAGGATATCCTGACAATCACCGGCGTGCTGCAGATCGGCAAGCCCGACAGCAAGATCGTCAGCGGCACGAAGAAGAGCTGTGCCTTGCACAACCTGCCGCTGGACACCCTTGATCCCGGCGAAATGCGCCGCCGTTTCCCGGTGTTTTCTCTCGACGATGACGAGGTCGCTCTCCTTGATCCGCAGGGCGGTTACTTGCGGCCCGAAGCAGCCGTGATGGGGCACCTGAAGCTTGCGGCCGCCGATGGTGCGGCCTTGCATTTCGGCGAGAAGGTGACGGCGATCGAGCCGGGTGACCACGGCGTTACGATCGTTTCCGATACCGGACGCTACACGGCCAGCAAGGTGATCGTCGCGACCGGCTCCTGGATCGGCGAACTGGTGCCGGCGTTGCGCGATCATGCGGTGCCGATCAAGCAGGTCGTCTCCTGGTATCAGCCCTCCGACGGTTTCGTGACCATGCCGCAGCGCATGCCGGTGTTCATTCGCGACGAGGGCGAAAACGGCTCGTTCTTCGGCTTTCCGGCGATCGGCGTCGACGGCGTCAAGGTCGGCCGTCATGCGCATTTCCGCGAGCCGATCGATCCGAACCAGCCCAATCCACCAGTCAATGATAAGGATACGGATCTGCTCGACAGCTTCCTCAAGCGCCGTCTGCCCGCCGCTGCCGGACTGCGCGTGCGCTCCACCACCTGCCGTTATACGATGCTGCCGAGCGAGGATTTTCTGCTCGACCTTTTGCCGGGCGACAAGCGCATCGTCGTCGCGTCGCCCTGCTCCGGCCATGGATTCAAGTTCACCAGCGTCGTCGGCGAAATCCTAGCGGATCTGGCGCTCGAGGGCGGCACGGACCTTTCGATCGGCGCCTTTTCGTTTGCGGCAATGGACCGGTTTCTGGCAGCGCGGGCGGCATGATATGACGTACACACTTCAGCCGGTGTCAGAAACGTTCTTTGACCTGCCAGCCGCGAGCGAAGCTCCAGCGGGATCGGTCGCGATTTTCGGCGCCGTGCATGGGACGGCCTATCCCGGCAGTATCGCCGATCGGTCCGGTATAACAGCGCCGGATGCCATCCGCCGGGCGATCACCGAGGCTTCCGTGCATGTCGATCATTGGGATTTCGATTTCGACGGACCTTTGTTGAACGACGGCGCACTGGATGTGGTGGATCTGGGTGATGTCGTTACGCGCCACAATGATAATGCAGGTAATCGCGCGGCGATCGAGGCGGCAACCCGGTACATCCGGGCAGCCGGCGCCATTCCGCTTCTGATCGGTGGCGATGATTCCGCCGCCATTCCCTTCATGCGCGGTCTCTCGGATGTCGATACCCTGCATATCCTGCAGATCGACGCCCATATAGACTGGCGCGACCGGATCGGCGACGAGCCGCTTGGCTATTCCAGCACGATGCGACGTGCCTCCGAGCTTCCGTTCGTGCGCTCCATGACCCAGGTCGGCATTCGCGCCGTGGGTAGCGCGCGCCGCGAAGAGCTCGAGACGGCAAAGGCGTGGGGTTCACGGCTGGTGACGGTGCGCCAGGTGCGGGCAAGCGGCGTGGCAGAGATCGCTGATGCCATCCCGCATGATGGTGCGCTGCTGATCCATATCGATGTCGATGCGCTCGATCCATCGATCTGCCCGGGCGTCAATGCAATGTCGCCCGGAGGTCTATGGCTTGAGGAAGTCACCGATCTCATCGCCTCGGCTATGACTGGCCGCACACTCGCCGGCTTTTCGATCGTCGAGTTTCAGCCGAAAGCCGATGTCAACGGTATGACCGCGACGGTCGTTGGCCGGTTGATCTGCCACGTGCTCGGCAATCTGGCCCGAAAGAATGGCCGTTAGACGGGGCTGATGCGGATCAGGTAGGCTTCCACCGGCATATCGGAACTGACGCGGCAGGGGCCTTCGATGATGGCGCAGTCGAGCCGGGCCAGTTCCTCGGCGTGCTCTCCGCTATCGATTCGCAGGTTGCCCAGCGACAGAAGCATCGTCACGCCGCCTTCGGCATCGAGAGGATGGTCACCTTCGAACACGCGCCGTTCCACCCGGTGTGCCCACTGGCCCCGTCGGGTCATCACGTTGAGATCGACGATCGTGCCCGATACCAACCGTGCCGAGGTCGCTGCATCGGCCGGAAACGCGAGGGGTTCCGACGCCCGGGTCAATACGACGGGCTCCCGTCCGGCGATATCCAGTTCCATGCCTTCGCCTTCAAGGATCGACAGGGTGCGGTTTATACCGGTGAAGACGGAAAACGGCCCATCACTTGCCACCGTTGCCATGCTGACGCGCCAGCCGAAGTTGGTGAGATCGGTCTCCGGCGGAAAGACCGCTATCTCGACTGTCTCACCGCCCCCGTTTTTCCAAGGCATGCGGCGGTAATCTTTGGCTCTCAGTACCTGTAACTGGCTATGAGGCGG
The DNA here is from genome assembly GCF_049898205.1 of Pararhizobium sp. DWP3-4. NCBI lineage: Bacteria > Pseudomonadati > Pseudomonadota > Alphaproteobacteria > Hyphomicrobiales > Rhizobiaceae > Pararhizobium > Pararhizobium sp. DWP3-4. The sequence goes on along the minus strand of NZ_JAFCXF010000003.1, from coordinate 422,000 downwards.
CGTTTTTGGGTCTTGCATTGTAAACCTCTGCGAAGTGGGCCAAGTTTAATGGATTAAGTCCGAAGGAGGGCGATGATGGAAACTGTCACTATTCACGAGGCAAAGACGCATCTGTCCCGCCTGATGGAGAAGGTCTCGAAGGGGGAGTCCTTCATTATCGCCAAGGCTGGAAAGCCGATCGGCAAGCTGGTGCCGCTGGATGAGGCGGAAATGCCGAAGCGCCGCATTGGTTTCATGGCTGGCGAAATCACCGTACCTGATGACTTCGATACGATGATGGCCGAAGAAATCGAAGAGATGTTTTACGGCAATCCAGACAAATTCAAAGATCGATGAGAGTTCTGCTCGATCCACATATCCTGATTTGGGCGGCGGGCGGTATCATCTGATGCCGGACAATGTCAGGCGGCTCATCGAAGACGAGAGCGGCAAACTCCTGTTCAGTCCTCCCCAGCATCTTGGAAACAGCGATAAAACAGGGTCGCGGGCGGGACGATTTTCGCACCGATCCTTTGTCCTGCGTTATCGCCTTCTCGAAAACGGATATACCGAGCTTCCCATCAACAGCGAACACGCAATCGCGATTGCCGGTTTGCCGCTGCTTCACAAGGACCCCTTCGATCGCATCCTGATTGCTCAGGCGATCATCGAAGGGGTTCCTCTCATAACGGTTGACGATATGGTCCTACGCTATCCCGGACTTCCGAAATATCCGCTGACCTAAAGCCCTAGTTGCCCAGAATACCCGGTAACCTCAGCCCCTTTTCCTTGGCGCAGTCGATGGCGATGTCATAGCCCGCATCGGCGTGGCGCATGACGCCGGTGGCCGGGTCGTTCCAGAGCACGCGCTCCAGGCGGTGGGCCGCATCGTCGGTGCCATCGGCGCAGATGACGACGCCGGAATGCTGCGAGAAGCCCATGCCGACGCCGCCGCCATGGTGCAGCGACACCCAGGTGGCGCCCGATGCGGTGTTGAGCAGCGCGTTCAAGAGCGGCCAGTCGGAGACGGCGTCCGAGCCGTCCTTCATCGCTTCGGTCTCGCGGTTCGGCGAGGCGACGGAGCCTGAATCGAGGTGGTCGCGGCCGATGACGACCGGGGCGGAGAGTTCGCCGGTCCTGACCATCTCGTTGAAGGCGAGGCCGAGGCGGTGGCGATCGCCGAGGCCGACCCAGCAAATGCGCGCCGGCAAACCTTGAAAGGCGATGCGCTCGGCGGCCATGTCGAGCCAGTTGTGCAGGTGCTTGTTGCCGGGGGTGAGTTCCTTCACCTTGGCGTCGGTCTTGCGGATATCTTCCGGATCGCCCGAAAGCGCTGCCCAGCGGAACGGACCGATGCCGCGGCAAAACAGCGGCCGGATATAGGCGGGGACAAAGCCCGGGAAGGAAAAGGCGTTTTCGAGGCCCTCGTCCTTGGCGACCTGGCGGATGTTGTTGCCATAGTCGAAGGTCGGGACGCCCATGTCCTGGAAGGCGATCATCGCTTCGACATGTTCGCGCATCGAGGCGCGGGCGGCCTTTTCGACGGACTTCGGATCGCTTTCGCGCTTTTGCTTCCACTCGGCCATTGTCCAGCCCTTCGGCAGATAGCCGTTGATCGGGTCATGGGCGGAGGTCTGGTCGGTGACCATGTCCGGGCGGATGCTGCGGCGGACCATTTCCGGCAGGATTTCGGCGCAGTTGCCGAGCAGGCCGACGGACTTGGCTTCGCCGGCAGCGGTCCAGCGCGCGATCATCTCCATCGCCTCGTCCAGCGTTTCGGCCTTCTCGTCGACATAGCGGGTGCGCAGGCGAAAATCGATCGAATCGGGGTTGCATTCGACCGCAAGGCAGCAGGCGCCGGCCATGACGGCTGCGAGCGGCTGGGCGCCGCCCATGCCGCCGAGACCGCCGGTCAGCACCCATTTGCCCTTGAGATTGTCGTCGTAATGCTGGCGTCCGGCCTCGACGAAGGTCTCGTAGGTGCCCTGAACGATGCCCTGCGTACCGATATAGATCCACGAACCGGCCGTCATCTGGCCGTACATGGCGAGACCCTTCTTATCCAGTTCGTTGAAGTGATCCCAGGTCGCCCAATGGGGTACGAGGTTGGAGTTGGCGATCAGAACGCGCGGCGCATCCTTGTGGGTGCGAAAAACGCCGACCGGCTTGCCCGACTGCACCATCAGGGTTTCGTCTTCGTTGAGGTCGCGCAGCGTTTCGACGATCTTGTCGAAATCGGCCCAGGTGCGGGCGGCGCGGCCGATGCCGCCGTAGACCACCAGTTCATGCGGGTTCTCGGCCACTTCAGGATCGAGATTGTTCATCAGCATGCGAAGCGGCGCTTCGGTCATCCAGGATTTTGCCGTCAGTTCGGTGCCACGGGCGGCGCGGACGTCGCGGATGTTGTGACGAGGATTGGTCATTTTGTTCCCCTTTTGGTGTGTGCCAGTGTCAGCGCCGTTGTTTCGATGCGCGTGAGAATGTCTTTGAGGTGAATGCGAAGTTTGGCCGCCTTGGCTTGGTCATAGGCAAAGGGCGGGGCTTCGGTGCTCAGATGCGTGGATTGTGCCAGCTCCATCTGGATCGTGTGCACGCCATTTTCCTGATCGCTGTAATGACGCGTCGTCCATCCGCCCTTGAAGCGGCCGTTGAGGATGCTGGTATAGCCCTCGGCATTCAAAACGACATCGACCGTTGCGTCCTGAATGGCTGGATCGCAGGTCTTGCCCATATCGGTACCGACGTTGAAATCGGGCAAGGTGCCTTCGAACAGGAACGGTATGTCCGACCGGATCGAATGGCAGTCATAAAGCACGGCGATGCCGTGGATCGCCTTCACCCGCTCGATTTCGGCTGAGAGTGCCGCATGATAGGGCGCGTGAAATTCGGCGAGACGGGCGGCAATGTCGGCTTCGTTCGGCTCCTCACCGTCCTTCCAAATCGGGACACCGTCGAAATCGGTTTCCGGAATGAGCCCGGTGGTGTTCTGGCCGGGATAAAGGCTGACGCCCTCCGGATCGCGGTTGGCATCGAGGACGTAGCGGTGGAAAGTGGCGCGCACCGTTGTGACGTCAGGCAGCAGGCCATCGTAGAGGTGATGGATATGCCAGTCGGTATCGGTCAGCAGCCGGCCGGTGTCGTTGAGGCGCTCCCAGATGGCCGGCGGCACATCGGTGCCGGTGTGCGGGAAACCGAGAATGATCGGCGACGTGCCCTGTTTCACTTCGAAGACGCTCATAAGAATCCCTCCTGCCTGATGCTTTCACTGAGCGGGCGTCTTACTCCCTCTTCTCCCCAGCGGGGAGAAGGTGGCCCGAAGGGTCGGATGAGGGGGGTAGCTTGCTCCGAATTCGCGGTTAAGACCCCCTCATCGCCTCGCATACGCTCGGCTCTTCTCCCCGCTGGGGAGAAGAGGGAGACCGGCGCCACCGCTTCCAATCTACATCTGTGGTGGGGAGGAGAAAGGGTCTTATCCATCATTGTCACGCCTCCAGAACCGGCAAAATGCCGCTTGAAACCGCGGCGTTCAGCGCGCCGGTGGCAACGAGGTCGGTTGCGGCCTTGAGGTCGGTCGCCATGTAACGGTCGACGTCCAGTGTCGGGACAACCTTGCGGATCGCGACGATGGCGTTGGTCAGCTCCGGGCTGGTAACGAGCGGGGCGCGGAAGTCGATGCCCTGGGCGGCGGTCAGCGCCTCGATGCCGATGATGGCGAAGAGATTATCGGTCATCTGCAGCAGGCGGCGGGCGCCGTGGCAGGCCATGGAGACATGGTCTTCCTGGTTGGCCGAGGTCGGCGTCGAATCGACCGAGGCCGGATGCGACATCTGCTTGTTTTCCGACATCAGCGCTGCCGAGGTGACTTCGGCAATCATCAGGCCAGAGTTAAGGCCCGGCGTCTTGGCGAGGAACGCCGGCAGGCCATAGGAGAGGGCCGGATCGACCAGAAGCGCGATACGGCGCTGCGAGATGGCGCCGATCTCGCAGATGGCAAGCGCGATCTGGTCAGCGGCGAAGGCTACCGGTTCGGCGTGGAAATTGCCGCCGGAGACGACGGAATTGTCGGACAGAACCAGCGGATTGTCGGTCACTGCGTTGGCTTCGATTTCGAGCGTGCGGGCAACCGAGCGCAAGAGATCGAGGCAGGCGCCATCGACCTGCGGCTGGCAGCGGATGCAATAGGGATCCTGAACCCGCTCGTCGCCTTCCATATGGCTTTCGCGGATCACCGAGCCCTTGAGCAGGCTGCGCAGGGCGGCGGCGGCGTCGATCTGGCCCTTATGGCCGCGCAGGGTGTGGATATCCGGATGGAACGGTGCCGACGAACCCATGGCGGCATCGGTCGAAAGCGCACCGGTGATGAGGGTAGATTGCGCTGCGCGGTGGGCGCGGAAAAGGCCGGCGAGCGCCAATGCGGTCGAGACTTGCGTCCCGTTGATCAGCGCCAGGCCTTCCTTGGCGGCCAGCACGACCGGCGTCAGGCCGGCGCGTTCCAGAGCCGTGCGGCCGTCAAGCTGCTCGCCGTTGAAGAAGGCTTCACCTTCGCCCATCATCACCGCTGCCATATGGGCAAGTGGGGCCAGATCGCCGGAAGCGCCGACGGAACCCTTTTCCGGGATGACCGGGATGACGCCCTTGTCGAGCATGCCCTCGATCAGGCGAACGAGTTCGAGCCGCGTGCCGGAGGCGCCACGGCCGAGCGAGACGAGTTTCAGCGCCATGATCAAGCGGACGATGTTTTCAGCCAGCGGCTGGCCGACGCCGCAGCAATGCGACAGGATCAGATTGCGCTGCAGGGTGGCGACATCGGCAGCGTCGATCTTGATGCTCGCCAGTTTTCCGAAGCCGGTATTGATGCCGTAAACCGGCGCGTTGCCGGCGGCGATCTCGGCGATGCGGGCGGCGGCCTTCTCGATGCCCTTGTAGAACGAGGGATCAAGCCGGGCAGGTTCGCCGGTCCAGTAGATGGTTTCAAGCGTCGAAAGCGGGACGGAGCCCGGCTGAAGAATAAGCGTCATAAGTCAGTCCTCACCAATGCGCGGAGCCAAGCTCACGCGTCTCCAAATTCAGTGTCCGTTGCGGACGCGCGCATGAAGCGGGTTGAAGCCCATGCGGTAGACGAGTTCGGCCGGTCGCCCGATGTTCCAGATGGCGAAATCGGCCCATTTTCCAGCCTCCAGCGTCCCCACCTCATCGACCAGACCCAATGCGCGCGCTGCCTCTCGCGTTACGCCGGCAATGCATTCGGTGACCGTCATGCCGAACAGGGTGGCGGCCATGTTCATAGTCAACAGCAGCGAGGTCAGCGGCGAGGTACCGGGATTGTTGTCGGTGGCGATCGCCATCGCAACGCCTGCCTTGCGGAACAGCTCGACTGGTGGCTTCTTCGTCTCGCGGATGAAATAGAAGGCGCCGGGCAGGATGACGGCAACGGTGCCGCTCTTTGCCATCGCTTCTGCGCCGGCTTCGTCGGTATATTCGAGATGATCGGCCGACAGCGCGCCATATTCGGCGGCAAGGGCTGCGCCATGCAGGTTGGAGAGTTGATCGGCATGCAGCTTGACCGGCAGGCCATGGGCTTTGGCCGCATCGAATACCAGCCGCATTTCGTCGGTCGAAAAGGCGATGCCTTCGCAGAAACCATCGACCGCATCGGCCAGTCCTTCGGCAGCAATCGCGGGCAGCATCTCATTGACGACCTTGGCGATATAGCCGGCCTTGTCGCCCTTGAATTCCGGCGGCAAAGCGTGAGCGCCGAGGAATGTGGTGCGGATGGCGACGTCGCGCTCGTCGCTCAGCCGGCGGGCGGCGCGCAGGGCCTTGGCTTCATTTTCCAGGTCGAGGCCGTAGCCGGATTTGATTTCGACGGTGGTGACACCCTCAGCCATCAGGGCGTCCAGGCGGGGAAGGGCTTGGGCGACGAGCTCGTCTTCGCTGGCTTCGCGCAGCGAGCGAACGGAGGAAACGATACCGCCACCGGCGCGTGAGACCTCTTCATAGGTGGCGCCGGCAAGCCGCATTTCGAATTCGTTGGCGCGGTCGCCAGCATGCACCAGATGCGTGTGGCAGTCGATCAGGCCGGGGGTGATCCAGCGGCCGCCGCAATCGATGATCTCGGCGGCATTCTCGATCGGGAAGGGCAGGTTTGCTTGGTCTCCGGCATAGAGGATGCGCCCGTCCTGAACGGCAATGACGCCATTTTCGATGAGGCCGAGGCCCGGCAATGCGGGGTTCAGGGTCACAAGCCGGGCGTTTCGCCAGAGGCGGTCGCAGGCGGTTGGCCGGGGGCTGTCGGGTGCCGATTTTATGGAAGACATCGTTTTCTAGCCTTTCCTTTTCGTGCCATTATGTATAGACATAAAGAAAATCGGCGCAAGTGGTTTTTTTGACCGACGCAGTCAGGAAGGGATGAGGCCTTGACCAGCATTCATGTGAAATCGGCTCTGACGCCGGCGGGATGGCAGAAGGATGTGCGGCTGACGATCGCGAGCGGCCGGATCGCCATCGTCGAGGCGGGAGCGGAGGCGCAGGCAGGCGACGAGCGCCACGATATCCTGGTCCCCGGCATGCCGAACCTGCACAGCCACGCGTTCCAGCGCGGCATGGCGGGTCTTGCCGAAACGCGTGGCCCTGGCGCCGACAGTTTCTGGAGCTGGCGCAATGTGATGTACCGGTTCGCCCTGTCGATGACCCCGGATCATGCCGAGGCCGTTGCCAGCCAGCTCTATATGGAAATGCTGGAGGCAGGCTTTTCGCGCGTCGGCGAGTTCCACTATCTGCACCATGATATCGATGGCCGCGCTTATGCCGATATTGCCGAAATGGCGCAGCGCATCGCCTCGGCGGCTTCCCAGACGGGGATCGGCCTGACACTTCTCCCGGTTTTTTACGCCCATTCGACCTTCGGCGGCGCGGCACCGAACGAAGATCAGCGCAGGTTCATCAATAATATCGAGAGCTTCGAGCGGCTGCTCGAGGGTTGCCGTACCGCAGTCAAGGATCTGCCGGAGGGCCGCGTCGGTGTTGCACCTCATAGCCTGCGGGCGGTGACGCCGGACGAGCTGTCCGCCGTCGTCGCGATGGCGAAGGATGGGCCGATCCACATCCATGTGGCCGAACAGGTCAAGGAAGTTGAGGATTGCATTGCCTGGTCCGGGGCGAGGCCGGTCGAATGGCTGCTCGACAATGCCGGGCTCGATGGCCGCTGGTGCCTGATCCATGCAACGCACATGACCGACGACGAAACCCGACGCATGGCTGAGAGCAAGGCGATCGCCGGCCTATGCCCGATCACCGAGGCCAATCTCGGCGACGGCACGTTCAATGCGGTCGTCTTCGGCGAAGCGGGCGGCAAGTTCGGCATCGGTTCGGATTCCAACGTGCTGATCGGTCTGCCGGATGAACTGCGCCAGCTTGAATATTCGCAGCGCCTGGCCCACCGCTCCCGCAACGTTCTGGCTGCGCCCGGCCAATCGACCGGCCGCGCGCTGTTTGACGGGGCTATCGACGGTGGCGGTATCGCCACGGCGGCCAAAACCGGGATCGCCGCTGGCAATCCGGCCGATTTCGTCAGCCTGCGGGCGCCGGATGGGGATCTTGCCGATGACGCGGTTCTAGATTCCTGGCTGTTTGCCAACGGCACGAAGCCGGACAATGTCTGGGTGGCGGGCCACAAGCAGGTCGAAGGCGGTCGCCATCACAGGCGTGATGAGATATCGGCCAAATTCCGCAGCGTCATGCGTGAGCTGTTGGCCTGAAGGTTCCGGTCCGCTACCACGTCTTTTCCAGACAAGCGGCGCTGAACAGTTCCTGCTAGGACCGAACAGGATGTGTTGAAGGTGAGAATGTGGTGAAATCGCAGGGTATCGATCAGGCCGTTGATGGGTCGCTTGTCGAAAGTGCAGGCGACCTGTCGCTGCATCAGCGCATCCTCGGCGATATCGAGGACCGCATTCTGTCCGGCGAATGGCAGCCTGGTTTCCGCATTCCGTTCGAAGTTGATTTGGCCGAGCAATATAACTGTTCGCGGATGACCGTGAACAAGGCGCTGACACAGCTAGCGAAGACGGGGCTTATTGAGCGGCGGCGAAAGTCCGGTAGCTATGTCACGCAGCCGCGGGCGCAGTCGGCCGTACTGGAAATTCGCGACATCAAGCTTGAGGTCCAGTCGCTCGGTCTTGCCTATGACTACCGGCTTTTGAGCAAAACCCGCCGCCGCAGCACCACTGATGACAAGCACAGGCTCGGTCTAAACGCTACAGCTTCAATTCTGGAGGTGAACTGCACGCATTTCGGCGGCACAAGGCCGTTTTGCTTCGAGCAGCGCCTGATCAATCTGACGGCTGTGCCGGATGCGGCAGCGGAAACCTTCGATGTCGAGGCACCGGGTCCATGGCTTCTGAACCGGGTGCCCTGGAGTGCTGCCGAACACACGATCCGGGCCATCGCTGCCAATGAGACGATTGCGGCGGCTCTAGCAGTTCCGAGCGGAACGCCGTGTCTGACGGTCGAGCGGCGGACGTGGAGCAACGGTTCCTATGTCACCCACGTTCGCCTGATCTATCCGGGCGAACGGCACGCGCTGATTGCCAATTTCACGCCGTCGCAACCCAAATAGACGAAAATGCAAGGGGCGGCGCAGGTTATTCGGCGCCGTCCCTTGCATTGCTATCTTACTTCTTCGGCTTTGCGCCGGAGAGTTTGGGAACTTCCTTCTGGGTCGTCGCGGCGAAAGGGGTCGCTGTCTTGACAGCTTCCTTGTCCTTCTTCGGCTTCCTGACTTCCTTGTTGCTCTTTGCCTGTCCCTTGGCCATGGGCTGTCCTTCCTCGTTCGATCTGTGGAGGGTGAGCACGGCGGCTCTACCCTTTGGCGTCTTCCAGATTGTCTTCTGTCGTTACCCGTTCGTAGGTCTCGCCTTCGGTGCGAATCCGATATTGCGGCGAACCATCCCGGATGGGCAATGTTGCGAGAATGCGAAAAATCGTTTCGTCGCGCAATGACAAACCGACGGTACTTTTCATCCGGACCTTTTGTCCGATGGAAAAGCGGTGCAGCCGGGACTTGGGCTGCCCTCTGGGCGGGGCGGAGTTGGTAGGCATGGCCGTTCTCCTTGACGTCAAAAATGGAAATGAAAAAAGCGGAGCCTGGCCCCGTCTTGGTCATATCCGCTTTTTTTCAAGGAGCGTCTGCCGGGTCGGGAGCTGCCAGTCCATCCGTGGTCAATCCCTGCCGAGTGCCGGCCGGAAACGTTCATATCGCGTATAATAGACGTGCCCAAGCCCCATGGCGATACCAGGGGCGGGACAATCGAAAATTTGGATTGAGATTGGCGGGCCGGAAATACCCAGCACCGCGAGTAGCCAAGCTTTGGCCAAAGAACGATTGCGGTCAAGGTTAGCGTCAATTGAGGTTTAATTGAGGCTCACCATTGTCCTCATATCGCTCATTTTCCGGTGCGGGCATCGATGCCGAATTCGAGGCTCATCTGGATCAGTTCATCCCAGAGGCTTTCGGCAAAACCGCGTAACACCAGAAGCTCGAAGCTTTCCGGTCCCGTCCGGGAAATGAGGGCCGAGATATGGCCGATCAAGGTCATTGCGGAATGGCCAACCGGGAAATTCGGCAGAGCGAGATCGACCGCCGTGCCCTTGGCGAGGACCGCTTCGACGGACATGCCGCTGATGCCGATCCGGACGCGTCCATGGCCCTGATCGGAAATGGACGCCTTACCATCCAGAAGCGGTGTCTTGGCGAAAATCTCCGCTGCGGAGAGGGGAGCATCGCCGATGACGAACCATTGTCCGGGGCCATAGGGCCGCACGGCATGCGGGGTGCCATCGCCAACGCCAATTCGCGGGATCAGGTCTGTCAGGTCTCCGCTGCCGCGTGCGGCGAGAACGTGCAGCACGTGACCTTCCGGCAGAGCCGTTAGCATGATCCGGCTGTTGGTTGACGGTGCGCCAAACGAACCGGACTTGGCATCGGCAAGGGCAGGGCGGTGGAGGAGCGCAAAATCAGCCATGGAGCTTTCCGTTTTCCGGATCGAAGAACACCGGGCTGCACAGCACGGCTTTGGTATATTCGTTTTTCAGGTCATTCCACACAGTGACATGCTCGCCATGGCGCTTCGGGCCGTGCTTGACCAGAGCTAGGCCGATGGTCGAGCCAAGGTTCGGCGAGTAGCAGCTGGAGGAGACGTAGCCTTGGTCGTTTTCAAGCGAGGGGACAGCGCCGTCGGAGAGAATATGCGAACCTGTCTTGAAGGTGGTTGCCGGATCGAGCGGCTTCACACCGACCAGCGAGAGCCGGTCATCCGCTATCAAACCTTCCCGTGACAGCATCGCTTTGCCGATGAAGTCAGGTTTAGCCGCCGATACCATTTTTGCAAAGCCGAGGTCCGACGGGATGACGGTGCCGTTGATTTCGGAATGGGTGACATGGCCTTTCTCGATGCGCATGACGCCCAGCGCCTCGACGCCATAGGGGCAGATGCCGTGCGGTTTGCCTGCTTCCATGATGGCGTCGGCGATCGCTTCGCCGTAGCCGGCAGGAACCGCAAGCTCGTAGGCCAGTTCGCCGGAAAACGAGATGCGGAACATCCGGCCGGTCAGCGCGCCGCCGCAGAGTGAAACTTCTTTGGCGCCGAGGAACGGGAAGGCCGCATCGGACATGTCATCGTCCACCAGCGTTTGCAGGATCATCCGGGATTTCGGTCCGGCAACGGCGATCTGCGCCCATTGATCGGTCGAGGAGGAGAACTGAACGTCGAGATCGGGCCATAGCGCCTGAGCACAGAATTCCAGATGGTTCATCACGCCTGCCGCGTAGGCCGTGGTCGTTGTCATGAAGAAATGGGTTTCGCCCAGGCGGCTGGTCGTGCCGTCGTCATAGATCATCCCGTCTTCGCGCAGCATCAGGCCGTAACGCGCCTTGCCGATCGGCAGCTTCAGGAAAGCGTTGCAATAGATCCGGTTGAGGAATTCGGCGGCGTCCTTGCCGAAGATTTCGATCTTGCCGAGGGTGGAGACATCGCAGATGCCGGCATTCTTGCGGACATTCAACACTTCGCGATCGACGCTTTCGCGCCATGTCGTTTCGCCCGTTTTCGGGAACCAGGAGGAGCGGTACCAGAGGCCTGTTTCGACGAAGACTGCGCCGTTCTTCTTGGCCCAGTCCTGCAACGGCGACTTGCGCACCGGCTGGAAATGCTTGCCCTTGGAGGCGCCGGTCAGTGCGCCGAAGGAGAGCGGCGTGTAGAAAGGCCGGAACGTCGTGGTGCCGACATCCGCCGGCGAGACTTTTCGCGCTTCGGCAAGAATACCGATGGCGTTGATGTTGGACAGCTTACCCTGATCGGTCGCCATGCCATTGGTGGTGTAGCGCTTGGCAAGCTCGACATGGCCGTAGCCCTCGCTGACGGCGAGGCCGAGATCCTTGAGGTGCACGTCGTTCTGGTAATCGACAAAAGCCTTGCCCTTCGATCCGTGGATGCGCCAGAGCGGTCTGGACACGGTTGCCGTATCGGCTTTGGCGGCGAAAGCGGCGGTGGCACTGGAAAAGCCAATCGTCTGCAGGACCGAGGCGGCTTTTCCTGCACCGTCAGAGAGGCAGGCTTCGATACTGCCAATGCCCGCGGCGGCACCGGCGACGGTCAGCCCGTCTTGGGTTTCCGGCGCGAGGAACGCCGCCTTGGCATCGGACCAGACCGGTTTTGCGCCGCGATGGCAGGCGATATGGATGATCGGGCTCCAGCCGCCGGACATGCCGAGTGCGTCCGCCGAGATCGTTTCCGGACGGCCGTTGTTAAGGATTGTTACGCCCTTGAGGCTCTTGCCACCATTCGCATCGACAACCACGGCACCGGGAAGAATGCGGGCCTTGCCGGACCAAGTGCGTGCGGCATCCGTGCGGCTGTCAACGATTGCTTCGACGTTGAGGCCGGCGGCTTCCATATCGGCTGCCGTCGCGTAACCGGAGGCGTCGTTGGTGAAGATGACGGTGCTTTTTCCAGGCGCGACAGCCTGGCGGTTGAGATAGGATCGCATGGCGCCGGCCATCATCACGCCGGGAATATCGTTGCCGCCGAACACCAGCGGCCGCTCTTCGGCGCCGGAAGCGAGGATCGCCTGTTTGGCGGCGATGCGCCAGATGCGCTCGACTGGCCGGTTCGGGTTCACTGTAGCCGTGTTCTTCTGCACGTTTTCGACAGCGCCGAAGACATTGCCGTCGTACCAGCCGAAGACCGTGGTGCGGGAGAAAATGCGGACATTGGGCATATCTGCCAGCTCAGCCAGCGTCTGGGCCAGCAGGTCGGCTGCGGATTTGCCGCCGATGGGCGCCGTCTCGGAGAGCAGAGACCCACCGGGTCCAAACCCTTCGTCCGCGAGGATGACACGGGCACCGGCACGGCCCGCCGTCAGGGCAGCCGCGAGACCGGATGGGCCGGCGCCAATCACCAGCAGGTCGCAATGCGCCCAGCATTTTTCGTAAGCGTCCGGATCGGGCTGATAGGTGGCGCGGCCAAGGCCTGCCGCCTTGCGGATGATCGGCTCATAGACCTTTTCCCAGAAGGCAGCCGGCCACATGAAGGTCTTGTAGTAGAAGCCGGCACCGAGGAAGGGCGAGAGCAGGCTGTTGACGGCGCCGAGGTCGAAATCGACCGAGGGCCAGCGATTCTGGCTTTTTGCCGTGAGACCACTGTAAAGCTCGACCAAAGTGGCGCGGGTATTGGCTTCGGTGCGGCCGCCTTCGCCGATGGTCACCAATGCATTCGGTTCGGCGGCGCCTGCCGTCAGGATACCGCGCGGGCGATGATATTTGAAACTGCGGCCGACCAACTGGCGGCCGTTGGCGAGGAGCGCCGAGGCCAGCGTATCTCCGGAAAAACCCTGCATTGGTTTGCCGTCGAAGCTGAAATCGAGTGGCTTGGCGCGGTCGATGCGGCCGCCCTTGGAAAGACGGTAGGAACTCATGCGGTCTCTCCTTGAGCGCTGGCATCGATGACAGTGTAGATTGCATGGGTCATCGTATCGCGCTCGACTACCAGCCAGCGGCGGCAACCGGATGTATGATGCCAATGTTCCTTGTGGTGTCCGCGCGGATTGTCGCGCAGATAGACGTAAGCGTACCAGGCGTCCTCGCCGGCATCCGGTGCCGGGCGGGTTATGCCGGCGTCACCGCGAACGGTGAATTCTTCCTTGGGGCGCGGCCCGCAATGGGGGCAGGCGATCAGGCTGGCCATATGAGGTCCTCAATGCAGATTGGGTTGCGAGCCGACGCCCTTTTCATCGATCATCCGGCCGCGCGCGAAGCGGTCGAGCCGGAAGGCGCGACCGGTCTCATGCGGTTCGTTCTTGGCGATCAGATGGGCGTAGCAGAAGCCGGAGGCGGGCGTGGCCTTGAAGCCGCCGTAACACCAGCCGGCGTTCAGGTAGAGATTGTCGATATGCGTGCGGTCGATGATCGGCGAGCCATCCATGCTCATGTCCATGACGCCGCCCCAGGAGCGCAGCACGCGGACGCGCGACAAAGCCGGGATCATCGCGACGCCGGCTTCGGCGACATGTTCGACGGTCGCAAGATTGCCGCGCTGGGCATAGGAATTGTAGCCATCGATGTCGCCGCCGAAGACGAGACCGCCCTTGTCCGACTGCGACACGTAGAAATGTCCGGCGCCGAAGGTGACGACATTGTCGATGAAGGGTTTCAGCCCCTCGGAGACGAAGGCCTGCAGCACATGGCTTTCGATCGGCAGTTTCATGTCGACCATGTCGGCAACGGTGGTCGAGTTGCCTGCCGCTGCCAGCGCCAGCTTGCCGCAACCGATAAAGCCCTGGCTGGTTTCGACACCCACGACGCTGCCGTTTTCGCGGCGAATGCCAGTGACCTCGCAATTCTGGATGATATCGACGCCGCGACTGTCGGCGCCACGGGCATAGCCCCAGGCCACGGCGTCATGGCGCACCGTACCGCCACGTTTCTGCATCAGTGCGCCCTGGATCGGGAAGCGGGCATTGTCGAAATCGAGGAAGGGCAGCATCTGGCGCACCGCGTTGCGGTCGAGCAGGTCAGCATCGACGCCGTGCAGGCGCATGGCGTTGCCGCGCCGGGTATAGGCGTCGCGCTGGGCGTCTGAGTGAAAGAGGTTGAGCACGCCGCGCTGCGAGACCATGGCGTTAAAGTTGAAGTCCTGTTCCAGCCCTTCCCAGAGCTTCATCGACAGTTCGTAGAACGGGTTGTTGCCCTGCAGCAGATAGTTGGAGCGGATGATCGTCGTGTTGCGGCCGACATTGCCGGAGCCGATATAGTTCTTTTCCAGCACCGCCACATTGGTCACGCCGAATTCCTTGGCAAGATAATAGGCTGTGGCCAGACCATGCCCGCCGCCGCCGATGATGATGACGTCATAATGGTTTTTTGGGACCGGGCTGCGCCATGCAGGCTTCCAGTCCTTGTTGCCGCGCAGGGCATTCAGAAAAACAGAAAAGGCAGAATAGCGCATGGCAATGGGATCCCGGTGAACCGCCGATCATGACAGGATTGCATTTCTGTACTTGCAGGAAAGAGACGTTTTAAGTCATGATTGGGACATGGTGGCAGATGACCTGAAAAACGTCCAGAAGATCGGCTTTGTCCTCATTCCGGGATTTGCGCTCATGTCCTATGCCTCGGCGGTGGAGCCGCTGCGCGCGGCCAATCTGCTCGCGGGCCGGGATATCTATGCCCTGTCGGCGCATGTTGTCGACGGAGTTGCCGGGATGACCTCTTCGGGCATTCCCGTGCCCGCCACGCCATTGCCGGGCCGTGGCTCCGGGCTCCATACGGTGTTCATCTGTGCTGGCGGTACGCCGGTTGACTGGAATGTTCCGGCAGTGCTTGCCTGCCTGCGCCAGCTTGCCCGCGACGGCGTGCGCATCGGCGGTATTTCCGGCGGTCCCTATCTGATGGCTGCGGCGGGATTGCTGGAGGATCGCGATTTCACCATTCACTGGGAACACGCGCCAGCGCTGATGGAAGCCTTTCCGGACCTTGCTCCGCGTCAGGCGCGCTATGTCCTCGACGGCAACCGCATCACCTGCGGCGGCGGCGTGGCGCCGCTCGACATGATGCATGCACTGATTTCCGAACGTATGGGCTCGGATTTTGCCCGCCGGGTCAGCGACTGGTATCTGCATGCCCATGTGGAAAGCTCCGGCGCACCCCAGCGGGGCTCGATGGCGGAGCGTTATGGCGTCAATCATCCGGGCCTTCTCACTGTGCTGGAGAAGATGGAAGCAACGATCGAAGCGCCGCTCGATCGCCAGACGATGGCGGCCTTGGCGGGGTTGTCGCCGCGCCATTTGGACCGGCTGTTTTCCAGCCAGATGGGGTCGTCCTTTCTTCTCGAGTACCGCAAGCTGCGACTCGATCATGCCCGCCGTCTGCTGCAGCAAAGCCCTCTCTCCATCTCGGAAATTGCTTTTGCCACCGGCTTTTCCAGCGCCGGCCATTTCTCACGCAGCTATCGTGCCGCATTCGGCGAGCCGCCGCGTTCGCAGCGACAAAATGGCAGTGCAGGACCGCGCTGACATATATTCTTCCCGGTTGAGAAAATTTCACTCTCAGGATAGATTGATCGTCTTGCAGTCGGGGGTAGCGCCACATGGCGAAGAAGCAGCCAGTCATCGATATCGGCCGTGTGACGGATGACGAGAAGCCGGCGTTGACGGCTGCCTTCTTGCAGGATCCGCATGCGCTGCGCGAACCGAAAGAAAACAATCTCGAAATCGCCATTGGTCACGAGGTGCGCGCCTTTCGCAAGAAGCTCGGCATCACCGTCACCGACCTCGCCACCGCCACCGGCATTTCGCTTGGAATGCTGTCGAAGATCGAGAACGGCAATATTTCGCCGTCGCTGACGACGCTGCAATCCCTATCGCGGGCGCTCGGTGTTCCGGTCACCGCGTTCTTCCGGCGCTACGAGGAGCCGCGCAACGCCGTGTTCGTCAAGGCCGGTGAAGGCGTCGAGCTGGAACGGCGCGGCACCCGCGCCGGCCATCAGTACAATCTGCTGGGTCATATAGACAACAACACCGCCGGTGTGGTCGTCGAACCGTATCTGATCACGCTGACGGCGGATTCCGACACGTTCCCGGCTTTCCAGCACGAAGGCATGGAGTTTCTCTACATGCTGGAAGGCGAAGTGGTCTACCGCCACAGCGACCGGCTCTTCACCATGCAGCCGGGTGACAGCCTGTTCTTCGACGCCGATGCGCGCCACGGTCCGGAAGAGCTGGTCAAACTGCCGATCCGCTATCTGTCGATCATTTCCTATCCGCAGACGCGCGGCGGTATATAGGGGGAAAGCTACAACAAGTTCGTGGATATTCCGAGAAGCGATCCGGCACGCGCCATCTTTTTGTCGAGGGTGCAAATAGTCATTTCATGGTCGGATGCGATTGCAAGATGAAGAGCATCTCCCGACCTCAAAGCCAATTTTGAGTTTTCCGTGAAGCTGGCCGCGAGTTTAAAGTGCCGGGTTGATACTTCCAAAACCTCTAGGGACGCGTCAACCATTTGATAAAACTGAGCTCTGACGCGTTTTGCGTCTCCAGCGCCGATCCCACCGACGCGTTCCTTTAACGACAATGCGGAAGAAAACTCTGTGATTGACCACTGGCTGATATAAAGAGCGTCGTTTTCAAAACGCAACAGTGCTTCCTGTGCACGGTGCGTATCCATCTCGTTGGTCAAGCTCGACACGAGAACGGATGTGTCAATATAAATCATTCAATAGCGCTCGCTGTCACGCATGGTGCGAATGAATTCGCCTGCACTGGTCTCCTGATAAGGCATGCTTTCAGTCAGGCGTTTGAGCGCTTCGACATCAATAGGTTTCTTGGTCGGCTTGGCCGGAGTCAACTGAGCAACTATCTTGCCCGCACTTGAAATTTGGATCGTTTCCCCCGCCTCGGCACGGCTCACAAGATCGGTAAGATGATCCTTGGCATCGGACAGCGTTACAATGCTCATGTGTTGCTCCTTCAGCAAAGCTGACTTTAGTCCTGAAAAAGAATCAAGACAAGAAGCCGCTGCGAAAGCCCGGCAGAATATTGCCTGATAAGAAAATAACTTTCTTCACAGTTGAAATCCAAAACGGCAGCTGATATCCATCTTTTCATCAACGAAACGAAGGATTGTCCCCATGTGCGGAATTGTCGGATTGTTTTTGAAGGACAAGAGCCTGGAGCCGCAATTGGGTGCCATGCTGTCCGATATGCTGGTTATAATGACCGACCGCGGGCCTGATAGCGCAGGCATCGCCATCTACGGCGCGCCGTCGGAAGGCCGTGCCAAAATCACCGTTCAATCGGCTGACCCGAAGCACGATTTTGCCGGTCTTGACGCGCTGCTGAAGCCGGTCGATTCCAGCGTTACCGTAGAGTTGAAGAGCACGCATGCAGTCATCGAGACCGATGCTGCCAAAGCTCTAGCTGTGCGTGATCTGCTTGCCCAGGAACGGGCCGGTATCCGGGTCATGGGCTCGGGCGATAGTGTCGAGATCTACAAGGAAGTTGGTCTGCCGAAGGATGTAGTCTCCCGCTTCGGCATTCGCGCGATGGGCGGCACGCACGGTATCGGCCATACCCGCATGGCGACGGAATCGGCCGTCACCACGCTCGGCGCGCACCCGTTTTCGACCGGTGCCGACCAGTGCCTGGTGCACAATGGTTCGCTCTCCAACCACAACAACTTGCGCCGCGAACTGGTGCGCGAAGGCATGACCTTCGAGACGCAGAACGATAGCGAAGTCGCCGCCGCTTACCTCACGGCCGAAATGGCCAAGGGCAAGGATCTCGGGCAGGCGCTGACCAGCGCGCTCGACGATCTCGACGGTTTCTTCACCTTCGTCGTCGGCACCAAGTCTGGCTTCGGCGTGGTGCGGGATCCGATCGCCTGCAAGCCGGCCGTGATGGCCGAAACCGATCAGTACATCGCCTTCGGCTCCGAATACCGTGCGCTCGTCAACCTGCCGGGCATCGAGAATGCGCGTGTCTGGGAGCCGGAGCCAGCCACAGTCTATTTCTGGGATCATGAGAAGGCGGCCTAACCGTGGATGTCAGCGTCAAACGAGAAAGTCTGGAAGCGATGCGCGTATTCGATCTAGCCACCACGCCGCTGCGCGAACTGAACAGCGCGCTTCACACCATCGCCCCCGGCGCCAATGACACCAATTTCGAGGTCGTCAATCCACGTGGGAGCCATGCCGTCGCCGTCGGTATCGACCAGCCGGTCACCGTCGAAGTGCGCGGCAGCGTCGGTTATTATTGTGCCGGGATGAACGATGGCGGCGCCGTCACCGTCCATGGTTCCGCAGGCCCGGGTGTCGCTGAAAACATGATGTCGGGAACGGTTGTCATCGAGGGCGATGCCAGCCAGTATGCCGGGGCGACGGGCCGTGGCGGTCTGCTGGTGATCAAGGGCAATGCGGCCTCGCGCTGCGGTATCTCGATGAAAGGCATCGATATCGTCGTCCAAGGCAATATCGGCCATATGTCGGCCTTTATGGGCCAGTCGGGTCATCTGGTGGTGCTCGGCAATGCCGGCGATGCGCTTGGGGATTCGCTCTATGAGGCCAAGCTGTTCGTGCGCGGCGAGGTGAAAAGCCTCGGCGCCGATTGCATCGAGAAGGAGCTGCGCCCGGAGCATATCGAGAAGCTCGCCGAGTTGCTGGAGAGGGCAGGCATTGCCGACGTCAAGCCGCAGGAGTTCAAGCGTTACGGCTCGGCCCGCACGCTCTACAATTTCAACATCGATAACGCTGATGCGTACTAAGGCAGGGAACCGCACATGAGCTATCACAACCCCTATACCCCGCCGCGCAAGTCAGCGACCTTCGACGATTATACGCTTGCCGAAATCCGCCGCGCGGCGGCGACCGGCATCTACGATATTCGCGGCGCCGGCACCAAGCGCAAGGTTCCGCATTTCGACGATCTGCTATTCCTCGGTGCCTCGATTTCACGTTACCCGCTCGAAGGCTACCGCGAGAAATGCGATACCTCCGTCGTGCTCGGCGCCCGCTACGCCAAGAAGCCGATCGTGCTGAAGACCCCGATCACCATTGCCGGCATGAGCTTCGGTGCGCTCTCGGGCAATGCCAAGGAAGCACTCGGGCGCGGTGCGACGATCGCCGGCACCTCGACCACCACCGGTGACGGCGGCATGACGGACGAGGAGCGCGGCCACTCTCAGACGCTGGTCTACCAATATCTGCCGTCGCGCTACGGCATGAACCCGAAGGATTTGCGCCGCGCAGACGCCATCGAGATCGTCGTCGGCCAGGGCGCCAAGCCCGGCGGCGGCGGCATGCTGCTCGGCCAGAAGATATCCGATCGCGTCGCCAATATGCGCAACCTGCCCAAGGGCATCGACCAGCGCTCGGCCTGCCGGCATCCGGACTGGACCGGCCCGGACGATCTCGAAATCAAGATCATGGAACTGCGCGAAATCACCGATTGGGAAAAGCCGATCTATGTGAAGGTTGGTGGCGCGCGTCCCTATTACGATACGGCCCTCGCCGTGAAGGCCGGTGCCGATGTTGTCGTGCTCGACGGCATGCAGGGCGGTACGGCGGCAACGCAGGACGTCTTCATCGAGAATGTCGGCATGCCGACGCTTGCCTGTATCCGGCCCGCCGTTCAGGCGCTGCAGGATCTCGGCATGCACCGCAAGGTGCAGTTGATCATCTCCGGCGGCATCCGCTCGGGCGCCGATGTGGCGAAGGCCTTGGCGCTCGGTGCTGACGCCGTTGCCATCGGTACGGCAGCGCTGGTTGCCATCGGCGATAACGATCCGCACTGGGAAGAGGAATACCAGAAGCTCGGAACCACGGCCGGTGCCTATGACGACTGGCACGAAGGCAGGGATCCGGCCGGCATTACCACGCAGGACCCGGAGCTTTCTAAGCGCCTCGATCCTGTCGCAGCCGGACGCCGCCTTGCCAACTACCTCAAGGTGATGACGCTGGAAGCCCAGACGATCGCCAGGGCCTGCGGCAAGAACCATCTGCACAATCTGGAGCCGGAAGACCTCGTCGCATTGACGCTTGAGGCTTCCGCCATGGCGCAGGTGCCGCTCGCCGGCACTAGCTGGATCCCAGGCAAGGGAGGCTTCTGACCCAAACATAGCTTAGGCCGTTGCACGATCTTCAAAGATAGGCAGCGGCCTTTTTACGAAAAAGTGTCTGAATAATCCAAAGGGGAACACAGTGACACTCGATCTTGCTAGCTTTGCCAAAGACCGTGGCATCAAATATTTCATGATCAGCTATACCGACCTGTTCGGCGGCCAGCGGGCGAAGCTCGTTCCGACTGAAGCGATTGCCGATATGCAGAAGAACGGCGCGGGTTTTGCCGGTTTTGCCACCTGGCTCGACCTTACGCCTGCTCATCCGGACCTGTTTGCGCTGCCGGACGCCTCCTCCGTCATCCAGCTGCCCTGGAAGAAGGACGTCGCATGGGTTGCTGCCGACTGCGTCATGGAAGACCAGCCGGTAGACCAGGCGCCGCGCGTCATGCTGAAACGGCTGATCGCCGAAGCCGCCAAGGAGGGCCTTCGCGTCAAGACCGGCGTCGAGCCGGAATTCTTCCTGATTTCGCCGGATGGCGGCAAGATTTCCGACGAGTTCGATACGGCCGAAAAGCCCTGCTACGACCAGCAGGCCGTCATGCGCCGCTATGACGTGATCGCCGAAATCTGCGACTACATGCTCGAACTCGGCTGGAAGCCCTACCAGAACGACCATGAGGATGCGAACGGCCAGTTTGAGATGAACTGGGAATATGACGACGCGCTGCAGACCGCCGACAAGCACTCGTTCTTCAAGTTCATGGTGAAAACCGTTGCTGAAAAGCACGGCCTTCGCGCCACCTTCATGCCAAAGCCCTTCAAGGGGCTGACCGGTAACGGATGCCATGCCCATATCTCCGTGTGGGATCTGGAAGGCAAGACCAATGCCTTTGCCGACAAGGAAATGCCGTTCGGTCTTTCGGCCCAGGGCCGGACCTTCCTCGGCGGTATCATGAAGCATGCTTCGGCACTCGCTGCGGTTACCAATCCGACGGTCAACTCCTATAAGCGCATCAACGCGCCGCGCACCATTTCCGGCGCCACATGGGCGCCTAATACGGTCACATGGACCGGTAACAACCGCACACACATGGTCCGCGTTCCAGGCCCCGGCCGGTTCGAGTTGCGTTTGCCGGATGGTGCGGTCAATCCCTACCTTTTGCAGGCGATCATCATCGCAGCGGGCCTCAACGGCATCCGGAAAAATGCCGATCCGGGCCGACACTGGGACATCGACATGTACAAGGAAGGCCACACCGTTACCGGCGCACCGCTGCTGCCCTTGAACCTGCTTGATGCGCTGAGGGAATACGACAAGGACGAAGAACTGAAGGCCACGCTCGGCCAGAGTTTCTCCAGCGCCTACCTGAAGCTCAAGCACCGGGAGTGGGATGCCTACGCATCGCATTTCACCGACTGGGAGCGGCAGACGACGCTCGATATCTGAGCGTTAGGCCACGGTCCAACACCAGAAGAGACGGCGTGGCCTGTTCCTGCTATCCGATGTCGCTAAACGGATGGACGGGCAGGCCGGCGCCGCGCTAGCTTCCGTTCGACGATGCTGGGCCGGGAGGGCCAGCCAAGACCCAAAGCGAGAGACTGAAACCGATGAAGAGCTACGTTCTGACCGTATCGTGCAAATCCACCCGTGGCATCGTCGCGGCGATCACCGGCTATCTGGCCGACGAGGGTTGTTACATCACCGACAGCTCGCAGTTCGACGATATGGAGACCGGCCTGTTCTTCATGCGCCTGACCTTCATCAGCCAGGAAGGTGCCACGCTCGACAAGCTGAAGGCCGGCTTCGAGGCGGTGAAGACGCGCTTCGGCATGGAAGCCGATATCCTCGATTCAGAGCATCGAATGAAGGTGCTTTTGATGGTGTCGCGCTTTGGCCATTGCCTCAACGACCTGCTCTACCGCTGGAAGATCGGGGCGCTGCCGATCGAGATCGTCGGCGTCGTCTCCAACCATTTCGAATACCAGAAGGTGGTCGTCAACCACGACATCCCGTTCCATCATATCCCGGTCACCAAGGCCAACAAGCCGCAGGCGGAAGCCCGGATCATGGATGTGGTCGAACAGACCGGCACGGAACTGATCGTGCTGGCCCGCTACATGCAGATCCTGTCGGACCAGATGTGCCAGAAGATGTCGGGCAAGATCATCAACATCCACCACTCGTTCCTGCCGTCGTTCAAGGGCGCCAATCCGTACAAGCAGGCCTATGAGCGCGGTGTGAAGCTGATCGGTGCAACGGCACACTATGTCACTGCCGATCTCGACGAAGGCCCGATCATCGAGCAGGACATTGCCCGCATTACCCATGCCCAGTCGGCGGAGGATTATGTCTCGATCGGCCGCGATGTCGAAAGCCAGGTTCTGGCGCGTGCCGTGCACGCCCATATCCACCACCGCACCTTCATCAACGGCAACCGTACCGTCGTCTTCCCGGCGAGCCCAGGAAGCTATGCGTCGGAGCGGATGGGCTAATCTGCAGTCTTTCCATCGTATCTTTTCGCATCCCCGAAAGCCCTGTGCGTTAGGGGATGTTTCATATCTGGAGATGGGCCGTACGGTTCAAACCGGTGGTGCGATTTCGATCGGCGTGCCGTCCGAAAAGCGGCTAAAGCGGAACGGGGTGGGATCGACGATCGGCGTGGTTCCCATGACCAGATCGGCGGTGAGATGGCCGGCGCCCGGACCGATACCGAAGCCGTGGCCTGAAAAGCCTGTCGCGATGACCAGGCCGGGAAGGCTGCCGAGTGTTGAAATGACCGGGACCGCGTCCGGCGTCACATCGATCAGGCCGGCCCAGATCTGCTCCACCTTCGCATCACGCAGTACCGGCAGGGCTTCGGTGGCCGCCCGCAATGCGTTCAAGGCGGATCTGCCGTCCGGATTCGGATCGAGAATACGATGCCGTTCGAATGCGCCGGGGCGATCAAGGGGGACTGCGGAGATTTCGAACAGTTCCTGAAAGCTTCGAGCGCTGAGGCCGAACTGCACCGCTTCGCCCTCGGCCTTCCTGGCGGGTTGGAAATCGCGGAAGAAGGCAAAACTGTCCGGCACCAGCGCATGCATATTGATGCCGCCATTGGCAATGGTGTAGCCGCCGTCCAGCCGTTTCCGGTAGGCAAAGGTCGCTGTGGCCCCCGCGCCATCCGGCCCCCGGTTCACTGCGCTGGTGCGCAGCACCGAGTTGCGCACTTTCAACTGCGGCAGCCGGATGCCAAGTCCCTTGCAGAACAGACGCGACCAGGCGCCGCCGGCAAGCACAACAGCGGACGTCTCGATCCGGCCCTTCTCGGTGATCACAGCGCTGATCCGGCCCGCACTCTTCTCGATACCGCGCACGGCGCAGCCTGTCAGGATCCGGGCACCGGCCCGGCGCGCGCCCATTGCAATCGCCGGCACTGCTTTTTGCGGTTCGGCGCGTCCATCGCTTGGCGTGTAGAGCGCGCCCTTGTACCGTTGCCCGGTGCCCAGCATCACGGTAGCCGTCTCATCCGCGCCAATCTGGCGTGTGTCAAGCCCGTAGGCTTGCGCCAGTTTCAACCAGGCATCGCGGTTGGCGATATCCGTTTCGGTCTCGGAGATGTAGGCAATCCCCGAACGGTGAAACCCGGTCTGCCCGCCGACGCGCGCGTCCAGCCCGTCCCAGATTTTCAAGGCTTCGATGGCGAGCGGAATTTCGCGCCGGTCGCGGCCCATGACCCGGACCCAGCCCCAGTTGCGGCTGGACTGCTCGCCACCGAGAATGCCTTTTTCGCAGAGCACGACGTCAACGCCGCGCTCGGCAAGGAACAGCGCCGTGCTCACCCCGATAATGCCGCCGCCGATGATGACGACGCCTGCTTTCTTTGGCAGGGCGTGGTCCGTTACACTGTGGTCGAGGGCTGGGCCGGGCATGGGAGGGTTCCGAGCGTCGAAGGATGAGATTTCCGATGTGCACGGTAAATTGCCGTTGTTCAAGTCGCAAAGATTGGCCGGTTATTGGGTCTGCGTCCTGCATTCAGGCGGGCAGTGAAAAAGCGTCGCTCTCACCTTCGACAAGGTCTTCCGGCCAGACTTTGCGAAGGTCCGCATCCGGATAGAAATGGCTGAAGGCTGGCATGGTGGCGAGCAATGCTTCAGCCAACGCGATGCCGAGATCGCGTCGCGATAGCGTAAAACCGGTCAGGCTTGGCGACAGGAAATGCGATTGCGGGCTCTGGCGGCCGATGATGGCGATATCGCGTCCGGGCTTGAGGCCGGCTTCGCTCATGCCGCGATAGAAGCCGATGGCAATCGTCTCGTTGACCAAAAGGATTGCGGTTGGCCGGTCCTTCATGGCCAGCAATTGCTGGGCGACGTGATAGCCGCCCGCTTCGTTGGGCTTCGAACTGAAGATAAGATCGGGATCGAGCGTCAATCCGTGCGCTGCAAGGGCCCTGGCGCTTTGGTCGACGAAGAGATGACCAAGGTTGATGTCGTCATGCGGCCGCGTCACGGCGATGCGCCGGTGACCTTTGGCCACCAGCCGGTCGATCGAGGTCTGTGCCATGCCTTCGAAATCGAGATCGAGCCAGGGTTGGCCGACATCCGTCAGGCTGCGTCCCAAAGTAACAAACGGGATCTTGCGTTTGGCGAGAAATTCGAAGCGCGGGTCGTTCCGCTGGGTGGCCGAGAGAATCAGGCCATCGGCAAAACCACGGGCGACGACACGGCGAAGATAGTCGTCCGGGTCTTCTTCCGACGAGCAGAGCAGGGCGACCAGATCAAGGCGATGGCGGGCAAAGACGGTCTGGACGCCATCGAACACACTCATGAAGAACGTATCACCCTGACCTGTGATCTCGGTGCCGGTCTGCATCATGAAGCCGATGATATTGGTGGTGCCCTGGCGCAGGCTGCGGCCGGACTGGTTGGGCACATAGCCGAGTTCGGCGGCCGCTTCGAGAACCTTGCGGCGGGTCTCCTCGTTAACATCGGGGCGTCCGTTCAAGGCTCGCGAGACGGTGCCGATGGAAATATCGAGATGTTGTGCAAGCCTGCGTATGCCCGTCATTTCAGCTGCTTCCCAACGCGTGATTCCGGTGACCCGATGTCCATCTATTGACACGTTTCAAAAATCGTTCATAGTTCCGTAAACGTTTACGGTGGCCGAAAAGGAGCGAAAACCGTAGACTTGGAGGAGGAGAATTCCAATTTGCGTGCAGTTCTGTGCGGGTGCGGAGCCATGGCCAAAGGCTGGCTCAAAGCGATCGATGAAACCCCTGAAATTCGCTCGGCGGTTGATGTCGTGGGCTTGGTCGACGTCAATCCGGCGGCGGCAAAAGCGCTGGCCGCTGAATTCGGTCTCACGGATGCCGTCATCGGTTGCGACCTTGCCGACGTCCTGTCAAAGACCTCTGCCGATATCGTTTTCGATGTCGTCATCCCGTCCGCCCGTGGCGATGTGGTGGGAACGGCGCTCGCCCATGGCTGCCACGTGCTCAGCGAAAAGCCGATGGCGGCGTCGATCGAGGCGGGCCGTTCGCTGATCGCTCAGGCCGAGGCCGCCGGGAAAATCCATGCCATCGTCCAGAACCGCCGGTTCATTTCGGGCATTCGCCGTATTCGCCGGCTGGTCGAAAGCGGTGCGCTGGGCGAATTGACGGCCATTCATTGCGATTTCTTCATCGGCGCGCATTTCGGCGGGTTCCGCGAGGAGATGGACAGTGTGCTGCTGCTCGACATGGCGATCCACACGTTCGACGCTGCCCGCTTCGTGGCGGACAAAGTGCCGGTGGCAGTCTACTGCCACGAAAGCAACCCGCGCGGCTCCTGGTATGCGCATGGCGCCGCCGCCAATGCGATCTTTGAATTTTCCGACGACGTGACCTTTACCTATCGCGGTTCCTGGTGCGCGGAAGGGGCCAATACCAGCTGGGAAAGCCAGTGGCGGATCATCGGCACCAAGGGCACCTTGCTCTGGGATGGTGCGGACGATTTTAAGACCGGCGTAGTTGCGGGCTCCGAAGGCTTCTTCCGTCCGATCGTGGCCATCGACGTGCCGCAGCCGGCTGATGAGGCGCAGACCCATGGTCATGCCAGCGTCATCGCAGATTTTTTGAGCGCCATCCGGACCGGCGCCAAGCCGGAGACGGTCAGCAACGACAATATCAACAGCCTTGCCATGGTGTTTGCAGCGATTGAAAGCGCCCGCACCAGGCAGCGCGTGACCTTATGAAGAACAGGACAGTTTGATGAGCAATCCGGCAAAAGCCATCCGCATCGGCACCATGATCAGTGCATCCGCAGGCAAGGCGGCCGAGCGTATCGGCAAGGTGGCAGACATGGGCTTCGAAAGCTTCGAACCCTTCTTCTGGCAGACAACCAATGGCCAGGACTTCGCCGAACTCGGTAAGCGCTGTGTCGAGGCGATCGGCGGCCGCGACATCACCATTTCGACGCTCGGCATGTTCGGTAATCCGCTGGAAACGACCGATATCGACCGCGATACGCTGCAGGGCTGGAAGGACTGCATCGACAACGCCCATCATTTTGGCGCCACCTGCGTTGCAGGTTTTACCGGTCGTATCCGCAACAAGCCGCTGACCGATAGTTTGCCGCGCTACAAGGAGGTCTGGAGCGAGCTTGCCAAGCGCGCCGCCGACAAGGGCGTGAAGATCGCATTCGAGAATTGCGCCATGGACGGCAACTGGGCAACCGGCGACTGGAACATCGCCCATAATCCGGATGCCTGGGAACTGATCTTCAACGAAACGCCGGACGACAATATCGGGCTCGAATGGGAGCCTTGCCACCAGATGGTCTATCTCATCGACCCGCTGCCGCAGATCCGCAAATGGGCAAGCAAGATCTTCCACGTGCACGGCAAGGACGCGACCATCCGCTGGGATGTCATCCGCGAGCATGGCATTTTCGGCAAGGAAAAGTTCGTGTTCATGCGCACGCCGGGCTTTGGCGACACCAACTGGACGGACGTGATTTCCGAGCTGCGGCTTGCCGGCTGGTCTGGCTCGATCGATATCGAGGGCTGGCATGATCCGGTCTATCGCGATGCGCTCGAGATGACCGGCCAGGTTCATGGCCTCAATTATCTGAAGACTTGCCGGGGCGGCGATTTCGTCGTCGATCCCGCCTGATCGGCCAAGCCTGCCTGGTGAATCAGGCGGCCTGACAGACTGAAATGGACTGAAGAAGGCCGGCATGGAGGATGACGGCCGACAGGATAACCACAAGGAGGAAAATTATGGGTATCCGCAAATATGCAGTCATTGGTGCGCTGGCGCTGGCAGGCGTCTCGATGTTGGGTCTTTCCGCCAAGGCGGAAGATGTGAAGCTGACTGTCTGGTCGCTTGACCGCGACATTCAGCCGGCGCCGCATCTGGTGGCCGATTTCAACAAGCTCAACAACGGCATCCAGATCGAGTACCGCCAGATCCAGTTCGACGACGTGGTGAGCGAGGCGATGCGCGCCTATTCGACCGGTCAGGCGCCGGATATCATCGCCATCGACAATCCCGAGCACGCGCTGTTTTCATCGCGCGGCGCTTTCCTCGATCTGACTGATATGATCTCGAAATCGACGGTGATCAAGCCGGAGAACTACTTCCCCGGGCCGCTGAAATCGGTCGAGTGGGATGGCAAATATTACGGCGTGCCGAAGGCGACGAACACGATCGCGCTCTACTACAACAAGGATATGTTCAAGGCGAAGGGTCTCGACCCGAACAAGCCGCCGCAGACTTGGGATGAGCTTGTCGAGGATGCGCGCAAGCTGACTGATCCGGCGGCCAACATCTATGGCCTGGCCTTCTCCGCCAAGGCGAGCGAGGAAGGCACCTTCCAGTTCCTGCCCTGGGCGCAGATGGGTGGCGGCAGCTACGAAAACATCAATTCCGAAGGTGCGGTGAAGGCGCTTACGGTCTGGAAAACGATCATGGATGAGAAGCTTGCCTCGCCGGATACGCTGACCCGGGGCCAGTGGGATTCGACCGGCACCTTCAATTCCGGCAATGCCGCCATGGCAATCTCCGGTCCGTGGGAACTCGACCGCATGACGCAGGAGGCAAAATTCGACTGGGGCGTGACGCTGCTGCCGGTGCCGCAGGACGGTGCCGAACGCTCCTCGGCGATGGGCGATTTCAACTGGGCGATCTTTGCCTCGACCAAACATCCGGAGGAAGCGTTCAAGGCGCTCGAATTCTTCGCCTCGCAGGATGACAAGATGTTCAAGAACTACGGCCAGCTTCCGGCCCGTTCCGACATCTCCATCCCGGAAACCGGTCAGGCGCTCAAGGATGCCGGCCTCAAGGTGTTCCTCGAACAACTGAAATACGCCAAGCCGCGCGGTCCGCATCCCGAATGGCCAAAGATCTCCAAGGCGATCCAGGATGCCATCCAGGCCGCGCTAACCGGCCAGTCGAGCCCGAAGGACGCGCTTGATCAGGCGGCCGAAAAGATCAAGGCTGTGCTGGGCTGAGCTTGCGGCTTCTCTCTTCTCCCCTGCGGGGAGAAGGTGGCCCGAAGGGCCGGATGAGGGGGCACAATCTCCATGCTTGCGGATAGACCCCTCATCGCCTCGCATGCGCTCGGCACTTCTCCCCGCTGGGGAGAAGAGGCTTCACGGATGGCCCTGCGCCATCATCATTTCCTCCCGGAAGGGGTTGTCTTGCGCGCCAATGCGTCAGGCAACCCCGTTCGGAGCATCGGAGGCCCCCATGAAGAGGCTGCTTTCCAGCATCCGGGATGGCAACGGTTTCGACATCGTGCTCGTCGCCTTTCCACTCGGTTTTCTATTCCTGATGGCGGGTCTGCCGCTGCTCTACAATATCCTGATGAGCTTTCAGGAAGTCGACATGTTCAGCCTCGGCACGTTGCTGCGGCCCTTCGTCGGTTTCAAGAATTATCGGGACCTGTTTGCCCAGCCGGAGACATGGCCGATCCTTGGCAATACGGCGATCTTCGTGATCGGTTCGATTGCCGGCCAGTTCCTGATCGGCTTCGGGCTGGCGCTGTTCTTCTGGGTGAATTTTCCGGGTGCTTCGTGGCTGCGCGGCCTGTTCCTGGTATCCTGGGTAATGCCCGGCCTCGTCGTCGGCGCCATCTGGAACTGGATCCTGTCGGGCGATTTCGGGGTGCTGAACTTCATGCTGAGGGAAACCGGCATCATCTCAGGCAATATCTTCTGGCGCTCCGATCCGAACTATTCGCTCTATGCCGTCATCATGGCCAATATCTGGCTGGGCACGGCCTTTAACATGATCCTGCTGTCGGTCGGCTTGGCGAGCATCCCTGGCGATCTCTATGAGGCCGCCGAACTCGACGGCGCCAATGCCTGGCAGCGGTTCTGGACGATCACCCTGCCAATGATGCGCTCGACCATCGGCGCCATTATCTCGCTGGGGTTGATCTTCACGCTGCAGCAATTCGACCTTTTCGCGGCGATTACCTCCGGCGGACCCAACAATTCGTCCAACGTCACGCAATACTGGGCGTGGGACCTGTCCTTCCGGCAGTATGACTTCGCCAAGGGAGCGACGATCTCCGTCATCATGATCGTCTTCGTGATGTTCGCCTCGGTCGTCTATGTCCGCTCCACACGTCATGAGGTGCGCGGATGAACGACACCAACCGCAACCGCCTGATGCTGGTCATCGCCCTCGTGATGGCGGCGATCTATCTGTTTCCGCTCTACTGGATGTTCATTACCGCCTTGAAAAGCGGTTCGGAGATGTTTGCGACGCCGCCGAGCTTCTGGCCCTCGGAACCGCAATGGAGCACCTATGCCTTTGTCTGGGAAAGCCGTGACATGGGCCGTTATCTGTGGAATTCGCTGATCATTGCCTTCGGCTCGGTCGCGCTGATCACCGTGCTCGGGGTCGGCTGCGCCTATGTGCTGGCGCGCTACCGCAATGTCTGGGTGGATATCGGGCTGTTCCTGATCCTGATGCTGCAGGTTCTGCCGGCATCGCTGATGATCACGCCGATCTTCGTCGGCTTTTCGCAGCTCGGTATGCTCAACTATCCGCGCTTGGCCGTGATCATTGCCATTGCCGCCAAAAGCATGCCGTTCTTCGTCGTGCTGGTGCGCGCCACCTTCATGGCCGTACCGCAGGAACTGGAGGAGGCGGCATTGGTCGATGGCAATTCGCGGGTCGGCGCCTTCTTCAATATCGTGCTGCCGCTTGCCCGCAACGGCATCCTCGTCAGCGCCATCCTCATCTTCATGCAGGCCTTCGGCGAGTTCGTCTATTCGAAGTCGATCATCCAAGCGGTGGAATTGCAGCCCGCCAGCGTTGGGCTCAATTCGTTTATGGGGCCGAACACCAACGAATGGAACAATATCATGGCCTATGCCACGATCTACGTGACCCCCATCCTCGCCATCTTCGTGCTTTTGCAGCGGCGCATCGTCTCCGGCCTTACTTCGGGAGCCATCAAATGACCAAGCAGATCGAGCTCTCGGGCGTCAACAAATATTACGGCGCCTTCCATGCCCTGAAAAACATAGAGCTCAGCATCGAGAAGGGCAGCTTCGTCGCACTTGTAGGCCCATCCGGCTGCGGTAAGTCCACCCTGCTGCGCTCTTTGGCCGGGCTTGAAAGCATCTCGACGGGCGATCTGAAGATTGCCGGCGAGCTGATGAACAACGTGCCGCCGCGCAAGCGCGATATTGCCATGGTGTTCCAGTCCTACGCGCTTTATCCGCATATGACGGTGGAGCAGAACTTGACCTACAGCCTGCGCATTCGCGGTGTGCCGAAGGCGCAAGCCAAGAAGGCGGCTGAAGAGGTTGCGGCGACCACCGGGCTTTCGCAGCTTCTCGGCCGCTATCCGCGCGAACTGTCCGGAGGCCAGCGCCAGCGTGTCGCGATGAGCCGGGCGATCATTCGTGATCCGAAGGCGTTCCTGTTCGACGAGCCGTTGTCCAACCTCGATGCGGCGCTGCGCGTCCATATGCGCAAGGAAATCCGCACGCTGCACGACCGGCTGGGCGCGACGTCCGTCTATGTGACGCATGACCAGATCGAGGCGATGACCATGGCTGACCATGTCGTGGTCATGAAGGATGGTGTCATCGAGCAGCAGGGCGCGCCGCTCGAACTGTACGACCGGCCGGCCAACAGGTTCGTCGCCGGCTTCATCGGTTCACCGGCAATGAATTTCGTGCCTGCGGTGGTTGGCGAGGATGGCCGTTCGCTGGCGGTCGATGTCGGTGAAAAGCAGACCATCGTTCTTGACCGCCAGCTGCAGCCCGGCCGCAAGGTGACGGCGGGGTTGAGACCCGAACACCTGCATTTCGTCGAGCCGGGGCAGGGCGTCTTCCGTCTGCCCGTCGGTATCGTCGAGAGCACCGGCTCGGCGACCTATATCACCACCTCCACGGCTGCGGAGGTGACGATCGTCGAGACGTCGCGCAGGCAGGTTCGCACGGGAGATGTCATCGATGTATCGATCCGTCCGGCCGATGTGCACGTGTTCGATGATCAGACCGGACTGCGGGTTTGAAGGCGACAGCCACTCTGGAGTGAGGGCGGCGCTATACATCGGCAGGCGGGCGCGATAATCTTTTATCGATCCAGCCAGGGCACGTAGAACCGCATGACACAGACAGATCACAGCAGTCTCCACCCCGTTTTGCGGGTCGATTTCCCCCATGCCGAACGGCTCGGCCGAGGCAAGATCGAGTTGCTTGAGCATATCCGCGAAACCGGATCGATCTCGGCTGCGGGCCGTGCCATGGATATGTCCTATAGGCGGGCCTGGCTTTTGGTGAGCGCGCTCAACAGCATGTTCCAACAGGAGGCGGTGGAATCGCAGCGCGGCGGAAAACAGGGCGGCGGTGCAATCCTGACGCCCTTCGGCGAAGAATTGATCCGTCAGTTCCGCGCGATGGAGGCGAAGGCTCAGGCGGCGCTGGCATCGGAACTGGCCTGGCTGCAAGACAATCTCAGCGCCAGCGCGCCGTCGATCAAAGGTCCAGAGCCACACTCTTGATGATGGCATGAACCGGTTTGCCCAGATGCAGTCCGAGCACGTCGCGCGAGAGGGTCGTCACCCGCGAAACGATCGTCACGTCAGCGCAATCCAGCCGGATATCCACCATGCCTAGCGCCGGTTCGCCGATCTCGATGATCGTTGCGGATAAAATATTGAGCGCGCTCAATCCATCCGGCCGGCTGGTTGCCAGCATGACGTCGCGGGCGGCGATCTGCAGCCGGACGCGCTTGCCGATGGGGGCATTGAGATGCGGCACGCGGATTTCGGCCTTTCCGGCCCGGATGACGGTGATCTGATGCGTTGTGTCCGTCGTCTCGACGATGCCGTCGATAACCACGCCGGCCTCGCGGCGGCTGATGGTCGAAGAGGGCTGGCTGAGGATGGTTGCCGCGTCGCCTGACGCGCTGACCCGGCCGTTTTCCAGAATGATGACCTTTGTCGCCAACCGGGCGACTTCCGCGATCGAGTGGCTGACATAGATGATCGGAATATCCGCCTCATCGCGCAGCCGCTCCAGATAGGGCAGGATTTCCGCCTTGCGTTCCTCGTCGAGGGCGGCCATGGGCTCGTCCATCAGAAGCAGGCGCGGATTGGACAGCAACGCCCGGCCGATGGCGATGCGCTGCTTCTCGCCGCCCGAGAGGTTGGCCGGTGCGCGGTCCAGCAGTGCGCCGACGCCGAGCATATCGACGATCCGGTTGAAGTCCGCTCCGCCGTACCTGCGGCGGGCAAACCATCGGCCGTAGCCGAGATTGCGGCGCACGCTCAGATGCGGAAAGAGGCGGGCTTCCTGAAAGACATAACCGAAGCGGCGTTTGTGCGCGGGCACGAAAACCCGCTTGTCCCCGTCGAAAAGCACGTCGCCGTTGAAGATCAGAGACCCGCTCCCGGGCCGCATCAGCCCTGCGATGATGTTGATCAGCGATGTCTTTCCGGATCCCGAGCGGCCGAAGAGGGCCGTCACGCCCTTGCTCGCAGAGAAGGCCGCTTCGACGGAAAAGGCGCCGAGCCGATGGCGTATATCGACCTTAAGGCTCATGCGGGATCCATTTTCTTCGCTGCGAGGTTTGCCAGGATTTCCGACACCATCAGCGCGGCCATGGAAATGACGATGGAAATCAGCGTCAGGCGAAACGCACCGGCGTCGCCGCCGGGGACCTGGGTAAAGGTATAGATCGCCGAAGACAGTGTCTGGGTTTCACCAGGAATATTGGAAACGAAGGTGATCGTCGCGCCGAATTCACCCATCGCCTTGGCAAAAGCCAGAACCATGCCGGCGATTATACCTGGCATTACCAGCGGCAGCGTGACGGTGAGGAAGACCCAGAATGGTCCTGCCCCCAGCGTCGAGGCCGCCAGTTCCAGCCGGCGGTCCACGGCTTCGATCGACAGGCGAATGCTGCGCACCATCAGGGGGAAGGCCATGACCGCACAGGCGAGAGCTGCACCCGTCCAGCGGAAGGAAAAGACGATGCCGGTATATTCGGCGAGAAACGCGCCGATCGGGCCACGTTTGCCGAACAGGATCAGAAGCAGAAAGCCGGTCACGACCGGTGGCAGGATCAGAGGCAGGTGGACCAGGCCATTGAGGATGGATTTGCCCCAGAAGCGTCCGCGCGCCAGAAGCATGGCGATAGCAATGGCGAAGGGCAGGCTGACGATCATGGCCACAAAAGATACGCGCAGGCTGAGGCGGATCGCCGTCCATTCCGCGTCGCTTAAAGTCAACCAGTCCAAATTGCGTGCTCCGTCCCTGACGGTCAAACGATATGCGCTCCATCCATTCGCGGATAGAGCGCATCGCCGTCTTATTTCTGGGTCAACTTACTTCAGAACCGTAAAGCCTTGGACTTCGAACAGCGCGGCAGCCTTGGCAGACTTGACGAAATCGACATAAGCGGCTGCCTCCGGGTTCTTGCTGTCGGCGGTGATGGCGATCGGGTAGACGATCGGCGGATGGCTGTCTTGCGGGAAGGTGCCGGCAATCGTCACGCCTTTATCGGCGGCGGCATCCGTCTGGTAGACGATGCCGTAGGGCGCTTCGCCTTTGGACACGAGCAAAAGGGCTGCCCGGACGTTTTCAGCACCGGCGACATTCTTTTCGACGGACGACCAGATGCCGAGCTTTGCAAGCGCTGCCTTGCCGTATTTGCCGGCGGGAACGGAATCGACAGCACCCATGGCGAGCTTTTCGTCACCCAGCAGTGCCTTCAGATCAAGCCCCTGCTTGATATAGACCGGGGCTGCATCCTTCTTGCCGGTGACCAGCACGATGCGGTTGCCGAGCAGGTTGGCGCGAGTGTCGTCCTTGATCAGCTTCTTTTCAGCGACGTAGTCCATCCAGGCAAGGTCGGCGGAGATGAAAACGTCGGCCGGTGCGCCGGACTCGATCTGCTTGGCAAGGGCCGAGCTTGCCGCATAGGAAACCGTGGTTTCCTTGCCGGACTCCTTCTGCCATTCGGCATTGACGGCATCGAGTGCGTTCTTCAGGCTTGCCGCAGCAAAGATAGTGACCTTTTCGGCTGCGAGCGCCGGCTGGGGGAGCGACGCGCCACCGATCCAGAGCGCTACGGCTGCAGTTCCGAGACATTTCAGCAGGGTTCGACGTTCGGTGCGCATGCGGTTCCCCATTGGTTTCGAGGTATCCATTTAGATATAACGGTGCGATTCAATTTGCTAGCGTTATGTTTGTCAAAATATATTGAAACTCATTCGCTTCAAGCCGAGATCTGCTGCTTGCCATCGCCGCGGCTGAAGTTAAATTCTGCGGCGCAGGATTGACCGGAATGAACAGGGTAGGGACCGCGATGGAATCGAGTGTCAGAATCGACGAGAGCTGGAAAGCAGCTCTCGCCACGGAATTCTCCAGCCCCTATATGGCCGCGCTGAAAAAATTTCTGGTAGAGGAACGAAACGAGGGAAAGCAGATTTTCCCGAAGGGACCTGAGTATTTTCGCGCGTTGGATCTCACACCGTTCGACACGGTGCGCGTCGTCATACTCGGGCAGGACCCTTATCATGGCGAGGGGCAGGCGCATGGACTGTCGTTCAGCGTCAAACCCGGCGTGCGTTCACCGCCATCGCTGGTGAACATCTACAAGGAGCTGCAAAGCGATCTCGGTATCCCGCCAGCCCGTCACGGTTTCCTGGAAAGCTGGGCGCGGCAGGGCGTCTTGCTGCTCAACAGCGTGCTGACGGTAGAGCGGGCGATGGCGGCATCGCATCAGGGCAAGGGCTGGGAAAAATTTACCGATGCGATCATCCGCGCTGTCAACGATCAGGAGCATCCGGTGGTCTTCATCCTCTGGGGAGCCTATGCGCAGAAGAAGGCGGCTTTCGTCGATCAGTCGCGCCATCTGGTGATCCGCTCGCCGCATCCGTCACCGCTGTCGGCCCATAACGGTTTTTTCGGTACCAAGCCCTTTTCCAAGGCCAATGATTTTCTGCTCTCGAAAGGCCGCGAACCGATCGACTGGGCGCTGCCCGCCAATCCGGAGATACCGGCTTAGGTCAGCGTCTGGGAGGACGGCGGTTCGGGTTTCCTGGCATTGCGCCGGGCAACGACGCTTTCGCGCCAGACGGTGAAAATGCCGGCGCAGACGACGATTGCCGAGCCAAGGATCATGTTGAGGTTCAGCGTCTCGCCAAAGATCGAGACGCCGATGATCGAGGCGAAGACCAGCTGGAGATAGGTCAGCGGTTGAACCTCTGACGCGTCCAGAAGCTCATAGGCCTTGATCAGGAAGAAATGGCTGGTCGTTCCGGTGATGCACAGAAGCAGCATCCAGCCCCAGTCCTGCGGCGCAAGCGTCGTCCAGTAGAATGGGCCGACCAGGGTGATCGCCACCGCGCCTGCTACACCGGTATAGAAGAAACTGGTCATGGCGCTGTCGTCACGGGTGACCAGCCGCGTCGCGATGACGTAGATCGCAAAGATCAGTGCCGAGGAGATCGGGATCAGGAAATTGATGTCGAAGCTGCTGTCGTCAGGTTTCAAGATGAGCAAGACGCCAAGCAATCCGATGATGATCGCCGTCCAGCGCCGCCAGCCGACGCGCTCGCCGAGCAGCGGCATGGACAGCAGCGCGACAAAAAGCGGGCCGGAGGAAAAGATCGCCTGCGAATGGGCAAGACCGACCCTTGAGAACGAGATGATGACGATGACGATCTGTGCGACCAGCAGGATACCGCGCAGGATCTGCAGGATCGGACGTTTCGTCCTTGCGGTGACGGATAATCCGCCGCGCGAACGGGCCGCCAGCGCAATCGCGAACGCGGCAAACGCCCAATAGCGGATCATGGTGATGAAGACCGGGGGGTAGAGACCGCCCAGATGTTTGGAAATCGCGTCCTGTATCGAGAAGATGACAAGGGCAAGCAGGACGAAGATATAGCCGGTACGCTTCGAGGTCATGACAACGGTCATACACCGGCTCTGCCGCAAGCCGCCACGCGATTTTCGCGACGCAGCCCTGTTTGTTTGAACAGGCGTTTTCGGGCAACACGGCGGTGATGGGCACCGCCGTGTTGCTTGTCTGGATCAATCCTCGCGGAACGTATGCTGTATCTGTTCGGTCAGTGGTTTCGCGAGGTAGGAGATCACGGTGCGATCGGCGATCTTGATGAACACTTCAGCCGGCATGCCGGGATAAAGCGTCAAGCCCTTCAGGCCGGTCAGGCTTTCCGGCTTCGGCCTGATACGGAGCGGATAGTAGGTCATGCCGGTACGCTGGTCGGTCACGAGGTCGGGCGCAATGGTTACCACCTCCGCTTCGACAATCGGTGTTGTGCGCTGGTTAAAGGCGCTGAAACGGACTTCAACCGACTGGCCGAGGCGAATCTGATCGATATCATGGGTGGCAATCTTGGCCTCGACCGTCAGGCCGTCGGCGCCGGGCACAACCAGCATCAGGACTTCGCCGGGATTGATCACACCATTTACGGTATGCACGGCCAACTGATAGATCCGGCCATCGAGCGGCGCGCGAATGTCGATACGTTTCAGCTGGTCCATGGCGGCGACGCGGCGGTCCTCGTACTCGGCGATCTTGCCCTCGACATCCGTCAGCTCCTTGGCAATTTCAGTGCGGCGGTCTTCATCGAGCTGCAGGATCTGCAGGTCGATTTCACTGGATTTCCCGGCAGCCTGTGCACGGGCCGCGAGACGCGCGCCGCGGTCGCCTTCCAGCTGGGCACGGTCGCGCTTCAGCTCGGTCAGGCGCTGCATGGAAACGAGGCCCTTGCCATAGAGCTTGTCGAGACCCGACAGTTCTTCGCCGATCAGTTTCAGCGCATCTTCGATCGCCGTCAGCTGAACGGTTAGGCCCTTGGTTTCATCGACAAGCTGGCTCTTGCGCGATGCGAGCTGACTTTTCATGCCGACGAGAGCATTCTTGCGGCTGATGAACAGCTTGCGTTCGCTCTGTTCCAGAACCTCGCCGGGCGTGCTGGTGCCGGATATCAACTGGCTTAGGTCTTCGGGGATGGCGAAGTCGTTTGACCCCAGCTGCTCTGCCAGCAGGCGGGCGCGGCGCGCATAAAGTTGTGCCAGCGTGTTCTGCACGATCGACAGGTTGGCGCGCACCGTCGTGCCGTCGAGCTTGAGCAGGATCTGGCCAGCCTTGACGGTATCGCCCTCTTTGACCAACACTTCCTCGACGATGCCGCCTGTCAGGTGCTGAATCTTCTTGACGTTGTTCTCGACCACGACCGTGCCGCTCGCGACGATCGCGCTCGACAGCTCGGTGGTCATCGCCCAGCCGCCGATACCGACGACGAGTGCGATGCCGAGGATTGTTACGGCGGTGATATGCCGGCCCAGCGACCGGTGCGAGCTCATTGGTTTTGCTGCCTGGGTCACGACGCGGACTCCTGTCCTTCACCCACGACTTTCAGCGATCCGTGGCTTGCAATTTTTGGCTGACGGTTGTCCTTGCGCAGGATCTGCGCGAGCACTTCATCCTTCGGTCCAAAGGCCTGCATCCGTCCCTCGTTCATCATCAGCACCATATTGGCGGCGGCGAGCGCACTCGGCCGATGGGCAATGACGACGACGATGCCGCCGCGTGCCCGCACGCTCATGATCGCTTCGCTGAGTGCCTGCTCGCCCTCGGCATCCAGATTGGAGTTTGGTTCGTCGAGGACGACGAGGAAGGGCTCCCCATACAAAGCACGAGCGAGAGCGACACGCTGGCGCTGCCCGGCGGAAAGCGCTGCACCACCTTCGCCAATCTCTGTCTCGTAGCCGTTGGGCAGCTTGAGAATGAGGTCGTGTACGCGGGCGGCCCTGGCGGCGGAAACAATGGCATCCGGCGACGGGTTTTGACCCAGGCGGGCAATGTTCTGTGCGACGGTCCCGGCGAAAAGTTCAACGTCCTGCGGCAGGTAGCCGATAGACCGGCCGAGCCTGTCGCTGTCCCATTGATCCAGCGCTGCACCGTCGAGGCGGACAGAGCCGCGAAACGACGGCCAGATGCCGATCAGGGCGCGCGCAAGCGAGGATTTGCCGGAGGCGCTGGCTCCGATAACGCCAACCGCACTGCCGGCGTTTACCGTGAAGTTTACTTCCGCGAAGGTCAGACGCTGCGCGCCGGGAGGGCCACCTGCGAGGTTTTCGGCGCTCAGTTTTTCCTTCGGTATCGGCAACTCCAGCGGCGATTCGCGTTCCGGCAGGGCGTTGAGCAATTCCTTCAGTCGCTGCCAGCTCTGCCGGCAGGAAACGTAGCCGCGCCAGTTGCCGATCGCCAGTTCCACCGGTGCAAGCGCCCGAGCGGTCAGGATCGAACCGGCGATGATGATGCCCGGCGACGCCATGCCCTCAATGACAAGAACCGCGCCTGTTGCGAGAACGGCGGATTGCAGTGCCATCCGGAACACTTTGGATAAGGCTCCGTATCCGTTGCCGACATCGGACGTTTCCCGGTTTTGTTCGCGGAAGGTGTTGTTGCGCTGTTCCCAAAGCTGCGACATCCGGCCCATCATGCCCATGGCCTGCATGACTTCGGCATTGCGCTGTGAGGCCTGAGCGAAGGCATTGCGCTGGTTGCCCGCTTCCGACGCCTTTTTCGATGGGCCTTTTGTGCCGCGGTTGGTCAGGAACGTTAGGCCGATGAGAATGATCGACCCGATGACCGCGACGATGCCGATCATCGGGTGGAAGAGAAAGCAGATGCCGATGTAGAATGGCAGCCAAGGCAAATCGAAGAATGCTGCGGGGCCGGTGCCAGAGAGAAAGGAACGAACCTGATCGAAATCGCGCAGAGCTTGCAGGCCATCGCCCTGGGTGCGCAGTTTCAAGGGGGCCTGAACCACGGCACGATAGATCCGCGCGCTCATGGCTTCGTCCAACGCACCGGCAACACGCACGAGCATCCGGCCGCGCACCATTTCGAACGCGCCCTGAAAAGCATAGAGCAACAACGCAAGCAGGCAGAGCGCGATCAAGGTCGGGATGCTTCGGCTCGGCAGAACCCGGTCATAGACTTCCAGCATGAAGAAGGAGCCGGTCAGATAGAGGATATTGACAAGCGCACTGGCGATAAAGATGCCGATGAAGCCTGCCTTGCAGTTCCACAAAGCTGCGGCAGGATCGGATGCGCTGACTTTGTTCTTCAATGGATTGGTCACTGTTGAGGTCCTCGCGAGACGTTCGCCGTCTCAAATGGTGTGCACTATGTGCCACAATTTCTCTAGGGCCGCATTACCAGGCATTCTGCCGCCCGGGGAACATGCGAACTGCCATGGCGTATAGCATCGCCGGTTGCTGCATTTGCGCGTCTATGTAAATGATTTATCGCTAATGTAAACGGATTTATCGGTTTTATAGCGGAACTATTGGGCTCTTGCCATAGTGGTTGTATTATCGTGGTAAAGTATTTTTCGTGTTTTACCAGATGCTTAGACTTGATGGGCGCCACCACTGTCTTGCGCTGCTTTCCTCAATCCGCCAAACACACCGATATGTTGAAAAAGGCTTCGAAATGAGAAATGTCCTGATCGTGGGGATCGGCGCCGGAAACCCTGAACACATGACGGTGCAGGCGATCAATGCACTCAATAAGGCCGGCGTTCTGTTCATCCCCACCAAGGGGGATGCGAAGGTTCAGCTTGCCGATATCCGCCGTGATATTGTGTCCCGTTATGTCAGCAATCCGAACAGCCGGGTGGTGGAGTTCGCAGTTCCCGTGCGCCAGGTGGCGGATCGGTCCTATCAGCGCAGCGTCGATGACTGGCATGCCGCGATCGCTAGCGCCTACGAGCGCCTGCTGATCGAAGAACTCGACGAAAGTCAGACCGGTGCCTTTCTCGTCTGGGGCGATCCGATGCTGTATGACAGCACGATCCGGATCATAGAACGAGTTCGCGCCTTGGCGACGGTTGCGTTCGACTATTCGGTCATTCCCGGCATTACCAGCATTCAGGCATTGGCCGCCAGTCACAGGATTCCGCTCAATCTCGTCGGCAAGTCGGTGGAGATCACCACCGGGCGGCTTCTGTCGCAGAGCTTTCCGCAGAAAAGCGAAACGGCCGTCGTCATGCTCGACGGCGAGCAAGCCTTCATGAAGATTGATGATCCCGAGGCGCAGATCTATTGGGGCGCCTATCTCGGCACGGAACAGGAGATCATTATTTCTGGCCGTCTTGCCGACGTGAAGGACGAAATTCTCCAAACCAGAACAGCGGTGCGGGCGCAGCATGGCTGGATCATGGATATCTACCTTTTGCAAAAGGGCGTGGATTTCGAAGAGTAGCGGGCAAAGTGGTGCTTCCTTTTGCCGTGCGCCATGGCATGGCGGCCGGGTTTGCTGTGTTGTAGAGTGATGCAGTGACGGGCCAACGGTGGCCCGATCCTTGGATTGCACTTTTGGAAACCTGGAGATGGCGAGCCGCCTGTCATGACGTTTTGTGCCGCACCATCCGACAGATCAATGGAAGTCACGCCGCTCGCGCCGATGCGCCGCGGTGCGTGTCCCTCCCTGTCAACGCCGATGATGACGGGCGACGGCCTGTTGGCACGATTGCGGCCCGAAAAACCTGGGTTTGCGCTTCGCGATCTGATGGCGATAGCGGATGCGGCGGCTTTGTGTGGAAACGGGATTCTGGAAATCACCGCGCGGGGCAACCTGCAAATCCGTGGATTGACGGTGCAGACCGTCTCGCTCTTGTCCCAAAAAATCGCAGAGGCTGGCATCGAGATCGCGCAGGGGCTGGCCATTGAAACGCCCCCTCTGGCCGGGCTGGACCCAGCCGAAATTGCCGACGCCGTTTCCGTTGCCGAACGGTTGCGCGTAGCTGTAGCTGCGCATCAGCCACCATTGATCCTGGCGCCGAAGCTGTCTGTGGTGGTGGATGGCGGCGGGCTGCTGAATCTGGGTGCGGTGACCGCCGATATCAGGCTGCGCGCAGTCCAGACCGACGGCCAAGTGCGCTGGCTGCTGGCTCTTGCCGGTACTGAGGCGACGGCAAGGCGGATTGCGGTGCTGGAAGAAGCGGCTGTCGTCCCGGCAGTGATGGATATTCTCAAAAACCTTGCAGCGATCGGCAGGGATGCCCGAGCACGCGATATCGTCGGCGCTGTATCAACCCGCTGGGCCGCCGCAACTGATCTTGATCCGATCCCGTCCATGGTGCCCGCACCGAACGCCGCTGGTATTCACCATCTTGGCGAAGGCCGCTCTGTTCTCGGCATCGGCCTGCCATTTGGACAAATCTACGCCCAAGGTCTTGGCGCATTGCTTGAGGCACTGGACATATTGGGGGCTACGGAAATCCGCCTGGCCCCCGGTCACGCGCTGATGGTGCTGGGCATTACAGCTGACCGGATCGGTGCGGCGCAGGCTTTGGCGCTCGGCCATGGCTTGCGGGCATTTCCGCGTGATCCGCGCAATCACATCGCCGCCTGCGCCGGTGTCGGCGCCTGCCGCTCGGCGCGGATAGATACGCGAGCCGTGGCGCACATGGTTATAGACAAAGCACCGGTGCTGCTCGACGGATCGCTGACGGTGCATGTGTCCGGCTGTGCCAAGGGCTGTGCCAAACCGTCCGCTTCGGCTCTGACGATCACCGCTGCGCCAACAGGCTACGGCCTTGTCGTAAATGGCCCTGCATCGGCGGCGCCAACCGCTTATATCGAAGAAAACAACATAAGAACCGCGCTTGAACACCTCGACAAGCTGGTGTCTGAGCGGAAACAGGGTGGCGAATCGGCCCGGTCCTGCCTTACACGGCTCGGAGCGGACGGGATAAGAGCCGCGGTTCAACAGGGATAGAGATGCCTGATTACGATTATATCCGGGATGGCGATGCCATCTACGAGCGCTCGTTTGCCATTATTCGCAGCGAAACCGATCTCTCCCGCTTTTCTGAGGAAGAGGCCGATCTGGCCGTTCGCATGGTGCATGCCTGCGGATTGGTCGATGCGGCGCAATATTTCGAGTTTTCTCCCGGCTTCGTTCCGGCTGCCCGCCAGGCCCTGAAGAACGGCGCGCCGATCTTTTGCGATGCCTTCATGGTTTCTCACGGCATTACCCGCGCACGGTTGCCGGCCGACAATGACGTGATCTGCACCTTGCGTGAGCCGCAGACAGCGGACATCGCCCGTGAGATCGGCAATACCCGTTCTGCCGCTGCGTTGAAGCTGTGGGTCGAGCGCCTGGCCGGTTCGGTTGTTGCCATCGGCAATGCGCCGACGGCACTGTTCTTCCTGCTGGAACTGCTGCGCGACGGCGCGCCAAAGCCCGCAGCAATCATCGGCATGCCGGTCGGCTTTGTCGGCGCGGCGGAATCGAAGGATGCGCTGGCCGACAATTCCTATGGCGTGCCCTATGCCATCGTGCGCGGCCGTCTTGGTGGTAGCGCGATGACGGCAGCGGCGGTCAATTCGCTGGCGAGGCCGGGACTTTGAGCGGCGCTTCGATTGGCAGGCTGATCGGTGTCGGCACTGGCCCCGGCGATCCTGAGCTTCTGACCCTCAAGGCCATCAAGGCGTTGGCTGCGGCCGACGTTCTTGCCTATTTCGCCAAGGAAGGGCGGCGCGGCAACGGACGCGCGGTCGTCGATGGTCTGCTGAAACCGGGCCTGCTTGAGCTACCGCTCTATTATCCCGTGACCGTCGAGATCGACAAGGATCATGACGACTACAAGAGCCAGATCACCGGGTTCTACGATGCGTCGGCAGCGGCCGTTGCCGAACATCTGAACGCCGGCAAGACCGTCGCCATCCTCAGCGAAGGCGACCCGATGTTCTACGGCTCCTACATGCATCTGCATGTACGTCTGGCCGGACGTTACCCGGTCGAGGTCATTCCGGGGATCACCGCCATGTCCGGATGCTGGTCGCTGGCTGGCCTGCCGATCGTGCAGGGCGACGATGTGCTTTCCGTGCTGCCGGGCACGATGGGCGAGGACCAGCTGATCCGCCGCCTCGGCGATACCGAGGCAGCCGTGATCATGAAGGTCGGCCGCAATTTGCCGAAGATCCGGCGTGCGTTGATTGCTGCAGGCAAGCTTGGCCAGGCCGTCTATGTCGAGCGCGGCACGATGGCGAATTCCGCGATGATACCGCTGGCCGAAAAAGCCGACGATGTCGCACCTTATTTTTCGCTGGTTCTGGTTCCCGGCTGGAGCGGCAGGCCATGAGCGGCACGCTTTATGTGATCGGCACAGGTCCGGGCGGTCCACAGCAGATGACGCCCGAGGCCCTCGACGCGGTCTCAAAGTCGACCGACTTCCTTGGCTACGGCCCCTATCTCGACCGGCTGTCGTTGCGCCCGGATCAAAACCGTATTGCGTCGGACAATCGCGAGGAACTCGACCGGGCGCATGCCGCAATCCTTCGCGCCGTCTCGGGCACCAATGTCTGCGTCGTCTCCGGCGGCGATCCCGGCGTCTTTGCCATGGCCGCCGCCGTCTGCGAGGCAATCGACAACGGGCCGGACGAATGGCGCGCGATCGATCTAGTCATCGTGCCGGGGGTTACCGCCATGCTGGCGGTTGCCGCTCGCATCGGCGCTCCGCTCGGCCATGATTTCTGTGCCATCTCGCTGTCGGATAATCTGAAGCCGTGGGACGTGATCACGCGGCGTTTGAAGCTGGTGGCGGAAGCAGGTCTGGTGATCGCGCTCTACAATCCGATCAGCAAGGCGCGGCCCTGGCAGCTCGGCGAAGCGTTCGATATCCTGCGTACCGTTCTGCCGGCGGAAACGCCGGTGATCTTCGGCCGCGCGGCTGGCCGTCCGGATGAACGCATGCTGGTCATGCCGCTTGGGCAGGCCGATGCCCAGAAGGCCGATATGGCGACCTGCGTGATTATCGGCTCGCCGGAAACGCGGATTATCCCGCGTCCGGGCAAACCTGATCTGGTTTATACGCCGCGTTTCATCTCCGGGGAGAAAAGGTGA
This sequence comes from Pararhizobium sp. DWP3-4, assembly GCF_049898205.1. Classification (NCBI taxonomy): domain Bacteria; kingdom Pseudomonadati; phylum Pseudomonadota; class Alphaproteobacteria; order Hyphomicrobiales; family Rhizobiaceae; genus Pararhizobium; species Pararhizobium sp. DWP3-4. The sequence continues at coordinate 377,519 of NZ_JAFCXF010000003.1, read as the reverse complement.
TCGACCAGGCCGAGCGCGTCTTTGACAGTCTCAACCGTGCGGACATCGTCCGGTTGCTGGCGCTCGACCATGATTACCGCGATACCGAGAGCGCGTGCAGCCGCGATCTTCCCATGGGTGGCCGTGCCGCCGCTATTCTTGGCGACGATGACCTCGATCCGGTTCTCGATCAGAAGTTCCCGTTCGGCCGCCTCCTCGAAGGGGCCGGTCGCCAGAATGTAATGCGCTTGGGGAATGTCGAGCCGCGGTGTGACGGGATCGACGCTGCGGATCAGATAACTGTGCTGCGGAGCGCTTTCGACGTGGAAGGCCTCCTGTCTGCCGATGGCGAGGAAGACTCGTTTCGGCACGGTGCCGAGAGCATCGATCGCCTCTGGGACGGAGCGAACACTCGTCCAGCGATCGCCCGGTTCCTGTTTCCAGATGGCGCGGCGCAAGGCAAAAAACGGAATTCCGGTGCTGCCCGCAGCGATGGCGGCGTTGTGCGAGATGCGTGCCGCAAAGGGGTGGGTGGCATCAATCAAAAGATCGAAATTTTCAGCCTTCAAAAAATCGGCAAGCCCGGCGCTACCACCGAAGCCGCCGCTTCGGACCGGAACCGGCTGGGCCATGGGCTCTGCCGTGCGTCCGGCCAACGAAAGCAGGCTGTCGCAATCGTTGCGCTCAGCCAGCGCGGTTGCCAGCTGCCGCGCTTCGGTCGTGCCGCCAAGGATCAGGATGCGGTGTTTGCCCATGGGTGACGATCAGACCTCTTCTAACGGCAACATTCTGGCCTGGCTGACGATCATCGGCCTTGGTGAAGACGGTTTACCCGGTCTCGGCGATGAGGCCAAGCGCCGCATCGCCAGTGCCTCGGTGGTTTTTGGTGGTGCGCGCCATCTGGAGCTTGCAGCGCCACTGGTTGCCGGTGAGCAACACAGCTGGTTGAGCCCGTTCGAACGCTCCGTTGAGGCCGTGGTTGCGCTGCGCGGAACGCCTGTTGTGGTGCTTGCCTCCGGCGATCCGTTCTTCTTCGGCGTCGGGGTGACGCTTTCGCGGCAGATCGCTCGTTCGGAAATGCGCGTTCTTCCCGCTCCGTCCTCGTTCAGCCTTGCCGCCTCCCGCCTCGGTTGGGCGCTGCAGGATACTGCGATCGTTTCCCTGCATGGACGTCCACTTGATCTGACCCGGCCGCATCTGCAGCCGGGATCGCGCATTCTGGCGCTGACATCCGATGAGCAAGGCCCGGGTCAGCTTGCACAGTTGCTTGTCGAGAACGGCTTCGGGCGGTCCCGGCTGACGGTGCTTGAGGCGCTGGGTGGCGCTCAGGAACGTGTGACGTCGCAACTCGCTGCGCAGTTTTCGCTGACGGAGATCAATCCGCTCAATATCTGCGCCGTCGAGGTCGTGGCTGAAACGGGTGCCCGTATTCTGCCGCTGGCACCGGGCCTTGATGACGGGTTGTTCGAGCATGATGGCCAGATCACCAAGCGCGAAGTCCGCGCGTTGACGCTGTCTGCGCTTGCACCCCGGCGCGGTGAACTGCTTTGGGATATCGGTGCAGGCTCCGGTTCGATCGGGATTGAATGGATGCTCTCCGACCCCGCCATGCGCGCTGTTGCTGTCGAAGGCTCGGATGAGCGCGCCGAGCGCATCAGGCGAAACGCGGCGAAATTCGGCGTGCCGGGTTTGACTGTTGTTCATGGCACAGCGCCCGAGGCCCTTGCCGGGTTGCCGTCTCCGGACGCGATCTTTATCGGTGGCGGGGGTAGCGAAGAGGGCGTGATGGCAGCGGCGATCGCCGCCTTGAAACCTGGTGGCCGGTTGGTTGCCAATGCCGTCACAACGCAGATGGAGGCGGTGCTTCTTACGCATCAATCACGGCTTGGCGGTTCGCTGATCCGCATCGATATCGCTCGCGCGTCTCCGGTTGGCGCCATGACCGGCTGGCGTCCGGCGATGCCGGTGACGCAATGGTCATGGGTCAAGCCATGATGCCGGAATTTCAAAAGGACAGAGCATGACCGTTCATTTCATTGGAGCAGGCCCGGGTGCCGCAGACCTGATCACCGTGCGCGGCCGCGATCTCATCGCCCGCTGCCCGGTCTGCCTCTATGCCGGTTCGATCGTCTCGCCGGACCTGCTGCAATATTGCCCGGAAGGTGCGCGCATCGTCGATACAGCGCCGATGTCGCTTGACGAGATCGAGGCTGAATATGTCAAAGCCGCCGCCGCTGGCCATGATGTGGCGCGGCTGCATTCCGGCGATTTGTCGTTGTGGAGCGCCGTTGCCGAACAGATCCGCCGGCTGGAGAAGCATGGGCTCGATTATACGATGACGCCCGGTGTGCCGGCGTTTGCCGCCGCTGCTGCGACGCTTGGCCGAGAACTCACCATACCTGCCGTTGCCCAGAGCCTTGTGCTGACGCGCGTGTCCGGGCGCGCGTCGCCTATGCCGAATGCCGAGACTCTGGCCGGGTTCGGTGCCACCGGTGCGACGCTCGCCATCCATCTGGCAATCCATGCCTTGGCGCAGGTGGTCGAGGAGCTGACGCCGCTTTACGGCGCGGACTGCCCGGTGGCCATCGTCGTCAAGGCATCCTGGCCGGATGAGCGGGTGATCCGTGGCACGCTCGCCGATATCGAGGCGAAGGTGGCGGCCGATCCGATCGAACGGACGGCACTGATCTTTGTCGGCCGTACGCTGGGTGCCACCGATTTCCGCGAGAGTTCGCTTTATGATGCGGCCTATCAGCGGCGGTTTCGCGGTCGCGACGGCCTGTAGACAGGGTCAGATATCCATGCCCGACGTGTCCGGCTGCTCGCCTGTCGTCTTGCCCGGCACGTCGTTCTTGCCCTCGATCCGGTCGCGGTAAAGGGCTGATTGACCGAGCAGCATCAAGGTTACCGGTGTCGTCAGGATGACGAAGACGATGATCAGGACTTCGTGCAGGATCCAGCGGTTCTGCAGCACGGCGAAGGTGATCATCGAGGCAACGCAGATCAGAATCGTGCCGGCGCTGGCGCCGAGCGTCGGTGCATGCAGGCGGCCATAGAACGTCTTCAGCCGGATCAGACCCATCGAGCCGATGAGGGTGATAGCCGAGCCGAGCAGAAGAAGCATGCAGACCGGGATCGCCGCCCAGGCCGGAAGGTCGGTCAGATGGCTCATTCGATCACCTCGCCGCGCATCAGGAATTTGGCAAAGGCGATAGACGAGACGAAGCCGAGCAGGGCGATGATCAGTGCCGCTTCGAAATAGATCGAATTGGCAGTACGGATCCCGAATGTCAGCAGCAACAGCATGGCGTTGATATAGAGCGCATCAAGGCCGAGGATGCGGTCCTGGGCGCGTGGTCCCTGGACCATACGGAACAGGGCGCATCCCATGGCCAGTCCAAGCAGGATCTGCGACGCCAGGATCGACCAGATGATGAAGAGCTCGTTCATTCGAATATCTCCTTCAACGGGGTTTCGTAACGGCGTTTGATCAGGTCGGACCACGCTGCGCCGTTTTCCAGGTCCAGCACGTGGATCAAGAGAACGCCGGTCTGGCGGTCGAATTCGAGCCAGGCGGTTCCCGGTGTCGCCGTCAGGATGCAGGCTAGAAGTGCCAGCGCATTCTCGTCGCGCAGACCGATGTCGATTGCCACAAAGCCGGAATTCACCGGCCGTTTTGCGGCGTGCAGGATCACGCCCATCACGGCGATGTTGGAGCGAACGACATCAACGGCCACATGTCCGGCCAGTACAGCGATGCGCCCATAACTCTTCAACCGCGTCTTGTCGGGCTGGAGGTTGACCATGGCCCAGGCAAACGCGATCCCGAGCATGGAACCGAGCACGATCTGGCCGGGCGACAGCGACTGGTTGATCAACAGCCATAACATCAAAAGGGCCAGTGACAGCAGCGGATAAGGAAACCAGTAGCGCATGGCCTATTCCCCCGCCGCAGGGCCGACACGTGGAGCCGACATCACGCGTCCGATATAGTTATGCGGTTCCCCCAGCGATTTCGCCGTGGCGTCCATGTAGCGCATGACGGGACCTGCCTGGAAGCTGAGGAAGACGCAGGCCGTCAGCAGCAGCAGAACGGGTGCGATCTCGATCAGGAAGACGCGCGGGATAGTGCCTTCGATCGATGTCCAGAAGGTGCGGATACCGACACGGTTCATGGCGATCATGGCTGCAAGGCCAGATAGGATGAGGAGGGCGGTATAGGCCCATTCGGCGCCGGAGACCTGGGCCTCACCGCCGAAGCTGCTCGGATTGAACAGGCCGTGCAGCATAGCGAATTTGGCGAGAAACCCGGAGAGCGGTGGCAGGCCGGAGAGCAGGATGGCGCAGGCGCAGAAGCAGAGACCAAGCACGGCCGTGGTGCCGGGCACCGCGACGCCGCCCTCTTTTTCGGCCTCGTTCTCGTCGACATCGCCATAGGCTTCCATCGTCACGGCCAGGACGTCGGCGCCGGCGTCGCGGGCGCGTTCCACCAGTTCGATCAACAGGAAAAAGGCGCAGATCGTCAGTGTCGAACTGACTAGGTAAAACAGCGCCCCGCCGATGACGGCGCCATTGCCAAGCCCGATCGCCGCCATCAGCGTGCCGGAGGAGACCAGAACGCAATAGCCGGCAAGCCGGCCCATGGCCTGCGAGGCCAGCACGCCGATCGCGCCGAAACCGATGGTCAAAAGGCCGCCATAGAGCAGGACCGATTGCCCGAAGCCGAGGGAGGCACCGGCATCTGCGCCGAACAGCAGCATGGAGAGGCGCAGGAGGATGTAGACGCCGACCTTGGTGAGGATGGCAAAGATCGCGGCGACCGGCGGGGTTGCTGCCGAATAGGTGGCGGGCAGCCAGAAGCCCAGCGGCCACATGCCGGCCTTGACGAGGAAAGCGATGCCAAGAAGGGCAGCCCCCGCTTCCATCAGCATCCGGCTTTCCGGACCGATCGTGGTGATCCGCATGGCAAGATCGGCCATGTTCAGCGTGCCGGTGGCGCCATAGATCAGGCTGACGCCGATCAGGAACAGCGAGGAGGCTGCAAGGTTGACGGCGATGTAGTGTAGACCTGCCTTGACGCGCATCAGGCCCGAGCCGTGCAGCAGCAGTCCATAGGAAGCAGCCAGCATCATCTCGAAGAATACGAACAGGTTGAACAGGTCACCGGTCAGGAAGGCGCCGTTGAGCCCGGCCAGCATCAACTGGAACAGCGAATGGAAATGATAGCCCGCCCGATGCCATTTCGCCATCGAGAACACCTGCGTCGCCATCGCCAGCAGCCCGGTCAGCACCAGCATCAGGGCGGACAACCGGTCGAGCACCAGAACGATGCCGAAGGGTGCCGGCCAGTTTCCAAGCAGATAGACGTTGGCACCCGTTTCGCCTTCTCCCGATGACGACGCCATCCGCATCAGCAGAATGCTGATGATGAAAACAAACACAGTGGACGCAAAAGCGATCACGCCTTTCAGCGTCCGGTTTCGTTCATCAATGGGAATGAGGGCGGCTGCGGTGATGATCGGCAACAGGATCGGCAGGATAATCAGGTGGTGAAGCCAATTCATGCCGCTTTACTCCCTGCCATCGACATGGTCGGTGCCGGTAAAGCCGCGAGAGGCGAGAAGGACGACGAGAAACAGCGCGGTCATGGCAAAGCCGATGACGATGGCTGTCAGCACCAATGCCTGCGGAATGGGATCCGTATGGGTCAAAAGCCCGCCGGCACCACCGGGTTCAAGCACCGGTGGTGCATTAACCCTCAAACGGCCCATGCCGAAGATGAAAAGATTGACGGCATAGGACAGCAGCGACAGGCCGATGATGACCTGATAGGTGCGCGGGCGGAACAGAAGCCAGACGCCGGAAGCGGTCAAGACGCCGATGCCTGCAGAGAGAACCAGTTCCATTATGTGTTCTCCTTCGCAGCCAGCTTCGCGGCCCTGATCTGGGCGCGGGGAGAGCGCACGGACTGGTGGGCAAGTGCGATCAGGATCAGCACGGTGGCGCCGAGCACCAGGGAGAACACGCCGAGATCGAACAGGATCGCGCTTGCGAGCGGAATCTTGCCGAGGACCGGTAGGTTCACGTATTGCGCGTGCGAGGTCAGGAACGGATAGCCGAAGACCCAGGACCCGAGGCCGGTCGCCGTGGCAACGAGCAGGCCGATCGCCATCCAGCGCAGCGGATGGATCCGCAGCCGTTCCTCGACCCAGCGCGTGCCGCCGGCCATGTATTGCAGGATAAATGCGATCGACATGGCGATACCTGCCGCAAAGCCGCCGCCCGGCAAATCATGGCCGCGGAAGAACAGGAAGGCCGCCAGCATCCCGATGACCGGGAACATCCAGCGCATGATCACCGACGGAACCAGCAGGTATTCGGCGATGCTGTCGCCCTTCTTGCGGTCCGGGTGATCATCGTCGAAGGCGTTCTGGACGCGCTGCTGCTCCGGCGCCTCAAGGCTTTCGGTGGCGGGGCGGAAGCGCAGGAGAAGCGCAAACACGGTCAGGGCAACGATGCACAGAACAGCAATCTCGCCGAGCGTGTCGAAACCGCGGAAATCGACGAGGATGACATTGACCACGTTGGTGCCGCCGCCTTCGCGATAAGCGCGCTCGAGGAAATAGCTCGAAATCGTTTCCGGCATTTCCCGGCTCATCACCGTGTACGAGATGAGCATCATGCCGAAACCAGCAAACACGGCAAAGGCGAGATCACGCAGGCGGCGCAGGCGGGTGGAGATGGTCATCATTTCCGGATCATCGGGATCTTCAATCCGCTTCGGCAGCCAGCGCAGGCCAAGCAGGATGAGAACTGTCGTGACGATCTCGACGAGCAATTGCGTCGCCGCAAGATCGGGCGCTGAAAGCCAGACGAAGGTGACGCAGGTGACAAGGCCGGCGCCGCCGAGCAGAACGAGCGCTGCGAGCCTATGGAATTTCGCCTGATAGGCGGCGCCGACGGCACAGACCATGCCGACCAGCCAGAGCAGCGCGAAGGCCGGATCGATGTTGCGCAGGACGATATTAGCCGGTTTGAAACCTTGCGAGAGCAGCGTGACGGCTCCTGCGAGCAGCGCCACGGCGACCAAAACCCGCATTTGTGGTTGCAACCGGCGCGTACCGGCGCGCATCTCGATCGACCGTGCCCATTTCCATGACAAGGTCACCAATACGCGCTCGAAGATGCGTTGGCCCTTCAGGCGGCGGAAGAAGGGTGGTCCTTCGATGCTGGTGGCAAGATAGGGGCGCATGATGAAAAATAGCCCGATGCCACCGATCAGTGCGATCAGACTCATGAACAGCGGCAGGTTCCAGCCGTGCCAGACGGCAAGGCTATAAACCGGTGTCGCGTCGCCCAGTACCGATTGGACGGCTGTGTGCAGGAAGGGGCCGATTGTCCAGGCCGGGATGACGCCGACGACGAGGCAGGAGAACACCAGGAAATAGATCGGCGCCAGCATCCAGTGCGGTGGTTCATGGGGTGACTTTGGCAGATCCTGCGGTGGCGGGCCAAAGAAGACACTGTAGATGAACCGCAGCGAATAGGTGACGGCAAACATGCTGGCGAGCGTGGCGACATAGGGCGTGATCGTGTCGAGAAGATTGTATTTATGGGTTTCGATCGCCTCGGCAAAAAACATTTCCTTCGACAGGAAGCCGTTCAACAGCGGCACGCCCGCCATCGAGGCACTGGCAACCATCGCCAGGGTCGCGGTGATTGGCATGTATTTGAATAGCCCGCTCAGCTTGCGCATGTCGCGGGTGCCCGTTTCATGATCGATGATTCCCGCCGCCATGAACAGCGAGGCTTTGAAGGTGGCATGGTTCATGGTGTGGAAAATTGCGGCGACCGCAGCCAGCGGGCTTCCGAGACTGAGCAGAACCGTGATGAGGCCGAGATGGCTGATCGTCGAATAGGCGAGCAGGCCCTTGAGGTCCTGCTGGAAGATCGCGAAATAGGCACCCAGCAAAAGCGTGCTGAGGCCGGCAAGCCCGACGATCCAGAACCACTGGTCGGTTCCTGCCATGACCGGCCAGAGCCGGATCAAGAGGAAGACCCCGGCTTTGACGAGGGTCGCCGAATGTAGGTAGGCCGAAACGGGTGTCGGCGCGGCCATCGCATGCGGCAGCCAGAAATGGAATGGAAACTGCGCGCTCTTGGTCAGCGCTCCGAGCAGGATGAGGACGAGCACGGTGGTATAGAGCGGGTCGTTGCGGATCAGGTCGCCGGATGACAGCACGACATCGAGATCGTAGCTGCCGACGATATGGCCGATCAGCATCAGGCCGACGAACATGCACAGGCCGCCGGTACCGGTGACCGTCAGGGCCATGCGGGCGCCGTCGCGGGCATTGGCATTGTGGTGCCAGTAGCCGATCAGGAGGAAAGAGATGATGCTGGTCAGTTCCCAGAAGATCGCCAGGAGAATCAGATTGCCCGAGAGCACAACGCCGAGCATGGCGCCCATGAAGGCGAGAAACAGCGCGAAGAAGCGCGGCACGGGGTCGTTGGCCGACATGTAATAGCGTGCGTAGATGACGACGAGCAGGCCGATCGCAGTGACCAGGCTTGCAAACATCCAGGCGAACCCGTCCATGCGCAGCGAGAAATTCAGTCCCAGTTCTGGAAGCCAGTTGATATCGTAGCGAAGCACTTTGTCTGCAGCGACGATTGGATAGAGGCCGGCCGATGCGACCAGGCAGAACAGGGCTATGGAGCCTGAAAGCCAGGCGCTGGCTGTGCCCTTGTGCCCTGGAATGCATATTGCAACAAGGCTCCCCGCGAAAGGCGCAAGAACCAGAATCAGAAGCAATGTCGCTGCGATCTCTATGTGCCCGTTTCCTTACAGCTTTCCGAAATGTCGGGACCGCGAGGGGTCCGTGAATGCGGCAGCATTTGCGCGCCGCAGCGGTGCCCGAAGCGCACCGCGAAACGGCGCAAGAGCACATTGTTTTTATGGCTGCTTTCGGCTGCCATGCCAACCCGCAACAGTGATAAAAACGACCGCTTGCGGCAATTCGTTGCCGGGCGTGCCGCAAACCCGCAACTTGATGGCGGACCGTCCCGTGCACCGCGCAATCTGTGTTTGGAAGCATCAGGCTGCGATTTTTGTAACGAAATGTAGGATCGGTATTACGGGAAATATTTCGACACTCAAAACGGCTGATGGCAGCCACCATGACGCGTGCGTTTTACCTTGCTGCTGATATAAACACGGCATGGACACAATACCGCACATCCTTGTCGTCGATGATGATCCGGAGATTCGCCGGCTGCTTGGAAAATATCTTGATGGTCAGGGCTTCCGCATCAGCCTGGCCGGTAGCAAAGGCGAGTGCGAGGCCAAGCTGGCCGAGTTGAAGATCGATCTGCTGGTTCTCGACGTCATGCTGCCGGATGGTTCCGGGCTTGATCTCTGCCGTTCCTTGCGGGGCAGGATGCCGCAGCTGTCGATCATCCTTTTGACGGCGCTGAAGGAGGATGTCGACCGGATCATCGGACTTGAATTCGGTGCCGACGATTATCTCGGAAAACCGTTCAACCCGCGCGAACTGTCTGCCCGTATCCGGGCAGTGCTGCGCCGTGGCCGCGCGGAACCGGCACCGGCCGGCAGCCGGCAATACGTGTTTGCCAACTATGTCGCCGATATCGAAAGCCGCACGCTGCTTGCACCCGATGGCAGCGCCGTCGATCTGACGGGCGGCGAGTTCGAACTGCTGGTGGTGTTTCTCCAGCGTCCGGGCCGTGTCCTGTCGCGTGATTCACTGCTTGACCTGACACAGGGGCGGACGGCCGATCCGTTCGACCGGTCGATCGATATCCTGGTCAGCCGCCTGCGCCGCAAGCTCGGCGATGCCAGCGTATTTGCGATGTTGAAGACCGTACGCAACAAGGGGTATCAACTCGCGGTTCCCGTCGAGCGGAGCAATTAGATGCTGTCGCTTCGTACGCGGTTTACGGCACTGCTGATCATCTCGGTCGTTCTGGTGCTGGTGATCGCTGCCGTCATCACGGCTTGGCTTTTGCGAAAGCCGCCGGAGGTTATGTACGACCGTGTTCTGGCTGAAAAAGCAGAATTCGCGCTGCTTCTGCTTCGCGCCGATCCGCTGGCGGCGCAGACACTGCATATTACGATTCAAGAAAAGCCGGCGAAAGGCCGTATTGATCAGGAGCGAACGGACAATATCCTCGCGGAGGGGCGCCGCCAGGGTTACACGGCGGATGTCGTCGTCTTGAAGAGCTTTAATCCGCATCGCTGGGATATCGCTATTCGGTTGGATGATGGCCGCTGGGCGTATCTGGATTTTCCCGATCCCGCGCCTTTTCCGTATCTGCCGCTGGCGGCCTATCTGGCATTGGTTGCCATCGGCATGACCGGTATTGCAACCTATGTCAGCAACGTGATGATGCGGCCGTTGCGCATCCTTGATGAAACGATCGCCAATATCCGTCCTGATGGCATTATTCCCGAACTGCCTGAGACCGGACCGATGGAGGTCCGTACCACCGCCAAGACCATCAACAGGCTGGCAACGCGTCTCAATGCAGCGGTCTCCAGCCGCATGCGCATGATTGCGGCCGCAGGTCACGACATGCGCACGCCGATGACCCGCATGCGCCTTCGCGCCGAGTTTGTCGTCGATGGCGACGACCGGCAGTCGTGGTTGAAAGATCTCGACGAACTCGACCATATCGCCGACAGCGCGATCCGGCTGGTGCGTGAGGAAATCAGTCCTGCGGCGCAGGAACAGGTGTCGCTGGACGCGGTTCTGCGGTCCGTCGCAGAGGAGATCAGCGAAACAGATCTCCCCGTTGAACAGGGGGCGATCAAGCCGGTACTGGTCAAGGGTGCACCGTTCGCTCTCAAGCGCGCGCTGCGGAATCTGGTGGTGAACGCCGCGACCCATGGCCTCGGGGCCCGCGTTTCGCTTTCCCGCTATGGCGGCGAGGCTGTCTTGACGATTATGGACAGCGGCCCCGGTATTCCGCAGGATCTGCTCGGCCGTGTGTTCGAGCCGTTCTTTCGTGTTGATCAGGCCCGGCGGCAGATTGTGCCCGGAGCCGGTCTCGGCCTCGCCATTTCGCAGGAAATCATCGAAAGCCATGGCGGTACGATCACGATTGTCAACCGCCGTGAGGGAGGCCTGTTGCAGACGGTGCGTCTGCCGCTGTGCAAACCAGAGTAGGATTGATCGAGCACGCTGCTTCTGCGCGGGCGCGGAAAGCCAATTGAGGCTGAGTGGCCTGATAGGTCCGATTTGCTGTCGATGCAGCCGACATGGCGATCAGCCGATGGGCACGGCACGTCCTGCCTTTGCGCATGGAGCGCCTCAGCGCGTTTTAACACCAGGCGATCAGCGATGACCTCCAGCCGCTCAGGACCCGCCGCAAAATGAAAAAGCGCGGCCGATGATCGGCCGCGCTTGATTGATCCTGGCGTTCCGGCCCACCTGGCGACGGTGAGCAGGTCGCGTTCGTCTTATTGTCCGATAGCCTGGATGCCTGCGCCGCCACCGATGGCGATGTTCAGAGCTACATAGTTGTTGGCGAGGTTGCGAATGCCGGATGCAAGTGCAATACGCGACGTCGCCAGCGAGCGTTCGGCGTCCAGCACGTCGAGCAGCGATGTTGCACCGCCCTTGTAGCTTTCGCGTGCCAGGCCCAAGGCCTGCTCGTAGGAATCCACCACCTTACGCAGGGCTGCCACGGTCTGGTAGTTGTTGCGCAGCGCGACAAGCGCGTTTTCGACTTCCTCGATCCCGTTCAGAACGGTCTGCTTCCAGGAGAGGTATTGCTGTTGCGCGCCGGACTTGGCGATATCGACGTTAGCCTTCAAACGTCCGCCATTGAAGATCGGAATATTCAGGCTTGGGCCGAAGGACCATGTGCTGAGACCCCCGGCGACCGCAGAGACGATACGGGAGCCGTCGATCGAGCCACTCAGGCTGAGGCTTGGATAAAGCTGAGCCTCGGCGACGCCGATCTGGGCGGTGGCCGCTGCCAGCAGACGTTCCGCCCTGCGGATGTCCGGCCGGTTGCGCACGAGATCGGCGGGAATGCCGATCTTGGTGTTGTAGCGCGGCGAGGGCTGAGACGCGCCGTTTCTTAAGCCGGCTGTGACCGTGGTTGCGGGCAACCCGAGCAGGGTGGCGATGTGGTTTGCCGCCTGGTTGAAGCCGGTCTGGTAACCGGGCAATTCGGCCAGCGTGCTGTTCACCAGGCCTTCGGCCTGAACAACGTCGAGGCTGGAGGCTGCGCCCGCTGCCTTGATGTCGTTCGTCAGTTTCAATGTTTCGCGCCGCGAGGCCAGGCTCTTCTGCTGCAACGCATAGGCTTCCTGGTTGTAACGCGCCTCAATGTAGGACGTCGTCAGGTCGGACAGGTAGGCAAGGCGGGCAACGTTGACGTCGGCATAGGCGGCATCAAGCGACGCGTTGGCCGATTCCTTGGCACGCGCGTACTGGCCGAACAGATCGATCAGCCAGGAAGCATCGCCGCCGCCGCCGATTGTCTTGGTTTCGCTGTGGTCGCCCTGGCCGCTGTTGCGCCGCGAGGAGCCATCCTGGCCAGCAACACTTGCGGAACCGCTCGCATTGATCTGCGGCAGGCCGCCGGATGCTGCGACGATAACATTGGCGCGGGCTTCGATGATGCGCTCGATCGATTGCTGAACGTCAAGGTTTTCGCCGAGACCCTTGGCAACGAGGCCGTTCAGTTTCTTGTCGCGGAAGGCTTCCCACCATGGCTTCAGCGTTACATCCGCCGCTTCCGCCTGGCCCCCTTGCGAGAATTTAGCCGGCAGCGCCGCGTTCGGAGATTGATAGTTAGGCCCGACAACGCAGCCCGAAAGAAGAACGAGGCTCAAGGGAAAGAGCACTTTAGCAATTTTCATCTGGGTCCCCATCCGGCCCGCATGGGTCGGTAACAAACGATTCACTTTTTTCGTCTTTAACATTTTCCGCGCCGCTTGCGAGGGAACAATTGCAAAGTTGTGTCCGAAATGGACGATCCCCAGCTTTGGTGTTTCCCAAGTGCCACGGCTTGGACGTTTTAGCGGCGATTTCAAGGGCGCCTGATAAAAAATCGTCCGTGCGAATCACTCCGATCCCAACAGTGTGCCTGCTTGAATGTTAATAATTAACTGACCCCTTAAAGGGTGTGCGTGTCTGGCGTTTGTCACTCCGATGTCGAATTGTTTCCAGCACGCGGCCGTGAAGACGTCGCGCACTCGCGATGCGGCACGGAGCTCGCTTGGATCAGGCCGCCAGCCATCGGCGTTCGCGGGCAAAGTTTGCAAGGTCTGTCGCGCTCATGGGTCTGGCAAACGCATAGCCTTGCAGTCCGTGACAACCCAGATCCTTCAAAATACGGGCATGTTCCATGGTTTCGACGCCCTCGGCGATGACTTCGATGCCGAGCGATATGCCGATGTCGATAATCGAGGCAACCAGCTGGCGCTGTTTGGTGGAAGTCAGGATCGGGATCACCAGCTGCCTGTCGATCTTGAGGCGGCGCGGGGTGAGTTTCAAAAGGCTGACGATGGAGGCATATCCGGTACCGAAGTCGTCGATTTCGATATCGATGCCGAGGTTTTTAATCTGCTCGATATTGGAAAGCACGGTCATGTCGCTTTCATCGAACGAGATCGATTCCAGCAATTCGAACGAGATTTTGCCGCGCGGAATGGCCATCTGATTGAGGCGATCGATCAGTTTTTCATCGTGCAGGCGGTGATAGGAGAGATTGACGGATACTTTCGGGATATTGATCCCGCTTGCCTCCCATCGCATCGACTGGAACAGTGCTTGTTCAAGGATCCGCTGGTCGATCTCCGAAAGCACGTTGATGTCTTCGGCCGTCTTCAAGAACGCGTGCGGCGCCAGCAGTCCCTTGGTCGGATGATCCCAGCGCGCCAGGGCTTCGACGCCGATGATATCGAGGGTCGTGGGGCAGAACTGCGGCTGGAAATAGGCGATGAACTCGTTCTGTTCGAGCCCCCGCAGGATTTCGTCTGCTGTCTGCTTCGTCTTGAAAACAGCGGTCTTCAGGGAGTGCGTGAAGAATTCGTAGCGGTTGCGGCCGCGGCGCTTGGCTTCATAAAGCGCAATGTCGGAATTGACCAGAACCTGGCAGAGATCCTCTTCCTGCCTTGCCTGATGAGCAATGCCGATGCTGACGCCGATGCGGCATTCCTGCTCCTTATACCGGACCGGGATACTCATGGCGTCGATGATGCGTTGCGCGAGCGCGGTTTCATCGCCCTCGATCTCGCCCTTGCGTGAGATGATGACGAACTCATCTCCGCCGATGCGGCCAACGAAGTCGTCATCGCTGGTGTTGGCGCGAAGAATCTGGGCGGCATGCCGGAGGATTTCGTCGCCTGCCGCATGGCCGAGCGTGTCGTTGATTTCCTTGAACCGGTCGAGATCGATATGGAAGATGCTGGCGAGGCCCGACTTTATGCCGCCCGGGTGTTTTTTCGCAAGAATCTCGTCGAGGTACCGCCGGTTGGGCAACGCGGTCAACGGATCGTGCAGGGCATTGAATTCCATTCTGTGCCGTGCTGCCTCCAGTTCGGCACTGTGCGCTTCGGCCTGCCCTTTGGCGGCTTCAAGCCGCTCGTTCTTTTCGACATCGGCGGTTACGTCCCAATTGACGCCGACGATCTTCTCATTGCCCCCCGCACCGATATATGTCGAGCCAACCGCGCGAATGTGCCGGACGCGGCTGCCGGGGAGCCGGATGCGGAAGTGCGAGACGTAACTCGCCCCATGCCGCAGCGCATTGCCGAATTCCTGTTCGGCTTGCTGCAGATCGTCCGGGTGCAGCGCGTCGCGCCAATCCTCATAGACTTCTCTCGCATTCTGCCGCAGGCCGTACAATTCCTTCATACGGTCGTCCCACAGAAGCTTGCCCGAGGCAATGTCGAGTTCCCAGATGCCGATCTGCGAGGCGTCAAGTGCGATCTTCAGCCGATGAGACAGTTCCTGGAGCTGGTCCTTGTTGCTCTCGAGAACCTGGATATTGCGTTTGCGCTCCTCGATCAGCCGCCCGCTGATGAACATCGGCACAAGGATGAAAAGGCCGCCGATGAGGACCAGCGTGCGGATCAGCCCGGCGTTCGGCGGGGTAGCGACCCAGCCGCCCTTCGGCACTGCGCTGATCACCCAGGATCCACCCGGTAGGAAGAGGCTCACCTCGACAGGATCGGCTGCCTTGACGCCGCTGTCTCCATAAAACAATGCGCCGTCTTCGCCCAAACCGTCGCGGCCGGAAATCGCCACGTCGATATCGAGCTTGGGCGAGAGAAGTCCGCTATCCTGGTACAACCGATCGACATCGATGACTGCGGAGACGAGACCCCAGAACCGGTTGGACTCGCCCCCGTCGGGAAGCGATACGGGAAAGCGTCCGACTAGGCCCTGACCACCCTGGATAAGATCCAGGGGGCCAGCCAAGACCATTTTGCCAAGCTCACGAACCTTGAGTGCTACGGCGCGCTGATTGCTGTTCTTGCGGTAGTCGAGGCCCAGAACCTTCTCATTTCCATCGAGCGGGTAGACGAGGGAGACGATGAGATTGGGCGCCGCTGCAATATTGCGCAGCCTGGAACGCTCATTGAAAATGTTGCGGGCCAGATCGGAGAACCGTTTCTGGTTCATGCCCGGTTCCGTGGAGATCGTAGCGATCAATCCACGCACCAGCTGAATGTCACCGTTGATGTTGGCCTCGAGCTTCGAGCGGATCGGATTAAGCTCGGCGATCACAGCCGCCCGCATCCTTGCTGCATGAACCGCGCTGTTTTGCTGCTCGGCAAACAGGCCCGCTGCAATCACCACCATCAGTGCAACATAGGTAGGCATGTAGTTCGGCTTGAGAAACCGAACTATTGTTGACTTTCTGAGCGCATTCGACAGTCCGGAAAACACATGATCTCCAAAGCTGTTCACTATCCGACAGCAATTGGATCGGATTGTCGCAAGCGCGTCTTAACAAGATGTGCTTGAGCGCCCCGTCAATTCTAGTGCTTTATTCGGCTTTCTTCTTTTTCGGCAGCGTCTTGCGGTCCGTTTCCGCAAACTCCTTCAGCTCTTTTTCCGACATCGATTTTTCCATGCTCTTCGAAGCGCCTTTGAGTTCGGATTTCTTAGTCTCTCCGCGTTTGGCGGATAGTGCCGCTCCGGCGGCTTTTTGCTGGGCTTGGGATTTTGCAGGCATCGACTTTCTCCTCCACTCGGATGCCTCCTTAACAACTGTTTTCTAGATTGGTTCCGCCGGCTCCGGCAAATTGCTTTCAGGCGCGGCGATCATTGCAAGCAGCGTCTCCAGCCGGTCGGCATCGCGCGGCAGTTTGTCGGTTCGCAGCCGCGAGATGCGCGGAAAGCGCATGGCAACGCCGGATTTGTGCCGGCTGGAAAAGTTGATGCCCTCGAACGCGACCTCGACGACGAAACCGTGATCGGCTTCCGCCCGGATAGAGCGCACCGGGCCGAAACGCTCGATGGTGTTGTTGCGCACGTAGCGATCCAGCACCTCAAGCTCCGCGTCGGTAAAGCCGAAATAGGCCTTGCCGACAGGGACCAGGACGTCCTTGCCATCGCTGGTTGTCCAGACCCCGAAGGTGAAGTCGGAATAGTAGCTCGATCGTTTGCCGTGACCGCGTTGGGCATACATCAGCACCGCATCGACATTATAGGGCTCGCGCTTCCATTTGAACCAAGGACCCTTCGAGCGCCCTGATGTATAGGGCGAATCCAGACGTTTCAGCATGATCCCTTCGATCACCGGATCCGGTGGGTCTTTGCGCAGGCGGTCAAGTTCTTCCCAGCTGGAAAAGGGGACGAGCGGCGAGAGATCGAAATGCGATGGGGCGGCCGTTTCGATCAGGGCGGAAAGAGCGGCGCGCCGGGTCAGGAAGTTATCCGGGCGCATATCCCGGTCACCGGAAAACAACAGGTCGTAACCACGGATGAAGGCTGGATAGTCGTCCAGCATCTTCCGCGTTACCGTCTTGCGGTTCAGCCGCTGCTGCAGATCGGAAAATGTCCGCGTCGCGCGATTGGTGCGCATGGTGCCGCCGACGAGAAGCTCGCCATCGATGATGCCTTCGAAATTCGCCGCTTCGAGGATGTCTGGAAAGGCACCGGAAATGTCGTCGCCGCTGCGAGAATAGAGCCGCCGCGTGCCGGCCAGATTGGCAAGCTGGACGCGAATGCCGTCCCATTTCCATTCCGCGGCAAAGTCTTTCGGATCGAGCGCAGCAAGATCATTGTCGCCGACCGGCGTTGCCAGCATCACCGCATGAAACACTGCGGGCATATCCAGTTCCGGCTTGGGCGCTTTTCCATCCAGCCATTCGAACAAGGACAAATAGGGGGGCGACAGGCCATGCCAGAGCGTTTCGATCTCGGTGACATCGACGGTACCCATATCGGCAAGGGCCTGTTTCACCAGCCGCGCCGAGACGCCGATGCGCAGCCCGCCAGTGACGAGCTTGAGGAAGGCAAACCGGCTCGATCCCTCCAGTTGATCAAGCAGATCGCGCACCAAGCCATGCACATTGGCCCGCCCCGCCGTTTCCAGCTGGTGCATGACGGCACCGAGCGACAGGTCTCTGGCCGTTGTCTGGCTGTCTGCCGGCGGTTCCCAGACCAGCGAGATGGTTTCGGCAAGGTCGCCGACATAATCGTAGGAATAGCGGAACAGCACCTCGTCCATGCGCTCCAGCACCAGTTGCCGCAGCACATTCGGCTTCACGGTCTTGAGCGTCAGCGTGCCGGCGATGGCGGCGAGCGCATAGCCGCGGTCCGGATCGGGGGCGCTGCGAAAATAATCCGTCATCAGCTTGATCTTGGCGTTGCGCTGCGGGGTAAGAACCTGACGGTCGAGCAGTTCCGCGAAGGCGCGCATTTGCTATTCTCCCTCGTCGTCGTAGCCGACCAGATGCAGCGGCCGGGCGGCGATTCCCTGCAGCTCGCACCAGCGCACCAGTGCTTCTTCACGGCCGTGCGTAACCCAGACCTCGCCTGGCTTGATCTCATTGATCGTTTCGATCAGTTCCGGCCAGTCGCAGTGATCCGAGATGATGATCGGCAATTCGACGCCGCGTTGCTTGGCGCGCTGGCGCACCATCATCCAGCCGGAGGCGAAGATCGGAATGGGATCGGGAAAGCGTCTTGCCCATTTGTCGGCAAAGGCGGAAGGTGGACCAACGACGACGGCACCGGCGAAGGATTGTTTGTCTTTCGCATCAACCGTGGCGGGCCGGAGATCACCCAGCGCGATGCCTTCGCTTTCATAATAGTCGCAGAGCCTTGCAAGAGCGCCGTGAATGAAAATCGGCGCGTCGTAACCCGCTTCACGCATCAGTGCGATGATCCGTTGCGCCTTGCCAAGGGCATAGGCGCCGACCAGATGGGCGCGCTCGGGGAATTGGCTGAGCGAGGTCAACAGTTTGGCAATCTCGCCGCGATCGTCCGGATGGTGAAACACCGGCAGGCCGAAGGTTGCCTCGGTGATGAACACATCGCAGGGCACAGGTTCGAAAGACAGGCAGGTCGGATCGCGGCGGCGCTTGTAGTCGCCCGAGACGACGATGCGGATGCCGCCCGCTTCAACGGCGATCTGCGCGGATCCGAGCACATGGCCGGCCGGGTGAAAGCTGACGGTGACATCGCCGATCGTGGTTCGTGCGCCGAGCATCGCCTCCTGCGTGCTGACGCAGAATGTGTCGCCATAGCGAATACGCATGATGTCGAGCGTCGCGCGCGTCGCCATCACATGGCTATGGCCGGAGCGCGCATGATCGGCGTGGCCATGGGTGATCAAGGCCCGTTCGACGGGCTGGACGGGATCGATATAGAAGCCGCCCTTCTCGCAAAAGAGACCCCTGGGCGTCGGGTAGAGCAGCGTTTCCGGTTTCATGGAGACGAAGATAGCTGGCAATTGCGCAACTGCCAGCTATCACAGCGAATTTTTAACGGCTCAGGCTGCGGGGCTCTGTCCCAGCGTCTTTGAGATCAGCTCAAGCACGCCCTGAGCATCCACGTCGATGCAGATGTTCTGGCTGGGCAGATTGTCCCAATCGCTCGGCGGGAAGATGTGATCGTCGGCCTTCTGGATGGTCTGACCATCGGCAATGCCGCCGCAGACGACGCGGATCGCACCGCTGCGCAACGTGAAGAGTTCGGGCGCCACGACATAGACGCAGGCGCAGCTGTCATGCACCACCATGCCGTCATCGACATGCTGCTCGTAGAACTCGATGTAGAACTGCGAAATGTCCGACAAAAGCTTTGCCCGCTTGCCGCCGCTCGCAGCGATCGCAGCCAGCCTGCTGCGTGTCATCACCGTTTTCTCGGTGACGTCGAGACCGACGACGACGACGGGCCAAGGGGCCGTCATCACCGCGTCAGCTGCTTCCGGATCGCCATGGATATTGGCTTCGGCCGCCGGCGTGATGTTGCCGCGCATGTCGAACGCGCCACCCATGATGACGACGTCCTTGACCAGAACCGCGATGTCAGGATCGTCCCGAAGCGCAAGCGCCAGATTGGTCATACGGCCAACGGCGACGATGGTCACTTCACCGGGATTTGCACGAACGGTGTCGATGATGAAGCGATGGGCCGGGCGCGGATCGCAGGCGAGATCGACCGTTTCCGGAACGCCGATATTGCCAAGACCGTCATCGCCATGGATGAAGGTCGGCCAGCCGACATGGGCGCGCGAAGGGTCGAGCGTCTCGCCAAGCCCTTTGGCAACCGGGGCCGCGATATCCCACTGCTGCTTCAGATAGAGCGCGTTGCGGGTCGTCGTCTCGATCGACGCATTGCCGAAAACGGTGGTGATGCCGATCAGGTCGATATCCGGGTGATTGTGCAGGAACAACAGGGCCATCGCGTCATCGACGCCGGGGTCCGTATCAAAAATTACCTTATGCATGATGTGTTCTTTTCGTTGAATGGAAGGCTGTCGCGGTTTTCCGAGTTGAATTCGGCCCGGCTGTGAAAGTCAACCGCGCCGATGTCGCTTGTCATTACTGAAACCGCTGAATGCTGAAGGATTGGAGATCGGGTTGATCGCCATGATCCAGAAGTGCTGCCACCTTTTTTCCGGTGATTGCCGACAGCGTCAGGCCGAGATGGCCGTGGCCGAAGGCGAGTGCGATGCGCGGATCGTGCGGGCAGAGGCCGATGACCGGTACGGAATCCGGCGTGGACGGCCGCCGGCCCATCCATTCGCTGCCGCCGGTCTCCGGCAGGCTCGGCACATAGCGGCGCATCTTCTGGCGCATTGCGGCGGACCGGGCAAAGTTTGCCGGTGCGTCCGGCTTGGCAAGCTCCACCGCACCGCCGACCCGAAGGGCGTTTTTCAGCGGGGTGGCAACGAAGCCGTGTTCGGCGAAGAAGACCGGCAATTCCAGTGTCACCTGTGAATTGATGAAGGTGGTGTTGTAGCCGCGTTCGCTTTCCAGAAGAACCTTGAGACCAAGACCGCGCACCAGCGTCCGCGACCAGACGCCGGCCGATATCACCGCCTTGTCGAAGGTTTGGGGGGATTGCCCGCGGCTCATGAACGTGATGCCGTTGGTCTCCTGGCGAACATTTTCCACCTGTGCATCGACGAGCGTTCCGCGTTCGCGCACATAGGCCTGCAGATGCCGGAGCAGGGCGAGTGGATCGAGAAAGGTCTGGTAACCGGCGGAAAAGACCCCACCGGCAAAGCTTCCCTCAAGAGCCGGTACCCGCGACCGTGCCTGCGCGGCATCGAGTTTTTCGACCGCATAGCCGAGCAGAGCTGCATTGCCGCTCTCATGACGGAACGCGGCATCGACAGCCTTTTCAGTATCGAAAATGGTCAGCGCACCACTGGGTTTCATGTGCCCGGATAGTCCGGCCATGCGGGCAAGGTCTTCGTGGGCACCGAGAGCCTCGCGCATAAGGCCGAGCAGGGCCGTTCGCGAGCGCTCCACCCGCGCAGGCGTGGCGGCCATCAGCAGGTTGATGAGCCAAGGCGTGAGAGCCGGTAGGTCCTGCCATCGCAGGGTCAAGGGTCCGAGCGGATCGAGCAGCCATTTCGGCGCCGACAACAGCATGTCGGGCCGTGCCAGCGGATCGATCTCGGGAACGGCGAGGATGCCGGCGTTGCCGACGGATGCGGGCAGCCCGCCGATGTCCTTTTCGAATACGGTGACATCATGCCCCTGTTCGATCAGGTGAACGGCGGTGGCGCATCCGATGATGCCTGCCCCTGCGATACCAATGCGCGCCATGATGTCGGATATGTCCCTGTTTCGAGCCGGAAGGTGTGAGCACCGGTTTTAGCGGTGCGCCAGCCAAGAGCAACTGATTTTGCGGACTGAAATCGACCAAAGTTTCAAATCGGGGCAAATCGGCCGTTGGGCGGCAAGAAACCGCCAGGACGCTTAAACTTTCCGAAACGTGGCCACGATAGGGTGGGGGCTCGATCAAAAGGCGGGGGGCGTTCCTGCATCCGCGCATGGCGCGGCGGGGGCCGGGAGTTGAAGCTGATGACGGAACAGCGCACGTGATGTCGGTCTTTAAAAAGATACGTCTCCCCCGCAAGGTGATGTTCGTCATTACCGGCATTCTCGTGCTGTCGGGTGCGTCCGGCGCCTATGCTGTCTATTCCGGCAAGGAAACCTTTCTCGGCATGGTTGGGCCGCAAAAGCCCTCAATTTCGGGGCTTGCCTGCACCACGCTCGAGACGCTGAAGATGCGCCGCAACGGTCAGCGCTGGATCCGCAAGTATGTAAGCACGGAATCTGCCGGTGGCGTCGATCGCGTCCGCACTGCGTTGCGCATTGCCGGCCTGCTGGCCAAGGAAGAGCAGGCCGATCTCTATCAGGTCGTGGTGCTCGATGCCGCCGGGCCTTCGGATCGTGCCGGCCGTCGCGGCGCTGCTATCGGTGCCCAGGTGCTGTATGCGCCTGATCCGTCCAAGCTGCCGGGAATGAGCACGCCCTTCGTTGCCCGCTACACGGACGCCAAGGCAAATAGCGTCGGTCTCTTCTATGGCCGCGAAATCGCCCTCGCGACGGAGGACGTCAAGACCACGCTGACGGCGATGGACGACAAATCGGATTGTTTCGATCCGGTTGCCGCCGCTGCCGCAGCAGAGCCGGGCGCTACCGGATCAAAGAGCGGCAGCCATGGCGAAGCAGCAGCTGCGCCCGCGCATGGAGAAGAAGCGGAAAGTGACGAGGTGCCTGCCGCTCACGCCGAGGGTGCTGCGGCACCGGAACATGGTACTGAAGCTGCGACGGAGCAGAGCCCGCCAAAGCCCGAAAAAAAGGGTTTCTTCGGCTCCATGCTGGCCATGGTTATGGGCGGTGATAGCGGAGAGCCGTCGAGCCCATCTGTTGAACCCACAACGGAAAATCCCGCCGAGAGCCCCCTGGAAAAACCAGCGGGACACTGACGGGACTGGGATACTATCGTTCGTCCCGATCAGACGATGGCGTTGCCGGCGATGACGGCGAGAACCACGAAAATCAGGAAGATGATCACGGCGATGGCAAACAGCACACGCGCGATCGTCGCGGTTGCGGCTGAAACGCCGGAAAAACCAAGAAAACCGGTAATCAGCGAGATAACCAGGAAAATAAGCGCCCATTTCAGCATGGAGGGGTCCTTTTAAATTCTGCCGACATAGACGCGCAGGACCTGGAAAAGTTCCATCAGCTCATGGGAATACGCCATCCTGTTTCCAGGATGACGCGTTCTTGGTTTTATCTCAGTCCGCCTTGTTGCGGCGGGCCGGGAAGAGGATGATATCGCGGATCGACGGCGCGTTGGTCAAGAGCATGATCAGTCGGTCGACGCCGATGCCGAGGCCACCGGCCGGCGGCATGCCCTGGTCGATCGCATCGAGGAATTCGTCGTCCAGCTGCTTGTCCTTTTCGCCGCGGGCATGGGCCTGTTCCAGCTGTTCGACCATGCGCTTGCGCTGCTCTTCCGGATCGTTGAGCTCCGAAAACGCATTGCCCAGTTCCCAGGCGTTGCAATAGGTCTCGAAACGCTCGACCAAGCGCGGTTCGCCCGGCACTTCCTTGGCAAACGGCGAGATGTCCTTCGGAAAATGCGTCACGTGCGACGGCTGGATCAGCGTGCCCTCGACTTTTTCTTCAAAGATGAAGGCCAGGCATTCGCCCCAGGTCCAGTCCTTTTCGACTGCAAAGCCGGCAGCCTTGGCGGCGGTGCGGGCTTCTTCATCGGTTTTCATGGCGATGAAGTCGAGGCCGGTCGCTTCCTTGACGGCATCGGGCATGGGCACGCGCTTGAACGGACCCTTGAAGGAGATTTCCTTGTCGCCGAACATGAATTCGGTGGTGCCGTGGATCGATAGTGCGAGTGTCGAGAAAAGCCGCTCGACGAGGTCCATGATGTCCTCGTAGTCGGCATAGGCCCAGTAGCATTCCATCATGGTGAATTCGGGATTGTGCCGGGTGGAGACGCCTTCGTTGCGGAAGTTGCGGTTGATCTCAAATACTTTGTCGGTGAGGCCCGAAACCAGCGTGCGCTTCAAGAACAGTTCCGGCGCGATGCGCAGGTACATGTCGAGCTTCAGCGTGTTGTGATGTGTCTTGAACGGCTCGGCTGTTGCGCCGCCATAGACCGAATGCAGCATCGGCGTTTCGACTTCCATGAAGCCGTCGTCTTCCATGAAGCGGCGGATACCGGAAACGATCTTCGAGCGCTGCTGGAAGCGGAGCTTGGAGTCCTCGTTGGTCATGATGTCGAGATGGCGCTTGCGATAGCGTTGCTCGATGTCGGACAGGCCATGCCACTTCTCCGGCATCGGCAGCAGCGACTTGGTCAGCATGGTGATTTCTTGTGCGTTGATCGACAGTTCGCCGCGCTTGGTACGCCGGACCACGCCGGTGACGCCGATGATGTCGCCGATATCGATCAGCGGCAGCAGCGCGCGGGCGTCTTCCGGTGTCGTGTCCTTGTGGGAAAAGATCTGAATCTTGCCGCCGGCGTCATGGATGTCCATGAACATGCCGGAATTGCGCGAGGAGTAGACGCGTCCGGCAACTGTCACGACATCGTCCGTCACCACATCCGCTTCCAGGCTTTCGTATTTGCTGGCCAGTTCCGCATTGGTGATGGTGCGGTGGAAATGCGCCGGATAGACGTCGCCGATCTTTTCGCGCAGCATTTTCAGCTTCTGGGCGCGCACTTCGGTGACGTCGGAGGAGAGGGCGGTTTCGGTCTTTTCGGTCATAGGGCTCGCCTTATCAATGCGGCATATCTTGAAATTGTGTCATTCGCAGCCGGTGCGGCGTGCCTGGTCTAACCCTCCCCCTTGTGGGGAGGGTCGGAGCGCAGCGGAGGGGAGGAGTTCTTTCTTTTCTTGAAAGGAAAATCCCCTCCCCAACCCTCCCCACAAGGGGGAGGGAGTTTACCGCGCAAGCGTTATTTTCCGCTGCCAGCCATCGAGGCCGCAACCTGGCCGGCGACCTTCAGGCGCTGGCGCACGACCGAGCGGCCGAGGATGGCCATCGAGTCGAACAGCGGCAGCGAGCGGGTCGAGCCGGAAACGGCGACGAACAGCGGCGCGACGATGACCTTGAGCTTCTTGCCCATGCGATCGGCGATGGCGCGCAGTTCGGCTTCGATCGCCTCAACGTTCCATTCGAGGATCTTTTCCAGGTCCGGCTGGACCGTGTTGAAGATCTCGACCAGTTCTTCCGGGCTCGATTTGACCTTGGCGAAAGATGCGGCGTCAAGCGCGAGGTCGGATTTGAAAAGGAAGCCTGCCAAATCCGGCAGTTCGCCGAGCTTGGAGATGCGCGACTGCGAGAGCTTGAGGCCCTGCTTGATCCGGTCGTTTTCCATCGCCCAGGCAAGAACGCGGGCGGCGAACTCGTCTTCGCTCAAGCCTTCGCGCAGCCAGCGGCCGTTCAGCCAGTCGAGCTTCTGCACATCGAAGATCGCGCCGGCCTTGGACAGGTTGGCCGGGTCGAATTTCTCCGCCAGCTGTTCCATGGTCAGCAATTCCTCGCCTTCGGCAATCTGCACGAAGAATAGGCCGAGGAAGTTCATCAGCGCTTCCGGCAGGTAGCCGAGGGCCGAGTAATAAGAGATCGACGTCGGGTTCTTGCGCTTCGACAGCTTCGACTTGTCGGCGTTGCGCATCAGCGAGAGATGCATGAACACCGGCGGCTCGAGGCCGAGATACTGGTAGATCAGGATGTGCTTCGGTACCGAGGACAGCCATTCCTCGCCGCGCGCCACATGGCTGATCTTCATCAGATGGTCGTCGACGACGTTGGCCATATGATAGGTCGGCATGCCGTCGGCCTTCAGCAGAACCTGCATATCGACCGCATCCCACGGGATATCGACTTCGCCGTAGACGCCATCGACGAACTTGCAGGAGCCTTCGGTCGGGATTTTCATGCGCACGACGGTTGGTTCGCCGGCATCCATGCGTGTCGTGACTTCCTCTGCCGACAGCGTCAGGCACCGGCCGTCATATTTCGGCGGCTTGCCGGCGGCGCGCTGCGCTTCCCGCATTTCGGCCAGCCGTTCTGGCGTGCAGAAGCAGCGGAAGCCGTGACCGTTGGAAACGATCTTTTCGACGAAGGGGAGGTAGGTGTCCTTACGGTCGCTCTGGCGGTAGGGGCCGTAGGGGCCGCCGATATCCGGGCCTTCCGACCATTTCAGGCCACACCATTTCAGCGCGTCCAGAACCTTGGTCTCGAATTCCGGCGTCGAACGGGTCGCGTCGGTGTCTTCGATACGCAGGATGAACTCGCCACCCATCTTCTGCGCGAAGAGATAGTTGAACAACGCAATGTATGCGGTGCCGACATGGGGTTCGCCGGTGGGGGAAGGTGCAATGCGCACCCGGACTGGTCTGTCTGTCATGATCCTGGCCCGTGCTTTACGTGCTTTCGGCCTTCCGCCGGAAAGGAGACGTCCGGATGTGAAGGCGCATGCTTTTAAGGGAAGGAAATGCCCGATCGATGCCTGAAACGGCGGAAAATATCGGAAATTCCGTATGGCTGGCGTGAGACCATATTCAAAAGGGCGCGTCAAGGAAAACTGCGTTTGCGGCGGCGGCGACGGTGTTCTGAGGGACCGTTGACAAATGATCCGATTTTATTTATTTAACTCTAAAGTTAATTAAATTTATGGTTTAATACAAATGACCCAGGATCAACTCAGCACAACTCTTTCGGCGCTCGCCGATCCGACGCGGCGGGCTATCCTGGCGCGGCTCGCCTTGGGCGAGGCGTCGGTCAATGAATTGGCCGAACCTTTCGCAATGAGCCTGCCTGCCGTTTCCAAGCATCTGAAAGTGCTGGAAAAGGCCGGCCTGATCAGTCGTGGGCGTGAGGCGCAGTGGCGCCCTTGCAAACTGGAAGCGGGGCCGTTGAAGGACCTCAATGCTTGGCTCGATAACTACCGGCAATTTTGGGAGGAGAGTTTGGACAAGCTCGACCTCTACCTGCAAAAACTTCAAGAGGGAGATGGAAATGCACGCAAGAGCTGACGTTGTCCCGGCAGGCAAGGCCAACCTTGTGCTGACGCGGACATTCAATGCCCCGGCAGCATTGGTCTACAAGGTCTGGACCGACCCGTATCATCTGGCTCAGTGGTGGGGTCCGCACAACTTTACCAATCCCGTCTGCGAGGTCGATCTGAGGCCCGGCGGCGTCATTCGTATCCATATGAAAGGGCCGGACGGGCAGATGTATCCGTCGAACGGTACCTTCAAGGAAATCGTCGAGAACGAGCGTCTGGTCTTTACCAGCACCTATGACAGCGAAGACGGCGTCACGATGCTCGAAGCGCTGAATACGGTGACATTCACCGAGACGGACGGCAAGACCGTTCTGACCCTGCATGCGCAGGTGCTGAGAGCGACGGAAGCCGTGTTGCCTGCGCTCGACGGCATGGAAGAAGGCTGGAGCCAGAGCCTCGAAAAGCTCGCCGACGTCATCGCTGCCGCTTCCAACGCCTGAAATTTATCGGACCCAAATTCCCCTGAAGTGCGCGTCAGCCTCTTCAGGGGCCTTATTCCCATACGCAACAGGAACCCGACTATGCTGAAAATTCTGCTGATTATCCTTGCCGTCATCGTCGTACTTGTGCTCGGCGCCGTCGTCTTTGCCGCGACAAAACCCGATACATTCCATGTCGAACGCAGCGCCATTATCAATGCACCACCGGAAAAGATCTTTCCGCTGATCAACGATTTCAACCAGTGGCAGGCATGGTCGCCCTACGAAAAGAAGGACCCGGCGATGAAGCGCACGTTTGAAGGCGCGACCAGCGGCCAGGGCGCCGTATACAATTGGGATGGTAATAAGGATGTCGGCGCTGGCCGGATGGAAATCACCGAAGCGAGGCCGTCATCCAAGGTTGAGATCAAGCTCGATTTCGTTCGTCCGTTCGAAGGTCACAACGTCGCAACGTTCACGCTCTCGCCGGCGGCACAAGGCACAACGGTGACCTGGGCAATGGATGGGCCGAGCCCGCTGATTGCCAAGGTGATGGGTCTGTTCTTCAACATGGACACGATGATCGGCGACGATTTTGCCAAGGGGCTCGAAAATCTGAAGGCTCTCGCCGAGAAGTAAGGCTTCAAATTGGGAACCAAACCCGGTTAGGACCGTTTTCGTCCCGAGGAGTGCGGGGCGGTGCCAACCGGACTTGAGGGAGATGGAGAACGCAGAGATTTTTCTGGTTTCTTTCTGCGGCCAACGAAACGGCAGTCGAGCTTCTTACCCCTTCCGCCTCGTATCCTCACCAAGCGCAATGTCGAATCGCCCCGGGGCCCCGTCCCCGGGGCTTTTTGATGTCGTTCCCATCGTATAAAAAAGGGAGCGCAGCCGGACGGTTGCGCTCCCTCGTCGATCTAAACCAGACCAAAGCCCGATTAGAGCTTGGCTGCCTTGTCCCTCTGCCGCTTGCGGCGCGACAGCATGTTGAGCACCTCAACCAGTGCCGAGAAGGCCATGGCCGCGTAGACATAGCCCTTTGGAACATGGAAGCCCATGCCTTCGGCGATCAGCGTCGTGCCGATCATCAGGAGGAAGCCAAGCGCCAGCATGACGATGGTTGGGTTCTTTTCGATGAAGCGGGCGAGCGGCCCGGCTGCCACCAGCATGACGGTCACTGCGAAGATGACCGAAATGATCATGATCGGAAGGTGCGGGGTCATGCCGACGGCCGTGATGATGCTGTCGATCGAGAAGACGAGGTCGAGGACCAGGATCTGGCCGATGGCGGCAGCGAAAGTGGTCGTACCCGCCTTGGCAAGCGCATCCTCTTCGTGATCGACGGGATCGACGGTGTGATGGATTTCCTTGGTTGCCTTCCAGACGAGGAACAGGCCGCCGGCGATCAGAATCATGTCCTTCCAGGAATAGCCATGTCCGAAGAGCTCAAACACCGGTTCGGTCAACTGGACAATCCAGGCGACGGTTCCGAGCAGTGCCAGGCGCATGACCAGTGCCAGACCGATGCCGATGCGGCGGGCCCTTTCGCGGTGTTCCGGCGGCAGTTTGTTGGTCAGGATCGAAATGAAGATGAGGTTGTCGATGCCGAGCACGACTTCCATTACGATCAGGGTGATCAGGGCAATCCAGGCAGTCGGATCTTGCATCAGAAGCAGAATATCCTGCATCGGCGGTGGTTCCTTCCTCGATGGTCAAGGTACATATACGGGAACCCGCGCAGCCGGTGGGCAGCGCGGGTTTAATTGATAATCCTTATGTATGTGGAAAACGCGACAAGGCAAGCGCTAGAGGGCGCTCAAATGGGCCGCGATACCGTTAACTCTTCACCGGAAGCCAGATTTCCGTCAGCCCCATGCCCGTCCTTGGATCGAACCGCTCGTCGTAACGCTCCATCAGGTCCGGGAGCCCGGCATGGCTGTAGCCGGACGAGGGCAGCCAATCGGTAAAGATCGCATGGCAGGTTGCCTGGATGCCGGAAATGTGGCCGCGATGCGCGAAGATCGCGTAGGTCTGGGCGGGAAGCTTGAGGTTTTCAAAACCCTCGGGTAATGCATCAGTGTCGCGAACCTCGACGGCGGTCATGTATTGAAAGCTGCCGTCCTGTCCCTCTTCCTGTGTGCAGATCCCATACGCAGCATTGCCGATCTGTCTGGAAATACTGCCGTCATGGGCGTTGAACCGTTGCCATTGCGAGGGAATGCCGGCGTTGCCACCGTAAGTGTAGGTCTGCTGCAGGCCTGCCATCAGCATGGGTGGCGTGGTTTGAAATCGCGGTTCGTTGAGTTTGGGAAGTGGTGCGGTGTTCATGCGGATAGGCTCCATAAGATCGAGATCGCCAAGATGCCCCCTGTTGCGAACCTCTTCCGGCGTCACGCCGAAATGGTCGCGAAAGGCACGTGTGAAGGCCTCATGCGAGCTGTAGCCCGCATCGAGAGCGACCGCGAGAATGCTGGATGCGCCCTCGGCAAGGGACAGAGCTGCGGCACTGAGACGCCGTGCCCTGATATAACCACTGATCGAAAATCCCGTCGTCAGGCCAAAGACACGGGACAGGTGATAACGGGAAAGCCCCGCCGTCTCCGCAATATCCTCCAGTGAAATATCCCCGGCGTAGTGGCTTTCTATAAACCACAGCGCCTTGCCGATCGCATTCATCCAACCTCCCGCAGCAAACCGATATGATCTTAGCGCCGATCAGGCAGCTTAACTTGATCGCAGTTGCGCGATTGATGCCATCCTCCTGTTTGCAAGGTCAGCGGTCGTCAGGCCGTTCCTGTCTGCCGTGTTGCGTAGGCAGCCATGAAAACGCGCACGGCGCCGCAAATCACCCGGTCGATTTCCTCCAGCGGCGGGGCGGATTCCATGGTTCCGAACAGGCGAAGCTTGAAGAAGCCGCCACTTGAGAGATCGAGAAACTGGCCTGCCGCCAGATCGAGATCATCGATCTTCAGACTGCCGATATCAACCTGGTGCGCCAGGAATTCCTGCAGGACCGACCGCAGGTTTTCCGGTCCCTTGAAGAAGCGCTTGCACAGATCCGGCATACGATCGCGGACGCCGAGAACGGTGCGCATCGCGGTGATCACCTTTTCGTCGGTCATATGCGAAACGAAGCTGACGCCGAACTTGTAAAGGCCGGTTTCGGCATCCTCGTGCGCGGCCAAAACCGTGCGAACCGCCGCCAGGAAAAGAGCCCGCTCCTTTTCGATCATCGCCGAAAACAGGTCTTCCTTGTTCTGGAAGTAGACGTAGATCGTGCCCTTGGAAACGCCTGCTTCCCGGGTGATGTCATTCATGCTGGCGGCATCGAAGCCAACGCTCATGAACACACGTTTTGCGCCCTCGATGATCTGCTCGCGCTTTGCCGGATCTTCGCCGGCGGCGCGGCGGCCGGACAAGGCCTCGCCCGGACAATCTAGTGTATCCGTTGTTTCTGTCAATTGCTCGTTACCTTCGGACATTTTTGTCTCATTGTTAACTTTTCGAACCGAACGGTTCGATTTGACTTGATAAGTGAGTGTTTTCGCATTAAG
The DNA here is from genome assembly GCF_049898205.1 of Pararhizobium sp. DWP3-4. Taxonomy (NCBI): domain Bacteria; kingdom Pseudomonadati; phylum Pseudomonadota; class Alphaproteobacteria; order Hyphomicrobiales; family Rhizobiaceae; genus Pararhizobium; species Pararhizobium sp. DWP3-4. Next base: position 347,003 of record NZ_JAFCXF010000003.1, on the reverse strand, counting down.
TCAAATCGAACTGAACGGTTCGGTTCGGTTCGAATTTCTCATATCATGGCTGGTAGTGCAATATGTCAGTTTCAAGCAAATCCGGTGCTGCCCATGTCCGCCCCGTCGGCGACGACTTCAAGGCGCCCGCCGAACAAGTCGAGGCTCCCGAAGCCAAGCACGTGACGGAGCCCGTCGCTGAACAGCAGGCTGCTCCGCAGGTTGCCGCCGCCGCCGAGACACCCGCTCCCAAGCGCCGCAAGCTGGTGTTTCCCATTATCGCCATCGCCGCGCTCGCCGCCGGCGGCTGGTATGGTTACGACTGGTGGACCAACGGCCGCTTCATGATCTCGACCGACGACGCTTATATCGAAGGCGATATCGCGTCGATCTCTCCAAAGGTTTCCGGCTATATCGAGAAGGTCAACGTCGTTGCCAACCAGCACGTCAAGGCCGGCGACCCGCTGATCACGCTCGACAAGGAAGATTACCGCATTGCTGCCGATCAGGCGCAGGCTCAGATCGATACGGAAAAACTGTCGCTGCAGCGTTTCGACGCGCAGATCGCTGGTGCCAAGGCCAGCGTCCAGCAGGCAGAAGCACAGAAAACCGCCCTTGAGGCGACCGTCCGAGGTGCTGAAACCACGTTGAAACGTGCGAGCGACCTCCAGTCAAAGGCAGTCGGTACGGTCGCCTCGCTCGATGATGCAACGGTGGCGCTCGATCAAGCCAAGGCAAACCTGATTGGCGGCGATGCGCAGATCGCCACGGCGAATGCCAACATCGCCGTGCTGGTTGCCCAGCGCGCCGAGGCTGAAAGCACGATCCGGTCGCTGGAACTCGCCCGCGACAAGGCGCAGCGCGACCTGGGCTTCACGGTTTTGAAGGCGCCTTACGATGGTGTGATCGGCAATCTGGCCGTTCAGGATGGCGACCTCGTGTCCGCCGGTCAGCGTCTGGCGGCTTTGGTGCCGACCGATCAGCTCTATATCGACGCCAATTTCAAGGAAACGCAGATCGCCCATATGGTTCCTGGCTCGAAGGTCAGCATCCATGTGGATGCCTTCGATGAGGCGCCGATCGTCGGCACCGTGCAGTCGATCTCGCCGGCCTCCGGTTCGGTGTTCTCGTTGCTGCCGGCTGAAAACGCCACGGGCAATTTCACCAAGGTGATCCAGCGCGTTCCGGTCCGCATCGTCTTCCCCCAAGAGGTGCTGGACAGCGGCCGTCTTCGCGCCGGCCTGAGCGTCGTCGTCGATGTCGATACCCGCACGGCTCCGAAGCAGGATACCGCTGCGGTCAAGTGATCCGTATGCCGCGCCGTCATGGCGCGGCCTCAACGGTTGAGTAGATGTCCCGGGCCGAGGCGCCTGGACCCTGTGATGCACCAGTTTTCATGACCATGATGGCTCCCACGTTCGTCTGAACGCGGTCACGCCAGGAGCAACGCCGATGGCTGCCACTGCAACAGCGGGTACGATGCCGCTTCCTGCCGCCCGCGCGGAAGAGAAGATGGATCCGAAACGGCTGATCGCCTTTTTCGCGATGGTCTTCGGCATGTTCATGTCGATCCTCGACATTCAGATCGTCTCGGCCTCGCTGGCCGAAATTCAGGCCGGTCTGTCCGCCGGCTCCGACGAGGTCGCCTGGGTGCAGACGGCCTATCTGATCGCCGAAGTCATCATGATCCCGCTGTCGGGCACGCTCGCCCGGATCGTTTCGACACGGGTGCTGTTCTCGGTGTCGGCTGCTGGCTTTACGATCGCCAGCGCCCTTGCGGCGACAGCCACCAATATCGACCAGATGATCGTCTACCGGGTGCTGCAAGGCTTTATCGGCGGCGGCATGATCCCATCCGTCTTTGCGGCCGCATTCACGATCTTTCCGCCCTCCAAGCGCAGTATCGTCTCGCCGATCATCGGTCTGGTCGCGACACTGGCGCCAACCATCGGCCCGACCGTCGGCGGCTATCTTAGCCACGCCTTCTCGTGGCACTGGCTGTTCCTCGTCAATATTATTCCCGGCATCATCGTCACCATCGTGACCTGGAATTTCATCGATTTCGACAAGCCGGAACTCAGCCTGTTCAAGAAGTTCGACTGGTGGGGGCTGCTGTCGATGGCGGTCTTCCTCGGTGCGCTGGAATACGTGCTGGAAGAAGGCAACAAGAACGACTGGTTCAGCGACGAATATATCTTCATCGGTGCGGTCGCATCCGCGATCGGTGCTTTGGTCTTCTTCTATCGAGCGTTCAAGGTCGATTTTCCGATCGTCGATTTAAGGGCCTTCTCCAATCGAAACTTTGCCTTCGGCTCGCTGTTCTCCTTCGTCATGGGCATCGGCCTCTACGGCCTGACCTACATCTATCCGCTCTATCTCGGCCGGATCCGCGGCTACGATTCGCTGATGATCGGCGAGACGATGTTCGTGTCGGGTCTGGCGATGTTCTGCACGGCGCCGATTGCCGGCAGGCTCTCCACCAAGCTCGATCCACGCGTGATGATGGCGATCGGCTTCGCCAGCTTCGCATCCGGTACCTGGCTGATGAGCTCTCTGACGGCCGACTGGGATTTTTATGAGCTGCTGGTGCCGCAGATCCTGCGCGGTTTCGGGTTGATGATGTGCATGGTGCCGATCAACAACGTCGCGCTCGGCACGTTGTCGCCCGCCCGTATTCGAGGTGCTTCCGGGCTGTTCAACCTGACGCGTAATCTGGGCGGCGCCGTTGGTCTCGCCGCGATCAACACCATTTTGACCCAGCGCCAGGAGGAGCATTACGCCCGCCTGCAGGAGCATGTGCAGTGGGGCAACCCTGAAGCCATGGACCAGCTGAACAACATGATCGCCAAGTACAATTCGCATGGCCTCGACGGCGCGACCATCGCCATCCAGAAGCTGTCCGGGATCGTCACTCAGCAGGCGATGGTCATGTCGTTCATCGATGTGTTCCTGATCCTCACCGGCCTGTTCGGCGCCCTGGTCTTTTGCGCTTTCCTGATCCAGAAGCCGCAACCTGTGCCAACGGGAGCCGGCGGCGGACACTAGCCGTTAAGACCGCTGCGTATCCGACCTGTACGCCGCAGCTTTGATCAGCCAGAATGCCCTGAAGGCAAAACTTCGGGGCATTCCGCATGACAGGTCATATGTTTCCTCGGCTTCCCAGGCGTTCGTTTCTCGCCAACCTTCTTAGCCTCGGTGTCGTGTCATCGGTTGGTCCGGCATTCGCGGCCACCACAAAGACGGCGTGGCCTCCGACCGACGCAACATTTCTGTTCACGGCCGATGTTCACACATGCCTCATCTCCGGCGGCGTGCTTAGTCCCAACTGTGCGCAGGAGGGCAAGACCGATGCCAATCTTTTGCGGCATGTGGCGGCTTTGAACCGCATCACGGAGTTTGACTGGCCAACGCAGATCGGTGGTGTGGCCACAGGGCTTGCGGGGGCCGGGCAGAAGATCGCCACGCCGCTGGGGCTCGTCATCGGGGGGGATATGACCGATGACGGCGGCGGGCAGGTGAAAGTCCCCAGCGAAGGTCATCAGCTGCTACAATTTAACAGCCGCTATCAGCAAGGTACTGGCTCGGACCGGGTGCATTTCCCGGTCTATAACGGCCTTGGCAATCATGATCTCGATCAGGACGGAGCGCCGCCGCATAGCGACTGGTATCGCCGCGAACTGCGCGACTATGTCGAACTCAATCATCGCCAGACGGTGTTCTACAAGCCGCCGGTGGCAGTTGCCAATTACGATATCGATTCCGACAATTATTCCTGGGACTGGGGCGGCCTGCATCTGGTGCAACTCCAGCGCTTCGGCGGCGATACCAGCAAGGGTGCGATCAGCGGCCTGGACTGGTTGAAACAGGACCTCGCCAATTCGGCTGCCGATGGCCGGCCGGTGGTGCTGTTCCAGCATTATGGCTGGGATCCTTTCTCGCTGGAGAAATGGGATCCGGCCAAGATGACCTTCAATGACGAGGGCTCCGGCCACGCCCATTGGTGGGGCGAGGAAGAGCGCTCGGCATTGCTGGGCGCACTCAAGGGCTACAACGTCGTTGGTCTGTTCCACGGCCACGAACACGATACGCCGATGATCTACAATCAGGATGGTCTCGACCTGTTCAAGCCGACCGCCACCTTCAAGGGCGGCTTTGCAGCCGTTCACATTACCAATCATTATATGGATGTGGTCATTGCCGAGGCGCAGGGAACAGAGGGGAACGTGAATTTCCTCAAAGCTTTCAGCAAACCATTGGCCTGATCCGGGGAGCGGAGGACGACGGGCAGCAAGGGGCGGAGACTGGCTTGAATTTTCTGATTTACGTACATCAGGTTTTCCTCTAAGGCTTTTTTCCGGAGGAAACATGCGCCCGACAGTTCACGATATTGCCGCTGCAGCAGGGGTCAGCCTTGCAACCGTCGACCGCGTTTTGAACCAGCGCGCCGGGGTCCGCACCGTCACGCGTGAAAGGGTCGAGCAGGCGATCGAGCGTATCGGCTATGTCCGCGACGTGGCCGCCGCAAACCTGGCCAAGAGCCGCGTCTACCCCTTCACCTTCATCCTGCCCTCCGGCGACAATTCCTTCATGCGCGGGCTGGAGGCGCAGGTGCGCGCTGCGATTGGCCGCTCCGCTGTCGAGCGCACCGATATTTCCATCGTTACCGTCCCGGCGTTTAACGCCGAAGCCTTGGTCGCAGCGCTGGATGAGGCTCGTGCGGTATCTCCGGCGGGTGTCGCCGTCGTTGCAATCGATTCCCCGCATGTCGTGGCCGCCGTTGATCGCCTCTCGGCCGCGCGTATCCCCGTCGTTACGCTGGTCTCGGATCTTGCCGGCTCCGCCCGCGATCATTTCGCCGGGATCGACAATATTGCCGCGGGCCGTACAGCAGCCAGCCTGATGGGACGTTTTCTCGGCGGCCGTTCCGGACCGGTTGCGGTGCTGGCCGGTTCGATGCTGGTGCGCGACCATCGCGAACGGCTTGACGGCTTCCGGGCAGTGATGAGGGAGAATTTTGGCGGGCACGCTCTATTGCCTGTCATCGAAGGGCAGGACGATCCTGACCTTGTGGAGAGACTGGTCGGCGAAGCGCTTGCCGCAGCGCCTGAAATTGCCGGAATCTACAGCCTTGGCGCCGGTAATCGCGGCCTCATCTCTGCTTTGAAACGGCGAAAGAATGCGGCTCCGGTCTGTGTCATCGCCCATGAACTGACGCAGCATACGCGGGCAGCGTTAAACGAAGGATTGATCGATGTCATTCTCAATCAAGATGCCGGGCATGAGGTGCGTAGCGCTGTCCGCGTGCTGAAAGCCAAGGCCGACGGCGTTGCCGTGATCGGTGCACAGGAGCGCATCCGCCTCGACATTTTTCTCAAGGACAACCTGCCCTTCGAGCAGGACAGCAACCAAGCGCCCGAACGGGGCAGGCAAGACTAGGGAGATCAACATGTATCTTGGTATCGACCTCGGCACGTCCGGGGTGAAGGCATTGCTGATCGACGGCGGCCAACGGGTCATCGGTTCCGCATCCGGCGCCATGGACGTTTCGCGGCCGCATCCGGGCTGGTCGGAACAGGACCCGGCCCATTGGATCCGCGCGACGGAAGAAGCCATTGCCGGATTGAAGGCGGCCCATCCCAAGGAACTGGCTGCTGTCAAGGGCATCGGGCTTTCCGGTCATATGCACGGCGCGACGCTTCTGGATGACAATGACAAGGTTCTGCGTCCCTGCATTCTCTGGAACGATACCCGCAGCCACAAGCAGGCCCTGGCGCTTGACGCCGATCCGCAGTTCCGGGCGCTGACCGGCAATATCGTCTTTCCGGGGTTCACCGCGCCGAAACTTGCCTGGGTGGCCGAAAACGAACCCGAAACCTTCGAGAAGGTCGATTGGGTCCTGCTGCCGAAGGATTATCTGCGCCTGTGGCTGACCGGCGAGCATATTTCCGAAATGTCGGATTCGGCCGGCACCTCCTGGCTCGACACCGGCAAGCGCGCCTGGTCCGGAAGCCTGCTCGATGCGACTGGACTGACCGAAAGCCAAATGCCGTCATTGATCGAAGGTACGGAGCAGGGGGGCACCCTGAAAGCCGATCTCGCCGCCAAATGGGGCATGGGCGCGGGTGTCGTCGTTGCCGGCGGGGCAGGGGATAATGCCGCATCGGCCTGCGGCATGGGCACGGTCGGCGAAGGTCATGCCTTCGTATCGCTCGGCACCTCCGGCGTGTTGTTTGCCGCCAATACCAGCTATCTGCCCAATCCAGCCAGTGCCGTACACGCGTTCTGCCACGCGCTGCCCAACACATGGCACCAGATGGGCGTCATCCTGTCGGCCACCGATGCCCTCAACTGGCATTCGGAGATCACCGGCAAGAGCGCTGCTGACCTGACCACCGAGCTTGGCGACAACCTCCACGCACCGTCAGGGGTGACTTTCCTGCCGTACCTCTCGGGCGAACGCACGCCCTACAATGATGCGGCCATTCGTGGTGTCTTTGCCGGGCTTGCCCATGAAAGCAGCCGCGTGGTTCTGACGCAAGCCGTGGTTGAAGGCGTTTCCTTCGCGCTTCGCGACAGCCTTGAGGCCCTGCGTGTCGCCGGGACCACGCTTTCAAGGGTCACGGCCATCGGCGGCGGTTCGCGCTCGCGCTACTGGCTGAAATCGATCGCGACGGCGCTGAACCTGCCGGTCGACGTGCCTGCCGATGGCGATTTCGGTGCGGCATTCGGCGCCGCCCGCCTTGGACTGGTCGCTGCGACAAAGGCTGATCCGCTCACCGTCTTCACCGCCCCGGCAACAGCCGAAACCATTGAGCCCGATACGGCTCTGCACGGCGCCTACGCGGATGCCTACCAGCGCTACCGCCGCCTCTATCCGGCGGTCAAGTCCGCGATGTTCTGATGCATGCCCTTCATCCCTGAAGCAGGGAGAGGGGAATTCGAAATCCAACGACAAACCCAGAGGAAACACCCATGAGCACAGGTTTTTTCGGCGATATCGCCAAGATCAAATATGAAGGACCCGACAGCACCAATGCGCTGGCCTTCCGCCACTACAACCCGGACGAGATCGTCATGGGCAAGCGCATGGAAGATCATCTGCGCTTTGCGGTTGCCTACTGGCACACCTTCGTCTGGCCGGGCGGCGACCCCTTCGGTGGCCAGACATTTGAGCGGCCGTGGTTTGAAGACAGCATGCAGGCAGCCAAGCTGAAGGCTGATGTCGCCTTCGAATTCTTCGCGCTGCTCGGCACGCCCTTCTACTGCTTCCATGATGCCGACGTGCGTCCGGAAGGCAAGAACTTTGCCGAAAACACCAAGAACCTCAACGAGATCGTCGATTACTTCGCCCGGAAGCAATCGGATACCGGCGTCAAGCTGCTCTGGGGCACGGCGAACCTGTTCTCCCATCGCCGCTATATGTCCGGTGCCGCCACCAATCCGGATCCGGACGTCTTTGCCTTTGCTGCCGCAACCGTAAAGACTTGCCTTGATGCGACACTGAAGCTCGGCGGTGAGAACTATGTGCTTTGGGGCGGCCGCGAGGGCTATGAGACCCTGCTCAACACCAATGTGAAGCAGGAACTCGACCAGCTCGGCCGTTTCGTCAACATGGTCGTCGAATACAAGCACAAGATCGGCTTCACGGGCGCCATCCTGATCGAGCCGAAGCCGCAGGAACCGACCAAGCATCAGTATGATTATGACGTCGCGACGGTCTATGGCTTCCTCAAGACCTATGGCCTTGAAAACGAGGTCAAGGTCAATATCGAGCAGGGCCATGCGATCCTGGCCGGCCATTCGTTCGAGCATGAACTGGCGCTGGCCAATGCGTTCGGCATCTTCGGTTCGATTGACATGAACCGCAACGATTACCAGTCCGGATGGGATACCGACCAGTTCCCCAACAACGTTCCGGAAATGGCACTGGCCTATTATCAGGTTCTCTCTGGCGGCGGTTTCAAGACCGGGGGCACCAATTTCGATTCGAAGCTGCGCCGTCAGTCGATCGATCCGGAAGACCTCTTGATCGGCCATATCGGCGGCATGGATTGCTGCGCCCGGGGCCTGCGCGCCGCAGCCAAAATGGTCGAGGACAAGGCACTGTCCGGTCCGCTCGACGCGCGCTACGCCGGCTGGGCGTCGGATGAGGGCCAGAAGCGCTTGACCAGCATGTCGCTGGAAGAGATCGCGGCCCATGTCGAAAAGACCGATCTCAACCCGCAGCCGAAATCCGGCAAGCAGGAATTGCTCGAAAACGTTGTCAACCGCTACGTCTAAGCGGCGTCGCACGGCAGATTGAACAAGGAAGGAAAGGGCGCTGTGGCGCCCTTTCCTTGTTAACGCCGCAGTGGCCAACACCCTCGCCTTCGAATATCCTTCAAGAGCACATATCTGCACAGAGCGGACTCCGGGCTGGCAGAGAGGATACGGCTATGTTCAAGACCTATTGCGGCAGCTGTCATTGCGGTGCAGTCCGCTTCACGTCAGATCTGGACATCAGTGCGGGGACTGGAAAATGCAATTGCACCTTCTGCACCAAGATACGTCTCTGGTCGGTCAAAGCGGCTCCTGCGGCATTCCGGCTGCTGGCAGGTGAAGCAGCCTTGGTCGATTACCAAGGCGCCAATACGGTTGCCCACCATTTCTTCTGCCGGCATTGCGGCGTGCGCCCCTTCGAGTGGGTGGACGTGCCGAACATGACCGGCGAGAGATACTATAATATCAACCTCGCCTGCCTTGATGATCTCGATATCGACGAACTGATGGCGGCTCCGGTTACCTATTATGATGGACTTAACAACGACTGGGGCTCGACGCCGGCGGACGTACGGCATTTGTGAAAGGGTTGCTCTCTCGGCTGTGGACCAGCCTCGGTCACTTTGTCGCATTTTTGAGAGAATATGCCAGGAAAACAGGTTGTTACTCTTGCTTGTCCTCGACATAAGCAAGCCCTCTTAAAGGCATTCTTAACTATGCGGGCCTAATCCTCCGGTCACGCCTTAACCCATCTGCCGGCATGATGCCGATCGCGCAGCGCGCATGCCTTTCCCCGTTTCGATTTAGGATGCTCCCGTATGTCTGCGCCCGTTTCCACGACCAAACACCTTAATGAACGTCTCGATTTCGTCGGGCTTGTTGGCGAAGAGCGTGCTGCTCTCGTGCGGGCAAGGCCGACCATTTCTGCCTCCCTTGATGGTGCACTCGACAAGTTCTACGCGAAGGCGACCGCCAATCCGGAAACGGCGAAGTTCTTTGCCAGTGAAGCGCATGTAAAAAGCGCCAAGACAAGGCAGGTCCGTCACTGGGACCAGATCGCTTCCGGCGAATTCGACGATAAATATGTCGATGCTGTGACCGCGATCGGCAAGACCCATGCGCGCCTCGGGCTGGAGCCGCGCTGGTATATCGGCGGCTACGCACTGATCATGGAATCGATCATCAAGGCCGTTGTCGAAAAACACCTTGAAGGCTTTCTCTACAAGAAGAAGGCGAAGGACATCACGATCGAGGTGACCGCCATCATGAAGGCGGCGTTCGTCGACATGGACTACGCCATCTCGGTCTATCTGGATGCGTTGCAGGAGCAGCGGGCCATCGGCGATGCCGAGCGGACAGCACTTTCGACACAACAGGACGAAGCCCTGTCTGCGCTTGACCGTTCGCTGACCGGGCTTGCCAATGGCGACCTGACCGCCAAGCTCAGCGCAGCTCTGGCGCCGCAGTTCGACGGCCTGCAAACCAACTTCAACTCAGCACTCGGGACGCTCGATACAGCCCTGGGTTCGATCGTTCTGGCTGCCGACGAAACGTCCGGCAATGCTGGCGAACTGGTGACTGCGGTCGATGACATGGCCCGCCGCACCGAACAGCAGGCTGCCTCGCTTGAACAGACTGCAGCAGCGCTGGAAGAAATCACCACGATTTCCAAGGAGGCGGCACTGCGGACCGAGGAAGCCCGTCGCGTTGTCGGACATGCCACAGAGGAGGCGCATAAGTCCGGGGCGGTGGTCGAGCAGGCCGTCAGCGCCATGAGCGCGATCGAGGAATCCTCCCGCCGGATCACCCAGATCATCAGCGTCATCGACCAGATTTCCTTCCAGACCAATCTTCTCGCCCTGAATGCCGGGGTAGAGGCTGCACGTGCCGGTGATGCCGGCAAAGGGTTTGCCGTGGTTGCCCAGGAAGTGCGTGAACTGGCACAGAAATCGGCTGATGCCGCCAAGGAGATCAAGGGGCTGATCGACAAGTCGTTCGAGGATGTTCTCAGGGGAGTCTCGCTGGTCAATCAAACCGGCGATGCGCTGAGGACCATCGGCGAACAGGTCACCCATATCAACGGCCATATCGATGCCATTGCCGGCTCGGCACGGGAACAGGCGATCGGCATTACCGAGATCAACACGGCCGTCACCGGGATGGATCACATGACCCAGCAGAATGCCGCGATGGTCGAACAGACCCACGCAGCTACCCATAATCTAATGCGCGTCAGCACCACCTTGAAGGCTCTGGCCGATCAGTTCACGGTTTCGGGTGGGCGGCGCGTGCCAGCGCCTGTTCGTCAGCGGGACCAGCGGCGCTACGCCTAAACGGACACTGCAGGCGAAGCATCAGGCCGGACGGTCAGCGCTTCGTCCATTTGAGCGACGGGGCCGCGACAGAGTTGCGGACCACCAGATCGGGACGAAGCAGGATTTCCGTTTCCGGTGGCTGGCCGTCGGACAGAAGGTCCAGCAGCAGCGCCATCGCATGTTTGCCAATGGCCGTTCGCGGCTGGCGAATGGTGGTCAGCGCCGGCGACATGAAGCTTGCCTGCGGAACATCGTCAAAACCCGTCACCGAAAAATCGCGCGGGATATCATAGCCACGTGCGCCAAGGCCGATCATCACCCCAATCGCCGTCTGGTCGTTGACGCACATGAACGCCGTTGGCAGCGTGTCGCGCATGAACAGCTGCTCGACCGCCAGCCGCCCGCTTTCGATCGTGCCGTCGCCCTCGAAGACTATGCGCTGATCGGCGCCGACATTGGCCGCGTCCAGTCCGGCCTCGTAGCCCATCCGGCGCCGGCTATAGGCAAGCCGGGTGCGGGAATCGCCGATGAAAGCGATCTTGCGATGGCCTTCGGCGAGAAGCAGGTCGATCACCTTGCGGGCGCCCTCGGTATCGTCGACGCCGACATAGGGAATGCCGCCATTGAAAACCGGCTCGAAGACGCCGACGCTCGGCGGCAGCCTTGCCGTCATCGACTGATGGCCGAAAGGCAGGATGCCGGTAAACAGGATCAATCCGGCGGCTTGGTTTGAATTGAGGAACTTCAAGTATTCCAGACCGCGCTGGGCGTCATTCTGCGTATGGCCGATCAGCACGCCATAACCATGCGAACGCGCCTCGTTTTCCAGGCCGACGAGAATGTTGGAAAAATTCGGGTCGCCGATATCGGGCGCCACAACGAGGATCATGTTGGAACGGCCAAGCCTGAGGCTGCGAGCCATGGCGTTGGTGGTGTAGCCAGTGATGGCGATCGCCTGGCTCACCTTCAGCCGCGTCGAATTGGCGACCTTCTCCGGCATATGGATGGCGCGCGACACTGTCGCGATCGACACTTCCGCGATCCGGGCGACGTCTTCAATGGTTGCCGGCGTGGAATTCGACACTGCGCTCTGCCTTGGTTTTAGTCTCGGCGGGACACTACACAGACTTGCCCGGAGGTCAAATCCTACGCGAAGAATTTCTCGGTTACGCCCTGATGTAAACCTTTACATGGCGTATGTAAAGGTTTACATAGCTTGCAAGCGGACGGGAGCCGCAGGGAGGATTACATGAGTGCGCAGACCAGCGGCGCCGGTGACGGCGCAGTCGTGCTATCTGCTCGACGCATCAGCAAGTCGTTCAACGGCGTGCAGGTCCTGTTCAGCGTTGACTTCGATCTCCGCGCTGGCGAAATCCATGCTTTGATGGGAGAAAACGGCGCTGGGAAATCCACGCTCGTCAAGATTCTGTCCGGTTTCGAGCAGCCCACATCCGGTGAAATTATCCTTGATGGTAATCCGGTCAAGCTGCCGCCGAATGGCGCCGCAGAAGCGCTCGGCATCGTCATCATCCACCAGGAATTCAATCTCGCCGAACATCTGACCGTCACCGAGAGCCTGTTTCTCGGCCGCGAAATCACCCGTTTCGGCATGCTCGACCGTAAGTTCATGCGGGCCGAAACGCGGCGTGTTCTCGACCTGCTCGGTTCGCATGTCGATGAAAATGCGATGATCAGTTCGCTGTCCATTGCCGACAAGCAGATGGTCGAGATCGCCAAGGCGATCAGCCGCGATGCCCGCGTCGTCTTCATGGATGAGCCGACGGCTGTTCTCTCCGGCGAAGAAACCAGTTTCCTGTTCAAACAGGTGCGCAAGCTGCGCGATCAGGGCACGAGCTTCGTCTTCGTGTCGCATAAGCTCGATGAAGTCATGGCGCTGACCGACCGGGTGACGGTGCTGCGGGATGGTCAATGGATCAAGACCTCGCCGACATCGATCCTCGACGGGGAATCGATCGCCCAGCTGATGGTCGGCCGTGAGTTGTCGAAGCTCTATCCGGCCAAGCGCGAGCCGAATGTCGATGAAGAGGTCGTACTGAGCGTCGATGCGCTGTCGACCGGCTATGTCAAGGACGCGACTTTCGAGGTTCGCAAGGGTGAAATCCTCGGGTTTTCCGGCATGATCGGCTCGGGCCGCACCGAGCTGATGGAGGCGATTGCGGGCTTGAGGTCTCGCGCCTCGGGCGAAGTGATCATTCGCGGCGAGACCGTCCCATCCGGCGACGTGCATGCCGCCAATAGGCAGGGCCTTGCCTACATGACCAAGGACCGCAAGTCGAAGGGCCTGCTTCTCAATTCGCGCATGACCGCGAACCTGACCCTGCAGTCGCTCGAAAATCACGGCAAGCTCGGATACCTCAATCCCGCCAGCGAGGCACAGGCGCTGGAACGCGCCCGCCGCCGCTTCGATATCCGGGTGCGCGATGGCAATGTCGTGGCCGGCCGCATGTCCGGCGGCAACCAGCAGAAGCTGCTGCTTGCCAAGGTGATGGAAACCGAACCCGAAATCATCATCATCGACGAGCCCACCCGCGGCATCGATGTCGGCACCAAGCAGCAGATCTATCATTTCATCTCGGCACTGGCGCGTGACGGCCGTTCCATCATCGTCGTCTCCTCTGAAATGCCAGAGGTGATCGGCCTTTGCACCCGCGTCGCAGTGATGCGGGAAGGGCGGATTGTCGGCATGCTGGAGGGCGATGAAATCTCCGAACAGGAGATCATGCGCTATGCGGCCGGACTGAAGAAAAAGGCTGCAGCCTGAGCCGCGCAACCGCGGGGACGGCACTGAAAAACAAACCCCAGGGATAATGGGACGGGAGGTTGAAGTGGACACGAGCGTGAATGAGGAAACCCGGGACGTGCGGCGCCGGAACTGGCGGGATATCGACCTTCGGGCCGTCGCACCGTTTGCGGCTTTGATCCTGCTGCTCATCCTCGGGGCGCTCGTCAATCCGAACTTCATCGGATTGAACAACCTCGCCAATGTCGCAACCCGCAGCGCTTTCATCGCCATCATTGCGATTGGCGCCACCTTCGTTATTTCCTCCGGCGATCTCGATCTGTCCGTCGGCGCGATGGTTGCGTTCGTTGCCAGCCTGATGATCCTGTTCATGAATTCAGGCGTCATCGCCGATCCCACCCTGATGCTGACGGCGGCCGTGCTGTTCGCCGTGGTTGCCGGGTCGCTTTGCGGCCTTGCCAATGGCCTGATCACCACGGTCGGCCGGATCGAGCCGTTCATCGCGACGCTGGGAACCATGGGCATCTATCGTGGCCTCACCACCTGGCTGTCGCAGGGCGGCGCGATCACGTTGAAGGATCCGGCCCTCCAGGAAATCTACCGTCCGGCCTATTTTGGCTCGATCCTCGGCGTACCGGTGCCGATTGCGGTGATCCTGGCGGTCACCTGCGTTGCGGCCTTCATTCTCTATCGGACCCGCTATGGCCGTCATGTTGTTGCCGTCGGCTCGAACGCCGATGTCGCCCGTTATTCCGGCATTCCGGTCAACCGGGTCCGCACCATCGCCTTCGTCATCCAGGGCCTGTGCGTAGCGATTGCGGTTCTGCTTTACGTGCCGCGCCTCGGCTCGACTTCGGCAACCACCGGTATCCTGTGGGAACTCCAGGCGATCACCGCAGTGGTTGTCGGCGGAACTGCATTGAAGGGTGGAGCCGGCCGGGTCTGGGGCACGATCTGCGGCGCCTTCATTCTCGAGCTGGTCGGCAACATCATGCTGCTTTCCAATTTCATCAGCGAATATCTGATCGGCGCCATCCAGGGCACGATCATCATTGTTGCGATGCTCGTCCAGCGCTCGCTGGTACGGAAATCGTGAAGTGCCGGGTTCAGGGGGTCGCCCGGTCGCAAAGACTGCAAGACCCGCATCACTAGGGAGAGAGAAACATGCGTAAAGGACTATTTGGCGCTGCAGCCGTCGCCATGATGGCGCTGACCGGCGTGGCCCATGCACAGGAAGAAAAGAAGGTCACGATCGGCGTTTCGATCCCGGCTGCCGACCATGGCTGGACCTCGGGCGTGGTATTTCACGCAGAGCGCGTCGCCAAGCTTCTGATGGCGCAGCATCCGAGCCTCAACATCATCGTCAAGACGTCGCCGGATCCGGCAAGTCAGGCCAATGCCGTGCAGGACCTTGAGACCCAGGGCATCGACGCGCTGGTCATCCTGCCGTCCGACCCGGATCCGCTGGTCAACGCCATCAAGGAAGTCAAGAGCAAGGGCACGTTCGTTGCCATCGTCGACCGCGCACCGTCGGTCAACGACAACACCGTTCGCGACCTTTACGTTGCCGGCAACAACCCCGCGCTTGGCCAGACGGCCGGCGAATACATCAAGGCAACGACGCCGGACGCTGAAGTCGTCATCATCCGCGGCCTGCCGATCCCGATCGACCAGCAGCGCCAGGACGGTTTCGACAAGGGTATCGAAGGCTCCAACGTCAAGGTTCTCGACCGCCAGTTCGGCAACTGGAACCGCGACGATGCCTTCAAGGTCATGCAGGATTACCTGACCAAGTATCCGAAGATCGACGTGGTCTGGTGCCAGGACGACGACATGGCTGTCGGCGTACTGCAGGCCATCGACCAGGCCAAGCGCACCGACATCCAGTATGTCGTGGCCGGTGCCGGTTCCAAGGACATGATCAAGAAGGTCATGGACGGCGACAAGATGATCCCGGTCGATGTGCTCTATCCGCCGGCAATGGTGGGTACGGCGCTTGAAATGACCGTTGCCAATTTCTACGGTCAGGTTCCGGTTCGCGGCGTCTATACGATCGACGCAACGCTCGTCACCAAGGACAATGCCAAGGACTTCTACTTCCCCGATTCACCGTTCTGATCGGTTCCACTCACTACCGGGCGCCCGCGAAAACGGGCGCCCATTTTTATGGCTTAGGGTTGCCGGTCTTTGTTTTCAGTTTTGCGGCACGTACCTCTTGCCGCCATGCGAAGTCCGTGATTAGGTTCCGGCGCACTGGAATTCTGGTTGTTCCCACCAGCTGGCCGTTATCGGTAAGAGGCGTCTTGCCCGCGATGAACGGCGTGTTAAACCACTTCGGAAACGTTTACGGTCGATAATCAGGGAGGAATCTGACATGAAGACCATCAAGGGCCCGGCGCTCTTCCTCGGACAATTCGCGGGTGATGCCGCTCCGTTCAACTCATGGGATTCGATCACCAAATGGGCCGCCGATTGCGGCTATATCGGCGTGCAGGTGCCAACCTGGGCCAGCCAGCTGATCGATCTGAAAAAGGCAGCTTCGTCGAAGGATTATTGCGACGAGTTTGCCGGCAAGGCGCGCGAGAACGGCATCGAGGTGACCGAGCTTTCCACCCATCTTCAGGGGCAGCTGGTTGCGGTCAATCCGGTCTATGATGAAGCCTTCGATGGTTTTGCCGCTCCCGAAGTGCGCGGCAATCCGAAGGCTCGCCAGGAATGGGCCGTCGAGCAGGTCAAGATGGCGCTGACGGCGTCGAAGCATCTCGGCATCAAGGCGCATGCGACCTTTTCCGGCGCGCTCGCCTGGCCGTTCATGTATCCGTGGCCGCAGCGTCCGGCCGGTCTGGTGGAAACCGCTTTTGACGAATTGGCCCGCCGCTGGACGCCGATCCTCAACCACGCCGAAGACTGCGGCGTCGATATCGCCTATGAGATCCATCCGGGCGAGGATCTGCATGACGGCGTCACGTTCGAGATGTTCCTAGAGCGTGTCGGCAACCATCCCCGCGCCAACATGCTCTACGATCCCTCGCACTATATCCTGCAGTGCCTGGATTATCTCGACAACATCGATATCTACCACGAGCGCATCAAGATGTTCCACGTCAAGGATGCCGAGTTCAATCCGACCGGTCGCCAGGGCGTCTATGGCGGCTATCAGGGCTGGGTGAACCGGGCCGGGCGCTTCCGCTCGCCGGGTGACGGCCAGGTCGATTTCGGCGCGGTGTTTTCGAAACTGACGGCTAATGATTTCGACGGCTGGGCCGTGGTCGAATGGGAATGCGCGCTGAAGCATCCGGAAGACGGCGCCCGTGAAGGTGCCGAGTTCGTCAAGCACCACATCATCCGTGTCACCGAAAAGGCCTTCGACGATTTCGCTGATAGCGGCACCGACGACGCGGCCAACCGGCGCATGCTGGGGCTTTAGTCTCTTTCGAGGGTGGGTACCCCCCTCTGTCACTTCGTGACATCTCCCCCACAAGGGGGAGATTGTTTTTTTCCCTCATCGCCCTGCCGTAAGGGACGCATGAGCTTCGCAGTTAATCTCCCCCCTTGTGGGGGAGATGTCGGCGTCGCCGACAGAGGGGGGTGAAGCTCTCCGCAAACTCAAAAATCAAGGGAGACACTCTCATGGCAATCGAAGGAACCACTGAGGTTCGCGAAAAACGCATCCGCCTCGGCATGGTCGGCGGCGGTTCCGGTGCGTTTATCGGCGCCGTCCACCGCATGGCTGCGCGGCTTGACGATCATTTCGAGCTGGTCGCCGGCGCCCTGTCGTCGACGCCGGAAAAGGCGAAAGCCTCTGGCGCCGAGCTTGGCCTTGATCCTTTGCGCAGCTATTCCGATTTCAAGGAAATGGCGATCCGCGAGGCCAAGCTGAAGAACGGCATCGAGGCCGTTGCGATCGTCACGCCGAACCATGTGCATTACGAAGCGGCGAAGGAATTCCTGAAGCGCGGCATTCATGTGATCTGCGACAAGCCGCTGACCTCAACGCTGTCGGATGCCAGGAAGCTGAAGAAGCTGGCGGACGAGAGCGAAGCCCTGTTCGTGCTGACCCACAATTACACCGGTTACCCGATGGTCCGCCAAGCCCGCGAGATGGTCGAGAACGGCGATATCGGCGCTGTCCGCCTGGTACAGATGGAATATCCGCAGGACTGGCTGACGGAGAACATCGAACAATCCGGCCAGAAACAGGCCGCATGGCGCACCGATCCGTCGAAGTCGGGTGCTGGCGGTTCCACCGGCGATATCGGCACGCATGCCTATAATCTCGGGGCCTTCGTTTCCGGCCTCGAACTGGAAGAGCTTGCCGCCGATCTCGACAGTTTCGTCGAAGGCCGGGCGCTGGATGACAACGCCCATGTGATGATGCGCTTCAAGGAAAAGAACGGCCAGCGCGCCAAGGGTCTGCTCTGGTGCAGCCAAGTTGCTCCGGGCCACGAGAACGGCCTGATGGTGCGCGTCTATGGCACCAAGGGCGGCCTCGAATGGACGCAGAAGGACCCGAATTATCTCTGGTACACGCCGTTCGGCGAGCCGAAGCGCCTGATCACCCGCGCCGGTGCAGGCTCCGGCCCGGCCGCGGCGCGCGTTTCCCGCATTCCGTCCGGCCATCCGGAAGGCTATCTCGAAGGCTTTGCCAATATCTATACCGAAGCGGCCCGCGCCATCTTTGCCAAGCGCAAGGGCGTTGCGGTCGATCCGGCTGTCATCTATCCGACAATCGACGATGGCATGAAGGGCATGGTGTTCGTCGATGCCTGCGTGCAGTCGTCAAAACGCAATGGCGCCTGGATCAAGGTTTAAGCTTTTCCGCGATCTTTATCCGGTTCGCGCATGCTGTTATGCTAACTATTATTGTCTCCTGTCGGTGGACACAAAGGAAGCAGCATGGCCAGCAGCGCGAACCTCGGGCAACATCTGGAAGACTATGTGACCGATCTGGTGAAAAACGGGCGCTATAATTCTCGCAGCGAGGTGCTGCGAGAAGGTGTCCGTATGATCGAGGATCGCGAGAAAAGGCTGGCTGCCCTCGACCAGTCGATCGCCCAAGGACTCGACGACGTGAAGGCAGGCCGTGTGAAGCCTGCAAAGGATGTGCTTGCGCGCCTTGTGGCCAAATATGAGGGCGAGGCGAAAGACGGCAATTCGTGATCGTCGTTTTCACCGCTGCGGCCGAGGCGGACATGAAACATATCGCCGATTATATTTCTCGCGATAATCCCGTTCGTGCCGTGACCTTTATTCGTGAACTGATCGATCGCTGCGAACAGCTGCCTCAATCGCCCCATGCGTTTCCGATCGTGCCGCGTTATGCGCAGGCTGGTGTTCGAAGACGTCCTATCGAGGCTATCTGATCTTTTACACCGTCAATGAAGACAGGGTGGAAATCCTGCATGTTCTGAATGGTGTTCAGGACTATGAAGCCATTCTTTTCCCTGAAACATAAATATCTCATCTTCTCTGCGACCGTGAACTTACAACTCGTGCCAGCGCGAGGTTGACTTTTTTGCAAACCGTTTTACTGCAACGTTGCAGTAGATGTCGCTTATCCGGAGTGTTTCATGATCGATCCCAAAACCCTTGCCCAGCGCTTCCCCGGTGATTTCATTTTCGGCGTTGCGACCGCCTCCTTCCAGATCGAGGGTGCGACGAAGGCCGATGGCCGTAAGCCGTCGATCTGGGATGCGTTCTCCAATATGCCGGGCCGGGTCTATCAGGGCCATAATGGTGATATCGCTTGCGATCACTACAACCGGCTGGATGAAGACCTCGACTTGATCCAGAGCCTCGGTGTCGAGGCCTATCGTTTCTCGATCGCCTGGCCGCGCATCATCCCGGAAGGCACCGGGCCGATCAACGAGAAGGGGCTCGATTTCTACGATCGCCTCGTTGATGGCCTGAAGCAGCGCAATATCAAGGCATTCGCGACGCTCTACCATTGGGACCTGCCGTTGGCGCTGATGGGGGACGGCGGCTGGACGGCGCGAACGACGGCCTATGCCTACCAGCGCTACGCGAAAACCGTCATAGCCCGGCTGGGCGACCGGCTGGATGCGGTGGCAACCTTCAACGAGCCGTGGTGTTCGGTCTGGCTCAGCCATCTCTACGGCATCCATGCGCCGGGCGAACGCAACATGGATGCAGCGCTGCATGCGCTGCATTTCACCAATCTCGCTCATGGCCTCGGCGTTGCCACCTTTCGCGAGTTGCAGCCGAACCTGCCGGTCGGCATCGTCATTAACCCGATGCACGTCTATCCCGGCAGCGACAGTGCTGACGACAAGGCTGCGGCTGAGCGGGCGTTCGATTTCCACAATGGCGTCTTCTTCGGCCCAATCTTCAAGGGCGAGTACCCGGAAAGCTTCCTCTCGGCGCTTGGCCATCGCATGCCGGCCATCGAGGATGGCGACATGGCGACGATCAGCCAGAAGACCGACTGGTGGGGCGTCAACTATTATACGCCGATGCGCGTTTCTCACGATCCGGCCGAAGCTGCCGAGTTCCCGGCGACGGTCAGTGCCAAGCCGGTCAGCGACGTCAAGACCGATATCGGCTGGGAAGTTTTTCCGCAGGCGCTGGGCGATCTCATCCGCACGGTCAACGACCGCTACGCGCTGCCGGATTGCTATATCACCGAGAACGGTGCCGCCTACAACATGGGCGTCGAAAACGGCGTGGTCGATGATCAGCCGCGGCTCGATTACATCGCTGAGCATCTGGCCGTGACGGCCGACCTGATCACGGAAGGCTATCCGATGAAGGGTTATTTCGCCTGGAGCCTGATGGACAATTTCGAATGGGCGGAAGGCTACAAGATGCGCTTCGGCATCGTCCATGTCGATTACGACACCCAGGTCCGCACCATCAAGAAGAGCGGCCACTGGTACAAGGAACTGGCCGAACAGTTTCCGAGGGGCAATCACAAGGCCGGTTGACGGTCGTGTTTGGCGGAGATCATAAGCCCCGATTGACAGCAAATGATCCGGCATTCTAAGCCGGATCATGGCTCTTCAACTCTCTGCCTTTGACAATGAATTGCTGGACGGCACGCATGGCGAGGCGGCGGCTTTCTGCATGCGGCTTCTGACGCGTTTCGCCGAAGCCGTCGATGCCGGCAGTTTCATCGATATCGAAGCGGCCCATATCGACGGTTGTCTGTATCTCGGAGAGGTCAGCCTCGATTTCGTCCAGCATCTCGTTCGCCTGAAAGGCCGCGTTCGCGTACCGACGACGTTGAATGTCGGCTCGGTCGATCTCATTCATCCGGAGTTGTTCCATGGCGACGGCAAGATTGGAACCAACGGCGCGCGGCTGATGCATGCGCATGAGGCACTGGGCTGCTTTCCGACTTTCACCTGCGCGCCTTATCAGACGATCTTCCGCCCACGTTTCGGCGCGCAGATCGCCTGGGCGGAATCCAATGCCATCGTCTTTGCCAATTCGGTGATCGGCGCCCGCACCAATCGCTACGGCGATTTCATCGATCTCTGTTGCGCGCTGACGGGCAGGGCGCCCTATTACGGGCTGCATCTGCCGGAAAACCGGCGCGCCCAGATTTTGGTCGAGATTGAAAGCCTACCGGAGGAGTGGCCGGACGCCGGTCCGGCCTGCGTTGCGGTCGGCCATGCCATCGGCAAACGTTGCGGAAGCCTCATCCCGGCGATCACCGGTCTACCGGCCCATACGCAGGAGGATGACCTGAAGGCGCTCGGGGCGGTCGCTGCGTCGTCCGGCGCCGTCGCGCTGTTCCATGCCGTCGGTTTGACGCCGGAAGCGCCGACGGTCGAAGCGGCGTTTCAAGGCCGCCAGCCGATTGAGACGATCCGGCTGACGGCCGACGATCTGCGCCACACGGTGCGCAATCTCTCGACAGTGCCGGATGGTACGCCGCTTGTCGGCGTCAGCCTCGGGACGCCGCATTTTTCCTTGGAGGAATTCGCCCGTCTGATGCCGCTGATGAAGGGCTTGCGGCCGCTCATCGATATCTACATCAACACCAATCGCAGCGTGTTGAGCGAACTCACGGACAGAGGCTGGGACACGGTGCTGCAGGCGCAAGGTGTAACGCTGGTGATCGATACCTGCACTTATGTCACGGCGATCATGCGCGACATGTCCGGTGCGATCATGACCAATTCCGGCAAGATGGCCTATTACGCGCCGGGCAATATCGGTGTCGATATCGCCTTTGGATCGCTGGCCGAATGTATGGCCTCGGCCCGGGCCGGAAAGGTGGTGCGGCTGTGACCATCCAGGCGATTACGCTGGTGCCCGGGCAGGCGGAAGGGCAGACCTTCGTATTGAGCGAGCCCTTGAGCTTCTGGGGCGGTCTCGATTCCGCCACCGGCCGGATCATCGATCAATGGCATCCCCAGAAGGGTGAGGTTTTGACCGGCCGTATTCTCATCATGAAAGCCGGGCGTGGTTCCAGCTCGGGAAGTTCGGTGCTGGCCGAAGCAATCCGCCGGAAAACAGGACCGGCTGGTATCGTCCTCATGATGCGCGACGCCATCGTCACCGTCGGTGCGATGGTTGCTGCCGAGTTATATGGGGTTCATTGTCCCGTCGTTCTGGTGGAAGAGACGGATTGGGATGCGATCGTCTCGGCCGGGATTGTTGGCATCAGCGCAGCCGGTACTGGGCCGGCCATGCTGACACTCAGGATTTGAGGCCATCTGAGCGCTTCAGCTTCCCAGATGCCGTTCGCCGCGTTTCTTCGCCAGGTCCATCTGCTGCTGCCGCTGGCGGTAGCGCTGGCGGTCCTCGTCGGTGCGGGTGTCGTAGCAGTGGATGCAGGTGACGCCATGTTCGTGATGGGGTGACAGAAGGTCCTGCGGCGTCAACGGTTGGCGGCAGGCGTGGCAGAGGGTGTGTTCGCCTTCCTTCAGGTCATGGGTTACCGAGACGCGATCATCGAAGACGAAGCAGGCGCCGTCCCAGAGGCTTTCTTCTTCCGGCATCTCCTCCAGATATTTCAGGATGCCGCCCTTGAGGTGGTAGACCTCGTCAAAGCCCTGTTCCTTCATGAAGGCAGTCGCTTTCTCGCAGCGGATGCCGCCGGTGCAGTACATGGCGATCTTCGGCTTGGCGGCGAGATCCGGGTTGTTCTTCACCCAGTCGGGGAATTCGCGAAAACTTTTGGTGTTCGGATCGACAGCGCCACGGAACATGCCGATCGCCGTCTCGTAATCGTTACGGGTGTCGATCACCAGCGTATCCGGATCGGAGATCAGCGCGTTCCAGTCCTGCGGCGCCACATAGGTGCCGACGATCTTGTTGGGGTCGATATCCTCAACGCCCATGGTGACGATTTCCTTCTTCAGCCGCGCCTTCATCCGCAGGAACGGCATCGACGACGCCCAGCTTTCCTTGTGCTCGAGATTGGCGAATTCGGGCTGGGCGCGCAGGAAGGCGAGCACGGTACGGATGCCATCTTCCGGCCCGGCAATCGTGCCGTTGATGCCCTCATGCGCGAGCAGCAAAGTGCCCTTGACGCCATTGCCGTCGCAAATTGCCTGCAACGGTTCGCGGAAGTCGGCGAAGCGTTCGAAACCGGCGAAATGATAAAGCGCCGCCACCAGAAACTGGCCGCTGGCTTCCGGGCGAGGAATATGGATCGTGTCTGTCATGCGGCGTGAAATACAGCTTTCCGGCCGTGCACGCAATCGGGGTGTGCGGCCGGAAAGTACTGGTCAGGCGGCCTGCGGCGTAAAGACCCGCAGGCGATGGCCGTCCGGATCGGTGCAGGTGAACGTGTAATCAGACGCCGACGAGGTGGGTTCCTGCAGGATCGTCACACCTTTCCTGCGCCATTCATCGTGTAGCGCATCGACGCCTTCCCGGCCGGCGACGAAGATCGGAAGTTCGGCATCATTGGCATTCACAGCCGCCGGCAGTTTCCTCCTCTTCGCCAAGCCAAGTTTCAACGCATCGTTCATCAGGACGACTGCATAAGTCGGCGACAGCTCCAGCGGCAACGCGCCGAACATCGCCATGTAGAAAACGGCGCTCTCGGCCGGGCTTTCGACAGGCAGAACAAAATCGGTTTTCATGGCAGTCTCCTCTCGGGGGGTTCGGAGACCTTTTATTCCGTCCTGCTGTCAATTTCTGGCAGTAGGATCACATGTCCTGCGTGAGATTGTGAGCACGCCGCCATTCGGCCAAAAGCAGGTCGCGCCGACGCGGGATGCGGATGTCAGTCACGGTCATCGTGGTGAAGCGGTCGGTACGGAAATGCCGGAAGTCACCGCGCAATTCGCACCAGGCGGCCAGCACGCGCGTCTCTTCGAAATAGGCCAGCGCAAAGGGCCAGACGCGCCGTGTCGTCGGCTGGCCGTTGACATCGGCATAGTCGATGTCGATCTTCATGCCCAGCCGGATGGCTTCGCGAATGGCGGGAAAGTCGACGGTACCGAGCCGCAGATCGCGCGTGTTGTAGACGAGCAGCGAATTGGTCTCCAGTTCATGGCGCAAATCTGCAGGCAGCACGGCGGCAATCTTTGCCAAGGCGTTCTGCGCCGCATCCTTCAATTCGTCGTCGGCCCGCGCCGCCACCCAGCGTGCGCCGAGCACCAAGGCCTCGATCTCCTCTTCGCTGAGCATCATCGGCGGCATCAGGAAGCCGGGCTTGAGCACATAGCCGAAGCCGGGCGCGCCCTGAATGTCGGCGCCTTGCGCCTGCAGCGTGGCGATATCGCGGTAAAGCGTGCGGATGCTGATGCCCATGCGCTGCGCCAGCGAGTTGCCGCTCACCGGCCGGCGGTAGGTGCGCAAAAGCTGGATCAGGTCGAGAAGGCGGGTGGAACGGGACATGGCCGATCATACTGACAGGGATTGGCAGTATCAATGCCGGGAAGGAGGGCCGCTTCAGACTGCGTCCCGCCACAGGAGCTTGATCCTGCGGCTTTCCGTTTTCGGATCATCGCGGAAAACCGAAGCAGCGACCGTCAGTGCCTGTTCCCGGAGGATTTTCTGCCGGGTAATGACGGCCGAGAGCAGATAGGCGACGTCCTCGCTCTTGCCGAAAAGCTGTGGCTGTTCATCGACCAGGGAGGCAAGCAGTGCCAGATCGTTGTGATGGCCGAGAAGATCGACAACCTTTGTCACCTCGATCCGCTTTGCATGCATCGCCGACGGCCAAAGCCGCTGCAACATGTCCAGATAGAAACGGTAGTCCTGGCTGCGTTTGCGCAGTTCGTGAAACAGATGTGCATCGGTGGTGTCCGTGCAGGCCTGCTGCGCTACCGCTACTCTCTCCAGCGCCTTGCGCCAACCCTTGGCGAGGCGTTTGGCGCCCTTTTTACTGCCATCCTGAAAGGTGATGCGGGAGAGCGAATCCAGTGCCCGGCCGCAGGTTGAGATCGCCGCCGCCACGCCTTCTTCGAGTTGGTTCCCCTCAGCGACCTGTTCGTCGCGCCGGGCGGTCAGCAGCTTGCCGATCCGTTTCAGCGCGGCGCGTTCGTCGGTGTTTCCAGCATGATCAAGCAGATACAGGCTGACTTCGACAAGCGCGGTTGCGTCGCGGGAGGTCGAAAGCGTCCGTGCCATGTTGCGGATGCGCACATTTTCCGAGCGCCGGAAGGCCGGGATGTCGGCTGCCGCGAGGCGGTAGAGGGAGCGCAGCCTCTTGAAGTTCTTTGCGGGCGCCGTGGATCGCCTCCGGCAGCCCTTGCGGACGGTCGGTCAACGCGGCGATGGCAAGTGTCAGCTGCTCGGCTCCAACTGCCTTGAATTCTTCAGTGAAATGTTCAGAAGGGCGAATATGATAGCTCATGATCTGCCTTGGATACCAATGGGCTGGTTGAGAGATACTGGTTCGAATAGTGCGGATCGCCGGTCACTTCGGTGCCCAGCCAGCCCGGCAGAATTGGTTTGTCGTCTTCGGTTCCGAGTTCGACTTCAGCGACCACAAGGCCTTCATGCGCGCCGCCATAGACATCGACCTCCCAGAGGAAGCCCCGATGCTTGACCTCGTAGCGGGTCTTTTCGATGACGAGGCCGATGGCTTTCGTCATCATGTCCCTGGCGTCCTCCACGGGGATCTCATATTCGAATTCATCGCGGGTCATCGAGCCGCTGCCGATCTTGATCGTCAGTTTCGCCCGCTTGTCGTCCATCAGCCTCACACGTGCGGAACGGTCGTCCATGGTAACGATATAGGCCTGTAGAAAGCGTGTGCCGCCGTCTGCAATATTGCGCCAGCCGTCCGATGCCACCAGAAACTTCCGTTCAATTTCCTTGGCCATTGATAAGCCTGCCGTTTTCGACCTCGATACAATCCAGACTATAGAATTGTGGCGTGGGGACAAGCATCCACTTCGGGCTTGTTGCGGCGTTGGGTCGGCGCCGCTGTCAACCATGCGTCACCATGTCCGAATAGGTTCGGCCGGTCCGTTTGGTATCGACAAAAGCGGATGGGAAGAGTATTCGAACCTTCACTTCAATCGTTTTAAAAGGGCTGTCCGGCATGAGCGAGAAAACCGATAGACTTCTTTCCGTCCTGAAATTGCAGCCGGTCGTTCCGGTGCTGATCATCGATGACCTTGCGACCGCCGTTCCATTGGCGCGCGCCCTCGTTGCCGGTGGCCTGAAGGCGATCGAGATCACCCTGCGCACCACGGCTGCTCTCGAAGCGATCCGCGCCGTTGCCAACGAAGTCGAGGGGGCCGTCGCCGGCGCCGGAACCATCCTCAATGCCGCGCAATACGAGGCGGCTGTCGAGGCGGGCTCAAAATTCATCGTAAGCCCCGGCACGACGCAGGAGCTGATCGACGCTGCCAACGATTCCGAAATCCCGCTTCTGCCGGGTGCTGCCACGGCCAGTGAAGTCATGGGCCTGCGCGAAGAAGGCTATAAGGTGATGAAGTTCTTCCCGGCCGAACAGGCGGGCGGCGCGGCCTACCTGAAGTCGCTGTCTTCACCGCTTGCCGGCACGCTGTTTTGCCCGACCGGCGGCATTTCGCTGTCGAATGCCAGGGATTACCTGTCGCTGCCCAACGTCGTCTGCGTCGGCGGTTCCTGGGTTGCGCCGAAGGAACTGGTTGCCAGGGGCGATTGGGCCGGCATTACCAAGCTCGCTGCCGAAGCATTCGCGCTGCGCGGCTGATCGTTTTTTTCGCATCCGTGCCGGATGGAGTTGTTCTCCATGCGAGGCCCTGAAACGGTACGCAACGTTCTTTCCACCCTGCGTCAAGGCGGGGTGGAATACGACCTTTTTGGTGGATGGGCAGAAGAAGTACTCGGCCTCTTCCCGCCGCGGGGAATGCTTTTATGACATCAAGGGGTGGCGACCTCGAGGAGGTGACTGGAAAACGGTTTGCCGCGAGCGTTACGCCAATTTCGGTTGGTCACGAAGACCACCTGCAAAAAATATTGCGCTGAGTTCAAATAGATAGAGAACCATCGCTGGCGCGATCGTGTATCCAACATTCGGTGATTGCGGTAGATTTGCTTGGCGCTTTCATTTGTATTCCTCTCGTTGCATTCCTATGTCTCTATCCGACTGAAACCGGCCTCAAGGGAGTGGACCGAATGTTTGATGCGAAGAAATTGCTGGATCAATTGTTGGGTTCGCAGATCCCCGGTGCCGGCGGCACTGTGCGCGATCGCGCCGGACAGGCGACGCAGCTGGCTAAGGACAACCCACTGGCCGCTGGTGCCATCGCCGCTGTCCTGCTTGGCACCGGTACCGGCCGTCAAGTTGCGGGTTCGGCCCTGAAGCTCGGCGGTCTTGCCGCCATCGCCGGCCTTGGCTATCAGGCCTACAAGAATTACCAGGCGGGCAAGGAGCCGGTCGTGCAGCCGGGAGCGCAGGCGCAGCCTGAACTCCTGCCGCCACCGGCCGATTCCGGTTTCAGTACCGAGCCTGCCGTTCTCCGCAACGATTTCGTGCTGGTGCTTGTCCGCGCCATGATCGCCGCTGCCCGCGCCGATGGTCACATCGATGATGTCGAGCGCGCCCGCATCATGGACAAGGTCAAGGTTTCCGGCCTCGATTCCGAAGCCGGACAGTTTCTGCACGAGGAACTCAGCAAGCCCGTCGATCTCGATGCCATGGTCGCTGCAGCCGTGACCGAGGAAGAACGCGTTGAGCTCTATACGGCCTCGCGTCTGGCCATTGATGCCGACAGCCGGGCCGAGCGCGGTTATCTTGATCAGCTGGCCGGCCGCCTTGGCCTTGCCGATGCGCTGATCGATCACATTGAGGCGACGGTCTCTTCGGCCAAGACCCCGGTTATCGAGGCGCAGGCAAACCCGGCGCAGACCTCGGTGCCGCAGACCGGTCAACCGCCGATCAAGTCGCCGTGGTGATGGATCCATCATCACTTTGCATTTGTGCGGATGCCTGAGCTGTCCTATGCCAGCGTCAAGGCCTTTGCATGACCGGCGCGGTTGTTTCCGAGCCGGTCTGAAGGCTGATGGTATGGTCTCTCCTGGAGTGTGCAGATGCGTGATTTGACCCATTGGACTGGCTGCCCGGCCCCAATGCCGGTGGCTCTGGAAGGGCGTTACGTCCGGATCGTGCCCTATGATCGCGCCGCGCATCTGGAACCACTGTGGCAGGCTTTTGGCGGGTTGGAGATCAATGCCCGCCTGCAGTATTTCGCGCAGGATGATTTTCGCAGCATCGAGGATTTCGACGCTTGGCTGACGGCCGCGCAGAAGGGCGGCTGGATCACCGAAGTGTTCTACGACAAGGCCAGCGGCGATGTCGTCGGCATGGCCAATTACATGCGACCCGATCCCGCCAATGGCGTGGTCGAGGTCGGCGGTGTCGCCCACTCTTTCTCGATGGCCCGCTCGCCGCTTTCCACCGAAGTGCATTACCTGATGGCCAAGCACGCCTTCGAGGATCTGGGCTATCGGCGCTACGAGTGGAAATGCGACAATCGCAACGAAGCTAGCAAGAAGACGGCCAATCGGCTCGGCTTCAGCTTTGAAGGCGTCTTCCGCCAACATATGCTATCCAAGCACGCCAATCGTGATACCGCCTGGTTCTCGATCATCGACGGCGAATGGCCGCTGCTCAATGCCGCTTTCGAAGCCTGGCTGTCGCCGGATAATTTTGCTGGTGACGGCACACAGAAGCGCAAGCTTGAAGATATTCGCACTGAACTGGCCCAAAAGGAGACCGCATGAACACCCCGGAAAAGAAGGAACGCTCGCCGGCGATTGCCGCAGCAGTCATCCTGCTTGTCGTTGGGGTGGGTTTCTTTATCCTGCCGAAAATCATGCTCTGGATCGGCACATATTCGCCTTGGCTGGCCGCAGCATTCGGCGCGGTTTTCGTGCTCGGTTTCTTCTTGATTTTCTGGCTACGAGCCCGCTACCAGCGGGGCCGCGGGCTCTAAAGTTCAGCCCTGCAGCGACGCGCCAAGCAGCACAATGCCGAGTACCAGTACCAGCATCGCACCGGAGATTTCGATGCCGTTGCTGATGCGCATGGCCGACGATCCGCTGGATGCGTAGCGCACCGCGAGGTCCTTGGCGGTTACGGCCAGTGTCGCCAGCACCGAGACGGTGATGGCCGTGCCGATCGACATCGCAAACACCGAGAGCACGCCTCCGAGATACAGACCGTTCAGAAGCGCAAAGCTCAGCACGATCAACGCGCCGGAGCAGGGGCGCAGGCCGACTGCAATGATGGCCGACCACGCTTCACGCAGTGCGAACCGATCGCCTTTCAGCATCGAAGGGTCGGGTGCATGCGCGTGGCCGCAGGTGTCGCAGACGTCGCCCGGCGCATGGTTATGGTTGTGATCGTCAGGGTGCGCGTGATGTGCATGGCTATGGCCGTGCGCATGAGCGTGCCCCTGCGTTATCGCGGGAGCTAAGCGCCGCGCCTTTAGGCCCCGCAGCTTGCGGAACAGCAGCCAGCCGCCAAAGGCGGCAATCAATGCGTAGCTCACCACTTCCAGGAAATGCGTCGCCTGCGTCATCGAGATCGACGATCCACGCAGGACGAGATAGGCGGCGCCGACGAGAAGAATGGCAACGCCCCCCTGCATCAGCGAAGACAGGAAGGATAGCAGCACGCCCCGCTTCAGTTCCGTCTCGTTGGCGATCATGTAGGAGGAAATAACCGCTTTGCCGTGGCCAGGCCCGGCGGCGTGGAAGACGCCGTAGGCGAAGGACAGCCCGATCAGCGACCAGAGATGCCACGGGTCATCCCGCATGGCTTTGATCGCTTCGGTCAGCGTATGGTAAAAGCGCTGCTGCTCCATGTTTATCCAGCCGAAGAACCCACCGAAAATACCGCCGGTGTTGAAGGATGGCTCGGCGGTGCCGATGCCAAGCGGGGATTGCGCATGGGCAACGCTGATCCCGGCGGCTGCCACGAACAGTGCCAGGCCGATCAGGCGGAGAGGACCCCGCACCGTCAGCATTTGAACTCGATTCGCGTGGCAAACATCTTCGACATGTCGGTTCCGGTCGGGTCGTTGAAGAAGGCGTCCGTCAGGCTCGCCTGGTTCTGGGCGAGCACTTCGTCCGGGTCCGGGCGCACCACTTTGTGTTCGCAGGCATTCAGCTGGTCGCCGACCGCAACGAGATCGCCGTCCGTCGGAAAATCCATCGCGGTGTACATTGTCGGGTCATAGACGCCGAACGACATATTGCCCTTGAGCGGCATCGCCTCCGCAGGCTTGACCGCGAACATCAAAAGCAACTGGCCATCCTTGTAGTCGGCGGTGATTTCATTCGGCTTATCGACCTTGATGGTTTTGCCG
The DNA here is from genome assembly GCF_049898205.1 of Pararhizobium sp. DWP3-4. Taxonomy (NCBI): domain Bacteria; kingdom Pseudomonadati; phylum Pseudomonadota; class Alphaproteobacteria; order Hyphomicrobiales; family Rhizobiaceae; genus Pararhizobium; species Pararhizobium sp. DWP3-4. The sequence continues at coordinate 316,953 of NZ_JAFCXF010000003.1, read as the reverse complement.
TTTTCGGTGATCGTCGTGTAGTAATTGTACTCCGCCAGCGAATCCAGAACGGTCTGGCCGACTTCCTGCAACTCGTCTGGATCGAGCTGCGCATTGGAATTCTTGTCGAAATCCATCACAACGCTGGCGGAAAACAGTTCGTCGAAGCGCCAGACATTGCGCAATTCGGTGATCCGGTTCGTGTTATCTGCCACGATCTCAAGCCGGGCCTCGGCGAAGATATGCGGATGGGCAAATGCTGCGCAGGGCGCAAGCACGGCCGCTGCCGCCAAGATCAGAGAGGATCGTTTCATGCTGTGATGATTCCTTTGGCTATTTCGGGCGCAACGCCAACACTCTTGCAATGCCAACACTCTTGCAATGTATGTCAAATGGGACGGAATTGGGACTTTCTGGCCGTGGCGGCCCCGTCATTTTTCCGCGTTCTTGCGAAACCAGTGATGCAGGAAATCGACGAACGTACGCACCTTGGTCGGCAGATAGCGCCGGTGCGGATAGATCGCGTAAATGCCGCGATCCTTCGGTACATAGTCTTCAAAAATCGAAACCAGCGTGCCGGCGGTGATCTTCGGCCGGGCGATGAAATCGGGAACGCTGGCGACACCCATGCCGGATTCCGCCGCCCGCACGGCAGCAAGCGGGCTGTTGACTTCGATCGGCCCGCCAACTGGAACGCTGAAGCCTGTGCCGTCCGGCTCGGTGAAGCGCCAGTTGCTGTAGGACCGCCCATTGGTGTCGATGATGCAGGAGTGGCGCGACAGCTCGGACGGGTGATTAATCGGTCCGAATTCCTCAAGAAACGCCGGTGTCGCGCAGTACAGAACCTGGAAATCATCGAGCTTGCGGGCGATCAGCGTCGAATCCTCCAGCTTGGTGATGCGGATCGCCACGTCAAAACCTTCTTCCACCAGATCGACGAAACGGTCGTCTGAGATGATCTCCAGCGACAGTTCGGGATGGGCCTTGCCGAAATCGATCAGCGACTGGCCGATTTCGGCATCGACGAAAGTGCGCGGTGCGGAAATGCGCAGGCGACCCTTGAGATCGGAATTGCTGGCGCGAACCAGGTCAGCGAGGTTGTCGATCTCCTTGAGAATCTCCGATGCCGTGCGGTAATAGGTGTGGCCCGCCTCCGTGAGCGAAAATTGCCGGGTCGTGCGGTTCAACAGAAGGGCGCCGAGTTCATCTTCCAGCTCCCGCACATATTTCGACAGCAGCGCCTTTGAGCGTCCGACGCGCCGTGCTGCCGCCGAAAATCCCTCGGCATCGACGACGTCGATGAAAGCGCGTATGCGGGTTAATGTATCCATCGGGCTGCTGTTCCTGCCTGCTTGGGCCACCGCCCCGTTTCTGATTCGCTATTTTCGTCGCGGCAACGATAAACCGGAGTTGCCGGCGTCCGAAAGACTGCGGGCGACGTTAACATTTGGCATTCCGGAAAAACCGGAAGCTGTTTTCCAAAAGTGGCTATAAAACAAGGCCTTGGTTTTCACAGGAAGTGTACGGCGATTGTTCAGCGCTTGTGAACATCTTAACGGGCTTTGTTGCGAATAAAAAATCAACAGCCGATTTGAAAAAGGTCTTGATTACGACAAGGTTTTTTCTTATCTCCGCTGCAGCCCAAAGTCGCACGTGCCCATGGGTGTCCGCCGACCCTCGAATTTGGTGAGGAAATCGGTAAGGTACCTGGAATTAACCCCTCCAGTCGCTCCTCCGGCCAACCGGAAAATGCGAGGACATCTGAAGCAACGACGGTGCGGGCCTTTTTGTTCTCTCCCTGCTTTCCATCAGCGGGGGTTACTGAAGAGGCACACCTTCATTGCCGGAAGTGCGGTAGGGTCATCCTTCCAATCAATGGCAGACAAAGCGGATCAAAGCTCTTGGCGGGGCGTTGTTCCATCATTCGCGCATCGTGCGCATGTCTGGATCCGGGGTCTCCACCGGCTGGTTCCGGGACATGTTCGCGTATGTCCTTTGTCCTCCACGGTTTCGTGGAGCGTACCTGATTGGGGATAGAACCATGACGACTGCACGTATCATCGACTTCCTGAACACCCGACGTCCCGAAGGCCCTTGCCTTGTGGTTGACCTCGATGTCGTGCGCGACAATTTCAAGGCTTTCCGTCACGCTCTGCCGGACAGCTCGATCTACTACGCCGTCAAGGCAAACCCGTCGCCGGAAATCCTGCGTCTGCTCGCCTCCATGGGCTCCAACTTCGATTGCGCCGGCGTGGCCGAAATCGAAATGGCGCTTGATGCCGGTGCGACTGCTTCGCGCATTTCCTTCGGCAACACCATCAAGAAGGAACGCGATATCGCCAAGGCGCACGCGCTCGGCGTCTCGCTGTTCGCCGTCGATAGCCATGAGGAAGTCGAAAAGATCTCCCGTGCAGCACCCGGCGCCCGCGTATTCTGCCGCGTCCTGACGGACGGCGAAGGTGCTGAATGGCCGCTGTCGCGCAAGTTCGGCTGCGTCCCGCAGATGGCCGTCGACGTTCTCGTCTACGCACATCAGCTGGGTCTCGTCTCGCACGGCGTCTCGTTCCATGTCGGTTCGCAGATGACCAAGGTCGATGCCTGGGATTCGGCTCTTGCCGATGCCAAGCGCGTCTTCGTGCAGCTGGCCAAGCAGGGCATCGAGCTGAAGATGGTCAACATGGGCGGCGGTTTTCCGACCAAGTACCTGCGCGACGTGCCGTCGGCTGAAGCCTACGGCCAGGCGATCTTTTCGTCGCTGCGCAAGCACTTCGGCAACAACCTGCCGGAAACCATCATCGAGCCGGGCCGCGGCATGGTCGGCAATGCCGGCGTGATCAAGGCGGAAGTCGTCCTGATCTCGAAGAAGTCGGACAATGACAACCACCGCTGGGTGTTCCTCGACATCGGCAAGTTCGGCGGTCTCGCCGAAACCATGGACGAAGCGATCCGTTACCCGATCCGCACCATCCATGATGCCGACGAAAAGGAGCCCTGCGTTCTGGCCGGCCCGACCTGCGATTCGGCCGACGTGATGTACGAGAAGAACATGTATCCGCTGCCGATCACACTTTCGATCGGCGACGAAGTTCTGATCGAGGGCACCGGCGCCTATACGACGACCTACTCGGCCGTGGCCTTCAACGGTTTCGATCCGCTGAAGGCCTACGTCATCTGATTGGCGTCATCTGAAAAGTCTGCTCCGGGTCAAGCCGGAGCAGCACCTTCACAATTTGTCTTCGATACCGTTTGAATCGGTTTTGAGTACGGGAGGCCAAGATGGCCGCTGTTCTTAATTCTGTCCGCGCCTTCTTTGCGCAGAATGCCTTCACTATCGACACCGAAAATCCGGGCGACGTCGTCGCGCGCGAAAATCTGCTTGATCAGGCCATGGGCCCGAACCGCCGCCGCAAGTCGTCCGAGACGCTGCGCCGTGGCCGCGTTCCGGCTGAAGGTCTGGCGCTGGTTGCCCGCGATCCGGATGGCCATGTCATCGGCACCGTGCGCCTGTGGAACGTCGAAGCCGGCGTCAGCCGCGAAGGCGTTCCCGTCGATGCGTTGATGCTTGGCCCGCTGGCGGTCGATGCCGCCTACGAGGGGCGGGGTATCGGCGGTGCCTTGATGCGTGCGGCCATCGGCGAAGCAAAGGCCCGTGGTCACGGTGCCATCCTGCTGGTCGGCGACGCGCCGTATTACGAGCGCTTCGGCTTCTTTGCTGCCAAGGCACAACACCTCGTCATGCCCGGTCCGTTCGAGCGCAACCGTTTTCTGGCGCTGGAACTGAAGGACGGCTGGCTGGAGGGCGCTGCCGGCATCATGGTCGCGAGCGGCTGCGCCTTCGCCAGGGCGGCACGGTAAATAGGGTGAGAAAGCCCTGCCTCAAGCAGGCAGGGCATTTCCTGTAACATGGATGCAACGGTCTTCGCCGGTTGCTTCCCGTGAGCGAAATTGTGCAGTCTCGCTTCTCATACATTGATTTGAATCAAAGCATTGCCGCTCCGTGGGCGTAGTCCTCCCTTGTCAAAGTCATTCGACATTTCAAGGAGAGGCAATATGAGATACGGACGCGCAGTGATCGCTCCGCTGGCGGCGGGATGTGCAGTGTTCCTGACGGGACAAGCCGCAGCGGCAGATTTGGCGCAGGCTCCGCTGGAGCCGGTCTCCATCGAGAGCCTGACGGCCCGCAACCCCTGGCAAATTCGCGTGCGGGCGCTGGGCGTCATCACGCGGGACAGCGGCTCTATCGACGGCGTGCCCGGCTCCGATCTCACCTACTCCGATACCTTGGTCCCGGAACTCGATATCAGCTATTTCTTCACCGACAATATCGCCGCCGAACTGATCCTCGGCACCACCTATGCCAATATCAATGAGGATGGGGCGGTCGGTGTGCCGGTCGGCAAGGCCTGGCTGCTGCCGCCCACTGTGACGCTGCAATACCATTTCACCGATTTCGGCGCGTTCAAGCCCTATGTCGGGGCGGGCATCAACTATTCGTTGTTCTACAATCAGACTGAAAAAGCCGGCTTCAGCAATCTCGACGTCAAGAGCCATTTGGGTGCGGCTCTGCAGGTCGGTTTCGACTATATGCTGGACGACAATTGGGGCATCAACTTCGACGTCAAAAAGATCTTTCTCAAAACCGACTGGTCGGCCGATCACGATACGCTCGGTCCCTTGCGCGGCAAGGCCAAAATCGATCCCTGGCTGATCGGCACGGGCATTACCTATCGTTTCTAGCCGCGGCCAAGCACGCTTCGCCGTTGCTATGGGATGCCGTTATCAAACGCGGCATCCCAAGCGTATTTTAGAATGAGCCACTAACGCGGGCTGTGACCTCGCTGCCCTTGTAATTATTGGCCGGGTCCGCCTCTGTCTGTTTGACATGGGCATAGCCGAATTCGAATTTCGGTTTCTTCTCCTCGCCAAGCGTCAGCTTGACCGAGACGTTCCGCGTCGTTCGGTCGTAGGCATAATAGACATATTCGCTTTCGCTGCGATCGTAGGCGAGCGTCACTTTTGCCCACGGATTGAGCTGGCGGGATACCGAAATCTTATAGCCATCGACCACCTCCGCCAGCGCATCGTCTATATCGCCAATGGCGACGTCATGTTTGTAGGCGGCGGCGAACTCGAGTTCGGCCGGGGCTTTCCACTTGGCTTCGCCGCGCAGATAGGGGCGGCTTTGCCGTCCGCCGTGGCTGAGGTTGTCGCTGGACAGCACGATGATACCGGCTTCGGCGATCAGCGACAGGCTTCCGGTGAATTCCTTGCCGTAGGCGAGGGAGCCGCGCAAGGTCGAGGCCGGAAAGCGGGCGTAGACGGCCTGCTCATCCTTATCGATCATCGATTGATTATACTCGAGACAGAGGCAGAGTTCGCCGCCTTTGGCCGCGATGAAACGGCTGGCACCGAGCGTCAGAAGCCCGACATCGGGGTCCAGCTTGGCAGGCCTCAGCAGGTCGGTCGTGAAGTGCGCATCGCCTTTGAGTAATTGGCTTATCTTTGCTGTGAAGACCGTTTTGTCCCCAAACGCGGCGGTTGTAATTTTTCCGCCAACCTGAACGGCGCGGTCCACTGCCCTGTATCCGATGATGTTTCCCGGAAGTTGCAGGAAGACATCTCCGGAACTGTTGCGGATGTAGGAGCCTTCAAGCTCGACTACTGCGTCTTTTCCCAGCTGTTGCGCATATCCAAGGTTGAATCCGGTTTCATGCGTGTCGCCAAACCGGCAGTCGCCGGTTCGCAGCTCTTCCTGATAGATTGCATAGCTGAGCTTCGCGTCATCCTGGCCGACCGTACCTCTCAGTTTGAGAGAGCCTTGCCAAAATGGACCAGAAAGCGGGTCTGGGCTTTCCAAAAGATTGCTCGAATAACCCTGCTTGGTCCAATATTCGACAGTTGTCTCACTCCGCGCCGCCCGTGCCAACGGCAGCAATGCCATGGTCAGCACGGTGATCAGCAAGGTGCGCATTCATGAATTCCTCAACTTAAGGTTTCTTAAGTACACTCTGCAGTTAGATGGTTAAATAACTCCTATGGATGCCTTCGGTCCAGGTGTTCAAGGCTATTTCCAGCAGTTGCAGTCGTGAACTTAACTGATTTATAATAAATGTTAAAGTTGTATTTATTATGGTTAACAATTTATTATGAATTCCTTATCTGCTTGAGTGTTTTGATTTCAAGAATATCCTCCTGGTTGTGCACAAGGGATGCACGAACAACGGAGGTAAGACATGAACTTCAAATCCGCATTCATCGCATTCGCCTCTCTCGCGGCTGTTGCTGCGCCGGTTTCTCCGGCTTCAGCCGGCGGCCTCTCGCTCAATCTGTTCAACGGCAAGGGTAACGGCATTGCCAATGGCGGCATCGTCATCGCGCCAGCCGTGGGCGTTGGTGATGTCCTTTCCGGCAACAACGTTCTCAATGGCGCCCTGAACGGCAGCGGAAATGGCATTCTCAGCGGCATCCTTTCGGGCAACAACACCGGCATCCTTGGTCTCGGTGTCCTCTCTGGTGATGGCGGCAAAAAGCGCCGCTAGCACTGAGACGCAGGGAGAGGGGTTAGCCCCTCCTCTCCCTGCCGTCGATCGGGGCTGCATGACAACGGTGGGCGATGCTTGATGGTAACGCCGGCCGTCTTGCGTTGGGCCATATTTGACAGGGGCTGCGCAATGGATTACATGCCCGGCCACGGGTGAGAACCCCGGCCGTCCGCAAGCTCCAAGCTTTTGGTGAAGTCTCTCGTTCTTCTTCGGTCGTCCATCCTTGTGGCGTGCGAACGGCGGCAAGGCGGACCCCCTCCGAATGATTGCACGCTCCATGTTGGAGACTGAACGATGCGTGGATCGATCCCGCTTCCCTCACTCGATGCCCTGAAGGACCAGGCAAAGCGGCTACGCGCCGGTCTTGCCGCCGGCGGTCAGGACATCACCCATTCGAAATCGCTGGAGCTTCTGGCAGCCCAATACGGCTTTCGCGACTGGAACACGCTGCATGCTGTGGTCGGCAACCGGCCGCCGCTCAATCCATGGATGCTTGGCTCGCGGGTCAAGGGCCATTACCTCGGCCAGCGCTTCGAAGCGACAATCCTCGGGGTGCAGGCCGTGACTGCACAACCCGGGCGCTACCGGCTGACACTGGATTTCGACGAAGCCGTGGATGTCGTCACCTTCGACAGCTTCTCGGCTTTCCGTAAACGCGTTCATTGCACGATCGATGAAACCGGGCGAACGGTGGAGAAAACTTCGAACGGCCGGCCGCAGGTGGAACTGGCGTGGTGAAAACGGATCTTCAGGTCTCCGCGAGGAAAGCACGTCCTCGCGGCGAGATCCGGTAGCCGCTCTGCAGACTTTCCGTCAGGCCGAGCTCTTTCAGCTTACGGATTTTCTGCTTGAGGGCGGCTTTTTCAAAGCCGATGCTCGCGGCGAGCTCTCCGGCCGTGATGCCGTCACGTGCGGCGATCAGCCGAAGCGTTTGCAACGTCCAGGGAATATCGCCATCGAAGGCAGTCAAGCGACGCCGTAGTTCGCCGTGCTCGCCGGAGCCAAAATCGGTGATATCGCGCAAGGCCACCCTCGGATCCGCACCGAGAAGATGAAAAGCGATGCGATAGAGGGCGCCCGCGCGTTGTCCAGCTATATCGGCAAGCAGCGCGTCCAGCGAAGAATAGCCTGAACACGAGGCATCCTCATTGGTGAGGCCGCCAGCATCCACGATGTCGATCGCGTCGATGGCGAGCACGCCGGCAGCGGTGCGCAATGTGCCGCCGGCCCGCACGGTCGGCTTTTGCCAACGCCGGAACGCCAGCGTCACGTCACCTTTGGCAATCCCGGCGAGCACATCCTTTTTGAACAGCATTCAACGATTTTCGCGCGGCAGGTCCTGATCGTCAAGCCTGCTGCTGATGGTCAAGCCCGGCGTCAGCCGGCGATATCGACGACGCCGCAATCGCCTGCTTCCGAGCCGAAAGCAAGCTGCCTGCCGTTCTTGTGCCAGGCCATGGCGGTGATCGCGCCCTTGCCGGGGCGGCGCAGTAGCACTTCCTTACTGTCGGTGAAGCGCACCACCATGATCATGCCGTCGGCATAGCCGATCGCCGCGATCTCTTCGACGGGATGACAGCAGACCTGCGTCACCATGATGTTGGCGCGGGTGCCGAGTTCCAGCGGTGCCTTGCCCATTGGGCCGTCCTTGGCCTGGAAGGGCCAGACGATTGCCGCAGGGGCGCCAGAGGATGCCAGCCATTTGCCCTTGGCGGACCACGAAATCGATTTGATCTTGGCCGGATAGCCGGTCATCCGCATATGGCGGGTCTCGGCGCCGGGCTTGGTGTCGAGTTTCCAGCCGTGCAGCGCATTTTCCTGCATCGAGGTGACGACGAAACGGCCGTCGGGCGAGAAGGTGACGCCGGTATGGGCGCCTTTCCATTCCAGGTCGACCGGCTGGCCTGCAATCGCCACCCAATGCAGCGAGACGCCGTTATAGCGTGCAAGCGCAATGCGCAGGCCCTTGGGCGCAAAGGCAATGCCCTCGACGGTGCGTTCCTCGGCGAAATCCTTGACGGTTCCATCGGCCAGCCGCACATGCGCGGTCTTGCCATAGGCATAGGCAACCGCACCTTGAGGTCCGGCAGCGACCTGCGAAATCCACTTGCGCGGAACATTGGCGAGTTCGGCCGTTATGCCATCCGCCTTGACGCGCAGCACCTTGCCGTCTTCGCCGCCGGTCAGCAGCGTGTCGGTTGCTTCATCGCGGATGCAGGAGAGCAGGCCCTCATGCGCCTCGATGGTCTTGTGGCCGTGATCGAGGCTGTGGATGAGGCCGGAGGATTCGGCAAAGAACGGGATGTCGCCGAGAAAGGCCACGCCAGCGACGTGACCTTGGAGGTCGAGAGGAGCAACTGTCGGCATCAGTGAGCTGCGGCCTCGGCGGGAACGGCCTCGCAGGCCTTGAACGTACGTTCGAGCTTTTCGCGGTCCAGTTCGCGGCCGATGAAGACCAGACGGCTTTCGTGCTTTTCTCCGTCCTTCCAGGCGCGCTGGTGGTCGCCCTCGATGATCATGTGCACGCCCTGAACAACGTAACGCTCAGCATCGTCCTTGAAGGCGATGATGCCCTTGAGGCGCAGAATGTTTGGACCTTCCGTCTGGGTGATCTTCTGGATCCAGGGGAAGAAACGGTCCGGGTTCATCTCGCCGCCGCGCAGCGAAACCGACTGCACCGTCACGTCATGAATCGGCGAAGGAGCGTGATCGTGATGATGGTGGTCATGGCCGTGATGATCATGATCGTGGTGGTCGTGATCACGACCATGGTCATGGTCATGATGGTGATGATCGTGGCCGCAATCCGGACCACACGCATGGTCGTGGTGGTGATCATCGTGGTCGAGGAAATGCGGTTCGTTTTCCAGCGCCCGTTCCAGGCTGAAGGCGCCCTGGTCCAGCACCTTGGTCAGGTCGATATTGGAGCGCTCGGTGCGGTGAATGCGGGCGGACGGATTGATCGCCCGTACGGTGGCTTCGATCTTCGCCAGTTCTTCCGGCGTGACCAGATCGGTCTTGTTCAGCAAAACGACATCGGCAAAGGCGATCTGGTCTTCGGCTTCGCGACTATCCTTCAGGCGCAGCGGCAGGTGCTTGGCATCGACGAGCGCTACGACGGCGTCGAGTTCGGTCTTGGCGCGCACGTCGTCATCCATGAAGAAGGTCTGGGCGACCGGCACCGGGTCGGCAAGGCCGGTGGTTTCGACGATGATCGCATCGAAGCGGCCGGGACGGCGCATCAGGCCTTCGACAACGCGGATGAGGTCACCGCGCACGGTGCAGCAAACGCAGCCATTGTTCATTTCGTAGATTTCTTCGTCGGATTCGACAATCAGGTCATTGTCGATGCCGATCTCGCCGAATTCGTTGACGATGACGGCGTATTTCTTGCCGTGGGCTTCCGTCAGGATGCGGTTCAAAAGCGTCGTTTTGCCGGCGCCGAGATAGCCGGTGAGCACGGTGACGGGAATGGGCTTGGCGGCAGCTGTGGTTGCTTCGGTCATGGGAACCTCGGAAAAATCGGGATGCCTTCGGGCACAGGGGTATCGCTGATATAGGAGATGGAAGGCGTCAGCGCAAATGCGGGCGCGATCTTCACGCTGTTTTTCTACGCGTGGGATGGTCGCTGCTTAGCGCAAGGTGGAGAGATCGAAGGCGGCAACATCCTGCAGCAACTCGACAATGCCGGTCACCGCGTGGGCAGTCAGCTGCTCGCCACGCTCGGCCGTCGCCGCCGACGCGTCACCGGCAACACCCTGCGCGTTCAGATCCGACATTTTCCAGCCAAAGGCGTGCGGGCCATAGGCGCGAAGATGTTTGAAACGAAGGGTAAAGTCTGACTGGTGTGAGGTAAAGCGCTGTGCCTTTGCCATATCCACCCTGTCCGGATACATCGCCAGCATCACCGACGTCTCGATAGCGCCGCCGTGAATGTCGATCGCCTTGTCTTCCGGCCTGATCCAACCATCAGGTTGCCCGAACCGCGTCCAGCTGGTCGCCACCGCCAGCATGTTGAAGCGGACGCGCGCCTCCGTCGCAACAATGGTCATCAGCGGGGAATTGCCGCCATGGGCGTTCAGCATGACGAATTTGCGGATGCCCTTTTCGTTCAGATCCTGCGCAATGCTGAGCCAGCGTTGCACCGCCTCATCATATCCCAGCGAACGCGTGCCTTCGACGTCCAGATGCTCGATCGAATAGCCGACAGGTTCCGTCGGCAGAACCGTGACGGGCAGGGACGGTGGCAGGCGGGCGATGAGCCGTTCGGCGAGACCCTCGGCAATCAGCGTATCGGTTTCGAACGGCAGGTGCGGTCCGTGCTGTTCATGGGCGCCGAGCGGCAGTACGGCAATCCAGTCCGCTCTCGCTGTGGGCGGAAGATCGGAAACATTGTCTTTCCAATGCGGTGCGGGGACTGTCATGCTCCTGAGAGCCTTTCGGTTGTACTTGCGGTATGGCCGTCATCTGAGTCATACAGGTGACGGATGGCCGCGCAAGAAATTTGGTGGAGGACCGATGGGAAAGAAGAGCAAGGCCGAAAAGAAAGCCAAGGGCGGCAAGAAAAAACGGCAGGACGTCGAAGTCCACGCGCAGGACCTCGCATCTGTGCTGGTGCAGGCGGCGCGCTCGATGCGCACTGTGCTGTCTCGCAACCTGCTTGAAAGCGGGCTCTATGCCGGCCAGGACGGCGTCATGCTGGCGTTGGCCGAAACCGACGGGCTGACAGCGGGTGTTCTGGCGATGAAGCTCGGCGTCAAGGCACCGACCATGACCCGGACCGTCGGCCGCATGGAAGCCCAAGGGTTTCTGGAGCGCCGGGCCGACAATGAGGATGCCCGGCTGACCAAGGTCTATCTCACCACCCTTGGCCGGGACCGGCTGCAGACCATTGCCGAAGCCGGCAAGATTTCTGAAGACATGGCGACCAAGGGTCTGACCGAAAAGCAGATCAAGACGCTGATGAAGCTTTTGCGCGCCGTCGATGGCAATCTCCAGGGCACGGCTGCAGAAGAATAGGGCCTCCCTCATGCCGTGCCTTAATTGGCGATTGCAGCGACAATTTAAACAGTTTAAAGAGGATTTAAAAATAGCGGTATTGAGCCGGGATACCTGAGGGGGAAACGTGGCGCAGAAGATCAAGCTCTCCACCATTGCGGAAACGCTTGGTGTGTCCACGGCAACCGTTTCCCTAGCATTGCGCGATAGTCCGCTTGTGGCCGCCATGACCCGCGACAAGATCAAGGAACAGGCCCGCGCACTCGGCTATATCTATAATCGCCGCGCCGCCAGCCTTCGGACCTCCCGCTCCGGCATCATTGGCGTCGTCGTGCATGACATCATGAACCCGTTCTACGGCGAAATCCTCAAAGCCATCGAGGCCGAACTCGACCGCGACCGGCAGACCTTCATTCTATCCAACCATTACGATTCCGTCGAAAAGCAGCGCGCCTTCATCGAGACGCTGCTGCAGCTCGGTGGCGACGGTGTCATTATGTCGCCCGCCATCGGCACGCCGCCGGAAGATATCATGCTTGCCGAAGACAATGGCATGCCGGCCATCCTGATCGCCCGCTCGATCGAGGGCCTCGACGTGCCGATCTTCCGGGGTGACGATGCTTATGGCATCTCGCTTGCCACCAATCACCTGATCAGCCTTGGTCACCGCGTCATCGCCATGGTCGGAGGCACGGACCAGACCTCGACCGGCCGCGACCGCTATCAGGGCTACGTCAACGCGTTGCGCAAGGCTAATATCGATGTCGATCCGGACCTGCGCATTCCCGGTCCCCGCTCCATGCAGGGCGGCTTCGAAGCTGCCGTGCATCTGCTTTCCCTGCCGCAGAAACCGACGGCCGTGGTCTGCTGGAACGATCTTGTCGCCATCGGCATGATGAACGGCATTGCCCGCGCCGGCCTCGTTCCGGGTCGCGATGTGTCGGTCACCGGTTACGACGATCTCGAGGAAGCCTCGATCTCGACGCCGGCGCTGACCACTGTCTGGAACGGCCAGTCCGATGTCGGCCGCAGTGCCGCCCGCGCTTTGCTCGACAAGCTGAACGGCAGCCACGAGCCGGATGGTATCCACCTGATCAAGCCCGAAATGCGGATCCGCCAGTCGACCGGCCCGCTCCGGCCCCAGTCCACCGAATAACTCGATCCAATTCCGCAAGGAGCACACCATGTCCAACGGCCGCCCGCGTATTCTCGTGCCCGGAAAAATGAGCCAGCGTGTGCTCGACCGTCTGCCGGATCATTTCGAGCCCGTTTTCGTCGCGGCCGCCGATCCCACGCTGGTGACGGCCGACCTTGCAGCCGGTGTTTCCGGGATCGCCGTCCAGGGTAAGATCGCGGCCGAATTCATCGACGCTTTTCCAAACCTCGAAATCATCGCCAATTTCGGCGTCGGTTACGATGGTGTCGATGCGGGCCACGCGGCAAAGCGTGGCGTTGTCGTCACCAATACGCCGGATGTGCTGACGGAGGAGGTGGCGGATACGGCGATCGGCCTGCTGCTCAATACGCTGCGGCGTTTTCCGGCGGCCGAACAATGGCTGCGCCAGGGCCGCTGGGTAAAGGACGGCGCTTTCGCGCTATCGCCGCTGACGCTGCGCGGCCGCACGGTCGGGCTTTACGGCCTCGGCCGCATCGGACTGGCGATTGCGAAGAGACTGGAAGCGTTCGGCGTTTCCATCGCCTATCATACCCGCACGCCGCGCGAGGGGCTGGCCTATAGCCATTATCCGACACTGAAGGGCATGGCTGAGGCGGTTGATACGATCATCGTGATCGTCCCCGGTACCGAAAGCACCCGCAAGACGATCAATGCCGAGGTTCTGGAAGCCTTGGGGCCGCAGGGCGTGCTGATCAATGTCGGACGCGGCACGACCGTGGACGAAGCGGCCCTTGCCGATGCGCTGCAGCGCGGCGTCATTGCCGCTGCCGGTCTCGATGTCTTCGAGAATGAGCCGCAGGTGCCCGAGGCGCTGCTGGCCTTGCCGAACGCCTCGCTGCTGCCGCATGTCGGCTCCGCCTCGCAGGCGACGCGCAATGCCATGGCCGATCTGGTCGTCGATAATCTTGTTGCATGGTTCGAAAACGGCGCCGCGTTGACGCCGGTTGCTGAAACACCGTTCAAGCGGAAGACGGCGTAAAGGCCGTCAAGACTTCCTTTTCGCCGCAGCATATTCTCGAACGGCATCGCCGAATGCCCGAAACAAGGTCGAGGACGGTGCGTCCTTGCCGACCCAGTATTCCGGATGCCATTGCACGCCGACGGCAAAGGCTTTTGCGTCGATAACGGAGACGGCCTCGATCGTGCCGTCTTCGGCGACGGCTTCCACGGCCAGACGCGGAGCGGCCTTGGAGATTGCCTGCCGGTGCAGCGAATTGACCCGTACTTCGCCGGCACCGAGCACCGAGGCGAGACAGCTGCCTTCCTTGACGACGACGTTCTGGCGGATGCCATAGGCAATATCGAGATCCGGCACATCCGGCTTGCGGTGATCCGAAATGCCGGGCAGATCCTGGATTTCGTTTGCCAGCGTGCCGCCGAGCGCAACGTTCAGTTCCTGGATGCCGCGGCAAATGGCGAGCAGAGGCACGCCGCGCTCGAGCGCACGGCGGATCAGCGGAAGGCTTGTCGCGTCGCGGCCGGGGTCGAAAGGACCGTGGCCCTTCGTCGCTTCCTGTCCATACAGCGAGGGATGCACATTGGTGCGCGATCCGCTGACAAGAACACCATCCACCCGGTCGAGGATTTCGTCGGCGTCGTTGCCGCTCTCAAGGGCTGGAACGAGAAACGTCATGACGCCGGAGCCTTCGACGGCTGCACGGACATATTGGTGCGGCGTGGCATGCCAGACGTTGCCGTCGAATGCTCTGAAATCGGCGGGTATGGCAACGACGGGTTTTGGCACTGCGAGATCTCCACTGGCGGCTCGTCGCTCCGCGAAGCAAGGCCTTATGTCACGTTATCAAGCCATTGCCGTCGAGGACAAGGGAAGTCAATCCCGTTGACGGCGGTTCTGTGCGTAAACCGGTTGCGTGCAACTGGCAAGATTTGGCCCTTTGCCTTAGAATTGGAGTAACCATTGCGGCAGATAAATTGAAGGGCAGAAATCAGAAGAAATATCCGGGCTGGCGCGCAGCGTATAACCGGTTCGAAGTTGAATCCATGCACGGTTGTACAAAAACAATAATCCTTAGCGCCAGCTGCAATACTGGGTTGAAATATTTCAATAATTCAGTATCTGGACCACACACCCTAATATATGGGAGGATTTTTTCCGGTAAGCGCGCGAAATCTTTCGTTAAACCCTCGGGAATAACACTTCGCCAAACCGGAGCAGGGGGTTCATGAATTCAAATGAACAGAGCGCTCTTCCGACCGATGTGTACCTTTCGTTCGTAAGCTCGCTTTACGATTACCGCCAGATGCTTTTGATCGGCATGCTGTCGCATGTCGTGACATTCCTGCTCGTTTTTGCAAAAACCAGTGATCCCTTTTTCATCGGCTGCACGATTGCGATTGTGCTGATCTGGTTCGTTCGCGGTATCGATATGCGCCGGTTCGATCGCGAAGATCTGGCTTCGCTGGATTTTGAAGGCATTCGCCGCTGGGAAAACCGCTACAATGCTGGCGGTGTCTGCGCCACCATCACGCTCGGTATGGCGTGCGGCTATGCCATTCTCGTCACTCGCGACCCCTTTGCCGAGCTCGCCTGCATTTCCGTGACGCTCGCTACCATGGTGTCGCTCGTCGGTCGTAATTACGGTTCGGCCCGTGCGGTCGTCGTCATGTCCCTATCGGCCTGCGTGCCGATCATCCTTGGGTTGCTTGGCCTGATGGATGGGTTCATGGCCATTCTGGCCGTGTTGATCGTGCCGTTCATCCTGACGACCTGGTCGATGGCGCGCGGGGTGCGCGAAACGCTGCACAGGAATGTGCTGGCTGCGCGCGAGATATCGACGATCGCCGGCCGGTTCGACCTCGCCCTCAACAACATGCCGCATGGCCTGTTCATGCTCGATGCCGGCCACCGCATTCTGGTTGCCAACCGGCGCGCCTGCGAGCTTCTTAATCTGGGCGATAAAGAACGTCTCAAGGATTGCCATCTCGATGCCGTGCTGCGCTATGGCGTCCGTCACACATTTTTGGAGCAGGATCAGGCCAAGCAGGTCCTGAAGCAGTTGGACCAGTTGATGCAGGGCATGCAATCGCGTGCGCTTATCCCTTTTTCTGATGATCTGTTCCTCGAATTTTCCGCAAGCCGGCGCGCCAGTGGCGGTATCGTGCTGATCTTTGAAGACGTGACGGCGCGCGTGCGGGCGGAAAAAAAGATCCTACAGATGGTCCGGTTCGATACGCTTACCGGCTTGCCCAATCGCGACTATTTCGGCGAGCTTGTCGGCAACGCGCTGGTCGATCAAAGCCGTACGGGCCTCACCGGTTTCATGGTTCTTGATGTCGCCGAGTTCAAGCATGTGAACGATACGCGCGGCCACGTCGTCGGCGACAGATTGCTGTGTGCGATCTCCGAACGATTGAAGAAGGTGACGGGGGAAAATGCGATTGCGGCCCGCCTGATGGGCGATGAATTCGTCTTGTTCTTTTCAGGCGAAAACAACCGGCGTGTCCTCGAAGAGCGCATGCGGGCGGTGCATATGCAAATGCGTGGCATTTATTTCGCCAGCGGATTTACCTTCAATATTTCGATGAGCGCAGGCTATGTGATCGCCGATAGTTCCGATTTCCGGTTGGAAGACATGCAGATCAAGGCCGACCTTGCGCTATTTGAAAGCAAGAGCCGCGAAAAAGGCAGCTGCACTGCGTTCGAAGCGGAAATGGATGCGAACTATCTTGACCGGCAGAAACTGAAGACAGATCTGCGCGAGGCTATCGCAATGGGCGGGCTGTCGGTTGCCTATCAGCCGATGTTTCTCGCCGATGGCTCCCGCATCGAATGCTGTGAGGCGCTGGCGCGCTGGACCCATCCGGAACGCGGCCCAGTTCCGCCGGATGTGTTCATTCAATTGGCCGAGGAAATCGGTGTCGTTTCCAGCATTACCAAATTTATGCTGCGCCAGGCGTGCCTTGATTGCCTGGAATGGCCCAGCCACATCGCCGTTTCCGTCAATCTCTCGGTCCTTGACCTGCGCAATGGCGAAATTATTCCGACCGTCACGGACATTCTGTCGGAAACCGGGCTGGATCCGTCCCGGCTTCACCTTGAAGTAACGGAGAGCTGCCTGATGGAAGAGGCGGCCAAGGTGCAGATGATTCTCCAGGAGCTGCGCGCCCGCGGCATCACCATCGCCATCGACGATTTCGGAACGGGATATTCGAGCCTCAGTTATCTCGATGCGCTGCCGCTCGATATCATCAAGATCGATCGCTCCTTCGTGCGCAATATCCGCGAGGATGCCCGCCGCTTCAAGCTTCTGCGCGGCATGGTCAACCTATCGCGCGAGCTGGGGTTGAAGATCGTTATCGAAGGGGTCGAGACAAGTGATCAATTGGCGCTGATCAATCAGTATAAATGTGCCGACCTGATACAAGGTTACGTCTTCGCTGCCCCCATGCCGTCGCTGGCGATCGAAAGCCTGTCGGACACATTGCTGAAGAAGCTGTCCGTGCCAAAACGGCGCAATCGGCCCACTGCGTAGATTTTCAGCCTTTCACCGCTTTTACTTGCAACCCGATCGCGTGATAGGTGCGTAACACCGCAAGAGCACCAGTTTCAAGCTGTTAAGCGGTCAAGAAATGCAATGGTAATTTAGCATTAACTGTCTGTTAACCTTAACAAATGGTTTATGATTAATGATCCATTAAAACATTGTGAGGTGCCTCCGTTTGGACGATGAATGCCCCTTCAACGGGGGCGTTTGATGAAATGAAAGCGGAGCAGCAGAACAGGTTTTCAGAGCGACTGCTGGAACTGTTGGATCATGTAGAATATCGCCGGGTCGAGACGGGCGAGGACATGGAAGATGTCGCCCGTATCCGTTTCAAGGCCTACAAGATGGCCGACATCCTGCCCTTGTCTGGCACGATGCTGATCGACGATATCGATTTCGACAGTCACGCCTATGTTTTCGGTATCTATTTCGAAGAGCGGCTGATCAGTACCGTGCGGGTGCATCATGTGACGCCCGAGCATCGTGTCAGCTCGTCCGGTTCGGTCTTTGGAGCGGAGATTGACAGCTTTCTGGACGCGGGCCTGTCGTTGATCGATCCGGTCCGGCTTGCCGCCGATCCCGAAATCCTGCGGGAAATGCCGGCCATCCCCTATCTCACCCTGCGCGTCGCCACCATGGCGTCCGAGCATTTCGACGTCGACCGCTGCCTGTCGCTGGTCAAGCCGCAGCATGCCGCCTTCTACAAGCGGGTCTTCGATGCCGACACGATCGTCTCCCCGCAAAAGAATTGCGGCAACTACAAGATCGACCTGACACTGTTGGCTGCCCGCGTCCGCGAAATCCGGCCCTGGCTCTATACCCGTTTTCCATTCTTCGATTCGGAACCGTTCGAGCGGCGCATGATGTTTGGGGATGACCGGGAAACCCAGTATGCACCGCTGACGGTGCTGCCGACAGCCCGCCTGGCATTGACGATGCAGAGCCGCGCGCGCAGCCAGGCCTGATCAGGCTTTCGTGTTGTTGCAACAGTCGTCTGATCAACCGTTATGCCGCATGGCGCGCCTGCAGTTTTCGTTGCGTTTGACCGTGGCTTTGTGTAAGGCCACCTATGCGCGATCGATGTCTCCGGGCACTCTGGATGCGCATAGAATGGAAGAGAGACGAGATGCCGCGCTCGCCGCCAAGGGCAGAGTAGGGTGCGGCTGAATTTCAGGGAGATATGGACGATGGCTGAACATCATTCCGGACCGGCCGAACTGGGCGCACCGATGGATTATGCCGAACACGAGAAGACATACAATTTCTTCCTTGAGGCGACGAAAATTGTCACGATCTTCTGCGTCGCGCTGCTGATCGCCATGGCTGCCGGTTTCTTCACCAGCGCCGGTTTCTTCACCGCCTTCGTCCTCTTCGTTCTCCTCAATATCGCCGGTTTCGTGCTTCTGCGCTGACCGGTTTTCCAAAGTTTTGATGAAAGCGGCACTTGGGAGTGAGGTGCCGGCTTTTCCATGGCCCGGTGATTGCCGGGCCGGGAGAGACATGCGCGCAGGCCACCAAAGGGCGGCTCAAGGCGCGATTATCGAGTGTACGGGAAAGTGGAAATCGCGGCCCGCCGTGTTCCAGCCCGTGTCAGGGAGGAACCTGTGGCAGAGACCGTATTCATACCGTTGGAAACATTTCCGGGCGAGGGCCGTATCGCGGCGTCACCCGAAAGTGTGAAGAAGCTCAAGACCCTCGGCTTCGAGGTTGTCGTTCAGGCCGGTGCCGGCACCTTGTCGCGCATTCCGGACGGCGAGTTCGAGAAAGCCGGCGCGCGGATCGGTTCCGCTGCCGATGCGGCGAGCGCCGATGTGGTGCTGAAGGTACGGCGCCCAACATCCGCAGAGGTCACAGGTTACAAGCCCGGTGCCATCGTGCTGGCAATCATGGATCCCTATGGCAACGAGCAGGCATTGGCGGATATGGCCAAGGCCGGCGTTTCGGCGTTTGCGATGGAATTGATGCCGCGCATCACCCGCGCCCAGTCGATGGACGTGCTGTCGTCGCAGGCAAACCTTGCCGGTTACCAGGCGGTGATCGAAGCGGCATCCGAATATGACCGGGCCATGCCGATGATGATGACGGCTGCGGGCACTGTTCCTGCGGCGAAAGTCTTCGTCATGGGCGCTGGCGTTGCCGGTCTGCAGGCGATCGCCACGGCGCGGCGTCTCGGTGCGGTCGTGTCCGCGACCGACGTGCGTCCGGCCTCCAAGGAGCAGGTCGCCTCGCTCGGCGCTAAATTTATTGCGGTCGAGGACGAGGAATTCAAGGCGGCCGAAACATCTGGCGGCTATGCCAAGGAAATGTCGGCCGAATACAAGGCCAAGCAGGCGGCGCTGACCGCCGAGCATCTGGCCAAACAGGATATAGTCATCACCACGGCGCTGATCCCCGGCCGTCCGGCACCACGCCTGATTACCCGCGACATGCTGAAAGCCATGAAGCCCGGCTCGATCGCCGTCGATCTCGCTGTCGAACGCGGCGGCAATGTCGAAGGTGCTGTGGCCGATCAGGTGGTCGAGGTCGAGGGCGTCAAGGTTGTCGGCTACACCAATATGCCGGGCCGCATCGCGGCTTCCGCCTCGGCGCTCTATGCCAAGAACCTCGTGACGTTCCTCGAGACCATGGTCGGCAAGGAAACCAAGGTGCTTGCCCTCAATGTCGAGGACGAACTGGTCAAGGCGACGATGCTGACGCATGGCGGTGCCGTGGTGCATCCGAGTTTCGCCGCAGCGCCCGTGGTCGCAGCAACAGCTTAAAATTGGAGAGGGTAGCGTGCGTGCTTCGGGGAGAAGCGTGGCTGCCTAAGGGAGAGATATGATGGCCAATGAGATGCTCGACAAGGCGATCGGAGACCTCGACCGGGCGGTCGAGGCGGTGCGCACCGCCGCCGAATATGTGCCGGATGCCGCCGGCAATGTTGTCCACGGGCTGTCCGGCGGCGCGATCGATCCGTTCGTGTTCCAGCTGGCGATCTTCGTCCTGTCGATCTTCGTCGGCTATTATGTCGTCTGGTCGGTAACCCCCGCACTGCACACACCGCTGATGGCGGTCACCAACGCGATTTCCTCGGTCATCGTCGTCGGCGCGCTTCTGGCCGTTGGCATCTCTGCCTCCGGCCTTGCCACCGGCTTCGGCTTCGTGGCGCTGGTTCTCGCTTCGGTCAATATATTCGGCGGCTTCCTGGTGACCCAGCGCATGCTCGCCATGTACAAGAAAAAAGAGAAGTGAGGCTGCCGTCATGAGTGCCAATATCGCAGCCTTCCTCTATCTGGTTTCCGGCGTCCTGTTCATCATGGCGCTGCGCGGCCTGTCGCATCCGACCACCTCGCGCCGGGGCAATATCCTCGGCATGGTCGGCATGGGCATCGCCATCGTCACCACACTCCTGCTCGCCACCCCGTCGTTTGGCGGACTGGTGCTGATCGTGCTCGGCCTTGCCATCGGTGGCGGTGCCGGTGCCTATATCGCCCGCTCGATCCCGATGACCTCGATGCCGCAACTGGTCGCCGGGTTCCATTCGCTGGTCGGCCTTGCCGCCGTTCTGGTCGCGGCCTCCGCACTTTATACCCCGTCCTCCTTCGGCATCGGCGAGATCGGCGGAATCCATGCTCAGGCGCTGGTCGAAATGGCGCTTGGTGTCGCCATCGGCGCCATCACCTTCACCGGCTCGATCATCGCCTTCCTGAAGCTCGATGGCCGCATGTCCGGCAAGCCGATCATGCTGCCGTTCCGCCATGTCATCAACTCAGTGCTTCTGTTGCTGATCATCTTTTTCATCGTCGGGCTTGCGGCTTCGGAAAGCCATTTCGATTTCTGGGCGATCGTCGTTCTGTCGCTGGCGCTGGGCGTTCTGCTGATCGTCCCGATCGGCGGCGCCGATATGCCGGTGGTCGTCTCGATGCTGAATTCCTATTCCGGCTGGGCCGCCGCCGGTATCGGCTTTACGCTCGGTAATTTGGCGCTGATCATCACCGGCGCGCTGGTCGGCTCGTCGGGTGCGATCCTGTCCTACATCATGTGCAAGGGCATGAACCGTTCCTTCATCTCGGTCATCCTCGGCGGCTTCGGTGGCGATACTGCAGCGGCTGCCAGCGATGATGGCGTCGTGCGCACCGTCAAGCAGGGCTCGGCCGATGACGCCGCCTTCCTGATGGCCAATGCGTCGAAAGTGATCATCGTTCCGGGTTACGGCATGGCGGTGGCGCAGGCGCAGCACGCGGTTCGCGAACTGGCGGATGCGCTGAAGAAAAACGGCGTCGAGGTAAAATATGCCATCCATCCGGTCGCCGGCCGTATGCCGGGCCATATGAACGTGCTGCTTGCCGAAGCCAACGTGCCCTATGACGAAGTCTTCGAGCTGGAGGATATCAACTCCGAATTCGCCCAGGCCGACGTTGCCTATGTCATCGGTGCCAACGACGTCACCAACCCGGCGGCGCGCGACGACAAGACCTCGCCGATCTATGGCATGCCGATCCTCGATGTCGACAAGGCCAAGACCTGCCTGTTCGTCAAGCGTTCGCTCGGCTCCGGTTACGCCGGTATCGACAACACGCTGTTCTACAAGGACGGCACCATGATGCTGCTCGGCGACGCCAAGAAGATGACCGACGATATCGTCAAGGCCATGAACCATTGATGATGAACCGCTGACGGTTCTTCGCAGATGCTGGAACACAAAAATGCCCGCCGGCGAGGCGGGCATTTTTGCGACTGGAGGTCAGGATGCTTGGCTTAGATGGCAGCCGGTGCCAGCGTTATCTTCTCGACGCCAACAGCAATATTCAGTCCTTCCTGGACTTGAACGTTGACTGGCTGCAGCATGAAGGCCTTATCGATCCCACCGCCGAGAACTTTGGCGCCTGCACCCGCAGCAAAACTTGCGTCGGCGCCAACGCCATAATATTCGCCGCTCAGCGGGAAGTTGGCATCGCTGGCGCCGGTCTTGGCCAGCACATCCCATATCATCACGCTCTTCCCGGTCTGGCCGAGATCGATGCCGAATTTCTGGATCTTGCCGTCATAGACGGCAGCCGGGCCACCGGCCGCCGATGTATAGGTGCATCTCAGCGCCTTCTCGGATGTGACGATCATACCTACGCCGCCTTCAGAGCCACAAACCAGCCGTCCAACAGTCACGTAGTTCGCGGCACCTGCCGGTGCGACCCAAATCGCAGCAAGTGCGGCGGCGGCGATGATTGCGCGTTTTACCATGATTTTACTCCTATTCGACCCGGACCTGCAATCCGGTTGCAGAGGGCGTGTATTTCGCTGTGCGCATCCTAACTCTGGAAACGATGCGCTGACGGCCTGATAACGGCTCGCGGGATGGATGGTTCCGCTGCGGTGCGACAAACAGGCAATAAAAAACCCGCTGCGGTGGCAGCGAGTCCAATTTCGTCCGGACATTGGGTGAGCTGTCAGCCGGCGGCTTTCACCCGTGCGAGACCGGCGCGGGCTGGTTCATACTTGGAATCCAGCGACAGCGCGTGGCCATAGGACTTTGCCGCTTTCGCCTTGTCGCCGCGGCGCTCGTAGACCAGCGCCTGGTTGGCCCAGGATTCGGCGATCTTGCCGTTCAGGTTGATGGCCGTGTTGAAATCAGCAAACGCATTGTCGTCGTCATTGGTCGCGACGTAGGAAATGCCGCGGCCGTTATAGGGCTCTGGGGCATTCGGCGACAGCGAGATCGCCGTCGAGAAGTCCTCGATCGCCTGCGCATGCTGCTTGCGGGCCTGATAGATCAAGCCCCGATTGTGGTAGGCGCGAGGGTCCGTCGTATCGAGTTCGATCGCCTTGTTGAAATCGGCAAAAGCCTGATCCAGTTGACCGGCCTGGCGGTAGAGATTGCCGCGGCCGATAAAGGCTACGTCGTAGCGCGGATTGAGTTGCAGAGCCATGTTATAGTCCGACTGCGCCGCAGACTGGTCGCCCATGTTGCGTTCGACAAGCGCCCGGTTGGCATAGGCCTGGTAGAAACGCGGATTGAGTTCGATCGCCTTGTTGAAATCAGCCAGAGCCCGGCGGAATTCGCCGGCGCGGCCATAGGCCGAACCGCGGACATTGTAGCCTTCCGGGTCGCTCGGATTGGCGGAGATCACGGTGGACAGGGAGGCGATGTTCTCGTCTGATCCCTGCGCCCGCTCGACGCGCATCATGTTGCTCGGCGTGTCTGCGGTGGTGCAGCTTGACAGCATCAGCGCGCCGGTCACGGCAAGCATGGAGGCGAGGAAAACACCGCGCCGATTGGAGCGCCCGGCAAAGCCGGTATGGTCGGAAAAGTCCGCAGTCCTGGCAGTCGATGTCAAGATTGATTCCCTCAATTAAGCGAAGCGTCTCGGCATGTCCCGGGCCTTAAACGGCGGATCGGGCCAGCAGTGTCAAAGTCCTGGGGCACGGCAGATACACCATCATGGGTGCCGTTTCGCGTCCGAAGACAGTGTAGCACGCTCTGCGCGCTGGTCGCCTGTATCCGGAATTAAATCCGGCACCATGCGATTGAAACAGAAAGAGCGGTGGCGATCGTGTCGCCCCCGCCCGATTTACGCGTTAGATGCGCAGTGAACGCCGATCAGCGTGCCGCCGCCGCCGAAGGGCGGGGGGTAACGATGCCCATCTCGCGCTGCAAACGCTTGCGGGCCAGCTTGCGAATGCGACGAACGCCTTCAGCCTTTTCGCGAGCGCGCTTCTGGGATGGCTTTTCGTAGGCCTCACGCATCTTCATTTCGCGGAAAATGCCTTCGCGCTGCATCTTCTTCTTGAGTGCGCGAAGCGCTTGATCGACATTGTTGTCGCGGACTAGTACCTGCACGTGAATCCCGTTCCTTCAGTTTCGAGTGATCGCCTCATGAAGTCAGGTCAACGAGGCAAAAAAATATGGTTCGCGGAGCCCGAGAGCTTTACGATTGGGAGAGCGGATACCAGATCGGTTGCTCAAAGTCCAGCCGCGAGTTGCCTTCCACGGCTGAAAGCGCCGCAAAACGCTGGTTCTAAGGTCTCGGTGATAGGAATGGAGAGGAGGCGACGCCGTGTGGTGCGGGCGTATCGTGCTTTCTCAATATGTGTGCTGCCTTATATTGCGCGCGGGGAACTGCATGTCGCAACTCGTGCGACAAGCGCCGTCTCGCGTCGCAAAAGAAACGTTGCGGAAGTCCGGGATTTGCGATTTCTAGATCGACCACAGGAAATTCACCGGCCTTTCGGCAGGACTACGGAGTGTGAAAGCGGATGCGCAAATATTCGGTTTTTGCTGTCGCTCGCGAAGCGATGCGCGGCCACAGGGGATGGGAGGCGCAGTGGAGCTCGCCCGAGCCGCGTAAGGAATATGATGTCATCATCATCGGCGCCGGCGGTCATGGCCTGGGCACTGCCTATTACCTCGCCAAGGAGCACGGCATCACCAACATCGCCGTGCTTGAAAAGGGCTGGCTCGGCGGCGGCAATACCGGCCGCAACACCACCATCATCCGCTCCAACTATCTCTATGACGAAAGTGCGGGGATCTACGACCACGCGCTGAAGCTCTGGGATGGCCTCAGCCAGGATCTCAACTACAACGTCATGTATTCGGCGCGCGGCGTCATGATGCTGTCGCACAATATCCATGACCAGCAGGTGTTCAAACGTCACATCCATGCCAACCGCCTGAACGGCATCGACAATGAATGGTTGACGCCAGAGCAGGCGCAGGAATTCTGCCCGCCGCTCGATATTTCCCGCACCGCCCGCTATCCGATCAACGGTGCCGCCCTTCAGCGCCGCGGCGGTACCGCCCGTCACGATGCCGTCGCCTGGGGTTATGCCCGTGCCGCCGCCGATCGCGGTGTGCACATCATCCAAAACTGTGAAGTCACCGGCATCCGCCGCAATCCGGATGGTTCGGTTGCCGGTGTCGATACCAATCGCGGCCAGATCAATGCCAAGAAGGTCGGCGTCGTTGCTGCCGGTCACACCTCGGTGCTGATGGAAATGGCCGGCGTGCGCATGCCGCTGGTCAGCTATCCGCTGCAGGCTCTGGTCTCCGAGCCGATCAAGCCGATCTTCCCCTGCGTCGTCATGTCGAACACCGTTCACGCCTACATTTCCCAATCGGACAAGGGTGAACTCGTCATCGGCGCCGGCACCGACCAGTATTCGTCCTACTCGCAGACCGGCGGCCTGCAGATCATCACCCACACACTCGACGCCATCTGCGAACTCTTCCCGATCTTCCGCCGCATGAAGATGATGCGGTCCTGGGGCGGTATCGTCGACGTGACGCCGGACCGCTCGCCGATCCTGGCCAAAACTCCGGTTTCCGGTCTCTACGTCAACTGTGGCTGGGGTACCGGCGGCTTCAAGGCAACGCCGGGCTCGGCCAATGTCTTTGCCCACACCATCGCCAACGACGCGCCGCACAAGATCAACGCGCCGTTCACGCTGGAGCGCTTCCGCTCGGGCCGCCTGATCGACGAAGCGGCCGCCGCCGCCGTTGCGCACTGAGGGGATCAGGATGCTCAGAGTTCGTGGTTACCCCCCTCTGTCACTTCGTGACATCTCCCCCTCAACGGTGGAGATCATTCTTTTTCCTTATAGGCACAAAAGTCAGCGGCTGATCTCCCCCCTTGAGGGGGAGATGCCCCATGAGGGGCAGAGGGGGGTAAGTCTCCCCGCAGACGATGCTGAATTTGTCATCCCATTTCGTCATGCCCAATCGGCAGGGAGTCTCCCATGCTTCTGATCTACTGCCCCTATTGCGAGGAAGAGCGTTCCGAGCTCGAATTCCGCCAGGCCGGCGACGCCCATATCGCCCGCCCCACCAACATGACCGGGATGACCGACGAGGATTTTGAGGCGTTCTTCTTCCTGCGTGACAACGTCAAGGGCCTGACCTTTGAGCGCTGGCGGCACCTGAACGGCTGCGGCCGTTTCTTCAATGCGGCCCGCGATACCGTCAGCGACAAGTTCCTGACCACCTACAAGGCCGGCTTGCCGCGCCCGGACCTCGGCACGCTGCGTCCGGCAACGGAAGCGACGGTCGAAACCTATGAAGCCACGGAGTCAGACGCGAAATGAGCGGCGCCAATCGTATCCCCGGTGCAGGCCGTCTCACCCCTGCAAAAACCGCCCGTTTCGTCTTCGACGGCAAGAGCTATGCGGCACTGGAAGGTGACACCGTCGCCTCGGCCCTGCTTGCCAATGGCGTCCATCTCGTCGGCCGCTCGTTCAAATATCACCGTCCGCGCGGTATCGTGTCGGCCGGTGCCGAAGAGCCGAACGCATTGATCGGCGTCGAGCGCGACGCTGCCCGCAAGCAGCCGAACGTGCGTGCCACCGTGCAGGACGTGTTCGACGGCATGAAGGTGATCTCGCAGAACCGCTGGCCGTCGCTCGCCTTTGATGTCGGCGCGGTCAACAACCTTTTGGCGCCTTTCTTTGCCGCAGGCTTCTACTACAAGACCTTCATGTGGCCGAAGCAGGCCTGGAAGCATGTCTATGAGCCGCAGATCCGCGCTGCTGCCGGTCTCGGCGTTTCGCCGACCGAGGACGATACCGATCATTATTCCAGCCGTTATGCCCATTGCGACGTGCTGGTGATCGGTGCCGGTGTGGCCGGCCTCTCGGCAGCGCTGGCCGCCGCCAAGACCGGTGCTCGCGTCATCATCTGCGACGAGCAGCCGGAAGTCGGCGGTGCGCTGCACTACGACAAGAGCGTCACCATCGACGGTCAGGACGGCTTCACCTGGGCGCAAGGCACGGCAGCCAATCTGGCGAAGATGGGCAACGTCACGGTTCTGCCGCGCACGACGGCCTTCGGCTATTACGCCCAGAATTTCGTTGGTCTCAACGAACGTGTGACGGAGCATCTGGCCAAGCCCGACAGGAAACTGCCGCGCGAACGTCTCTGGCAGGTCCGTGCCAAGCGCGTCATCATCGCCACCGGCGCCATCGAGCGTCACATGGTGTTTGCCAACAATGACCGTCCCGGCATCATGCTGGCGTCTGCCGCCCGCACCTTCCTCAATCATTTCGGCGTCGCCGTCGGCAATAAGGTCGGTGTCTATACGGCCAATGATTCCGCCTATGAAGCAGCCTTCGACCTGAAGCGGGCCGGTGTTACCATTGCTGCCATCGTCGATAGCCGCGAACAGCCGGGCGAGGCAGTGCTTGCCGAGGCCCGTTCGCTTGGTATCGAGGTTCTCACCGGTCATGGCGTCGTCGATACCGGCGGCAAGCTCCGGGTCTCCTCCATGTCGGTCGCCCGCAATGGCGGCGGCAGCGCCCGCAAGATCGCCATCGACGCACTGTTGATGTCGGCCGGGTGGACGCCGTCGGTGCACATGTTCTCGCAGTCGCGCGGCAAGGTGGCTTACGACTTCGAGACCGAGCGTTTCCTGCCCGGTACCTATGCCCAGGACTGCCTCTCCGTCGGCGCCTGCAACGGCACCAACGACCTGCAGGCGACCATCGAGGAATCGCTGGCTGCCGGCGAACTGATGTCGAATGCGTCCGGGTTTACCGCCCAGGAAAAGCTGGCGCTTCAGGGTGCGAATGCGTTTGCCTGGACCGGCGGCATGGCGGGTGCGGCCGAGGGAGCGGGACCGGATACCACTGTCAAGGCCTTCATCGATTTCCAGAACGACGTCTGCGCCAAGGATATCCGCCTTGCGGTGCGCGAAGGCATGCACTCGATCGAGCATATCAAGCGTTTTACCACCAACGGCATGGCGACCGATCAGGGCAAGCTGTCCAACATCCACGGCCTTGCGATCGCTGCCGAAACGCTTGGCCGAGAAATTCCCAAGGTCGGCCTGACGACCTTCCGCGCGCCCTATACGCCGGTGACGTTCGGCACGCTGATCAACCATTCGCGCGGCGAGCTGTTCGACCCGACGCGCAAGACGCCGATGCACGCTTTGGAAGAAGCACAAGGCGCGGTGTTCGAGGATGTCGGTCAGTGGAAGCGCGCCTGGTACTATCCTAAGCCCGGCGAGGACATGCATCAGGCCGTCAACCGCGAGTGCAAGACCGTGCGCGATGTCGCCGGCATCTTCGATGCCTCGACGCTCGGCAAGATCGAAGTGGTTGGCCCGGATGCGGCGCAGTTCCTCAACCTCATCTACACCAACAGCTGGGATACGCTGAAGCCAGGCCGCTGCCGCTACGGCATCATGCTGCGCGAAGATGGCTTCGTCTATGACGACGGCGTCGTCGGCCGTATGGCGGAGGACCGCTTCCACGTGACGACGACGACGGGCGGTGCCGCCCGTGTCATGAACCACATGGAAGACTATCTGCAGACCGAGTTTCCGCATCTGAACGTCTGGCTGACTTCGGCCACCGAACAGTGGGCCGTCATCGCGGTTCAGGGACCGAAGGCGCGCGAGATCATTGCACCGCTGGTCGAAGGCATCGACCTGTCGAACGAAGTCTTCCCGCATATGAGCGTTCGCGAAGGCAAAATCTGCGGCGTGCCGACCCGGCTGTTCCGTATGTCGTTCACCGGCGAAACCGGCTTCGAAGTCAACGTTCCCGCCGATTTTGGCCCGGCCGTCTGGGCGGCGATCCATGAGAGGGCAGAGGCGCTCGGCGCCTGCGCTTACGGTACCGAGGCGATGCACATCCTGCGCGCCGAAAAGGGCTATATCATCGTCGGTCAGGACACCGACGGGACCGTGACCCCCGATGATGCCTCACTCGGCTGGGCGGTCGGCAAGAAGAAGACCGATTTTGTCGGCATTCGCGGCCTGCGCCGTCCCGATCTGGTCGCCGATGGCCGCAAGCAGTTGGTCGGGCTTTTGACCAAGGATCCGAAGGTGGTGCTGGAGGAGGGCGCGCAGATCGTTGCCGATCCGAACCAGCCGCTGCCGATGACGATGATCGGCCATGTGACCTCGGCCTATTGGTCGGAAAACTGCGGCCGGTCGATTGCTCTGGCGCTGGTTGCCGGCGGCAAGGCGAAGGTCGGCCAGACGCTGTATGTGCCGATGCCCGACAAGACGATCGCCGTCGAGGTGCGCGACATGGTGTTCTTTGACAAGGAAGGAGGCCGCATCAATGGCTGATTTGATTGGGGCTGATTTGGCCACTCGCACCCTGCCGCTGTCCGGTTTCCACGGCGGCTCCGGCGCCGCTTCGCTTTCCGTCGCGGCACCCGTAACCCGGATATCGCTGCGGGCAAAGCCCGATGCCGTCTCGGCACTGTCCGGTGCGCTTGGCCTTTCGCTGCCGGTGAAGGCCAAGACATCGACGTCCGCAAACGGCCGCCATGCGCTCTGGCTCGGGCCGGACGAATGGCTGGTCATCGACGAGAACGAGGCCGATCTGATGGCGGCGGTGGCGTCGAGCAACGTGCTGCATTCGGCAACGGATATTTCCCATCGCAACACGGCACTGATCGTTAAGGGACGTGGCGCCGAAGTGGCGATCAATGGTGGTTGCCCGCAGGACCTGTCGCTGGCAGCATTCCCGGTCGGCGCCTGCTCGCGCACGGTTCTGGCCAAGGCGGAAATTGTGCTGTTGCGCACCGCCGAGGAAACGTTCCGGGTCGAATGCTGGCGATCGTTTTCGCCTTATGTGTCGACGCTTCTAGCGGAAGCTGCCGAGGATGCGGGGAACTGATATCGTTGGCCCAGCCTCAATGTGCTCCGGGCCAGCCGATCCACTCCACCCAGCGGCCGTGAAAATCGGCGCGGCCGATCAGGTGTTTTTCGCCGGAGGGCCAGACTTGCAGTGTCAGTGCTGCGCTGTGTTTCTGATCGTCTGCTTCCATCTGCAGGCGTGCCAGCGGCGCGCTTTCCGTTGCGCGCTCTCCGGCGGCGGCGATCAGGGCTTCGCCCTTTGCCTTTGAATGCGCGGGCAGATATTGCCAGGCGATGGTGTGGTAGACCACGTGAACCTGATCCTCGTGGACCTCTTGCAGACGTTTTTCCAGCCAATCCACGGCATCGGCGCGATCGACCGTCTGACGGTTGGTGGCGGCAATGGCGAGTGCAAAGCGGGTGCGCTCGATCCTGTCCGTCTGGTCGGCCCAGAGATAGGACAAAAGCCGCAGGGCGTCCTCTTCGTTTGCCGGGTTCAGCGGGTTGAGATTGCAGCCGGCGCGGCTGGTGATGTGAAGGGGAACGTTGGGCGGATGGACCCCGCGCCATTCCGGTGCGATCAGCACGGGTGACGGCTGCAGAGCCCAGGTCCTATCGTCGAGCCGGTACTCGTAGCGATCCCAATGAAGATTGAGTCCGGCACTGGCGCCGACTTCCGAGAGGACGAGCGGTTTTTCGAACATGCTGGAAATGGTCAGGAAACCGGGAAGCAGAGCTCCGGACCGGCGCACTTCGTTGGTTTGCGGCGCCGATTTCAGCCGGTCGAAGATGAAGGCGGCATGCGTACGCAGGGCATTGTCGATGGAGCTCCAGAGATCATCCGCCCCTGCCGCGTGAGGCGGATAGACTGAGGCAAGTTGTTTGTCCGAGCCGGACAGCACCAGCGCATGCAGCGCGCCGGCAAGGCGCAGCGGCACGGAATCGCCACCGGGCGAAGGGTCGCCGGACCAGGACAGAATTTTTGCGCCAACCGGGTGGTCACCGGTCAGCCGCTCTGCGGTAAGCGCGCAGAGACTTGCAGTGAAGGGGGAACCGAGCTCGCGGCAGGAACTCGCCTGTTGGACGAATGCGAGACGGACGCTGTCCTCTGTCGTCTTTGAGTCAGGCATCGTCAGGCCTATCCTTCGGGTCGAACTGGATGATGGTCAGCCATGTGGCGGTGAGCGCCGGTTTGCGTTCGCCCTCAATGTCGACGGTGACCTCATAGGTGACCATCAGCATGCCGGCACCGCGGAAGCGGGCTTCGGCCATGGTGAAGCGGCCGCGCACCTTGGCGCCGCTTTTCACCGGTGCCACGAACCGCACCTTGTCGAAGCCGTAGTTGATGCCCATCGTCTGTTCACGTATGCGTGGCAGGCAATTGTAGTTCATTGC
This sequence comes from Pararhizobium sp. DWP3-4, assembly GCF_049898205.1. Taxonomy (NCBI): domain Bacteria; kingdom Pseudomonadati; phylum Pseudomonadota; class Alphaproteobacteria; order Hyphomicrobiales; family Rhizobiaceae; genus Pararhizobium; species Pararhizobium sp. DWP3-4. Next base: position 285,794 of record NZ_JAFCXF010000003.1, on the reverse strand, counting down.
CGACAACAGCGACAGCGACAGGAATCCATGGGCGATCGTGCCGCCGAACGGGGTTTCGGCGGCGGCGCGGGCCGGATCCGTATGGATGAACTGGTGGTCGTCGGTTGCGCCGGCAAAACTGTCGATGGTTTCCTGTGTGACCGTGATCCAGTCGGAAATGCCGACCTCGGTGCCCACCAGGTTCTTGACGTCCGTTAGCGAAATTTCCTGCGGCATTCTCTTTTCCGATCAAAAACATCCCCCCGGTTTTCTATAGGCCGCTCTGGGGAAAAACGGCAATCGGGGGAGCAGTACAGGTTCATAAAATTTCGACGTGGAAACCGACACTGCGCGCCGCGATGGTGCCGATACCCGCCGTGGCGGATGGCAAGAGGCTCTGCCAGCCGGACCCGTGCCGGACCGGCAACTGCACCGGATGCGGCGCGTGGCTGCGATTGATCACGACGGCGAGCCGGGTTCGTCTGTTCTGCACACTGTCGCCGGTTGAGAGTAGCATGACCAGATGATCGGCCGTGGCACTTTCCCAATCGCCCGTCGTCATCGGCTGGCCGTCGAACCGCAGCCATTCGACATCGCCGTTTCCGGTGAAAAACGTGGTGTCGCGGAAGACATCGAAGCGGGCGCGGATCTGCGAAAGGGATGCTGTATGGGCGATCAGCGTCTCGTCCAAAGTGCTCCAATCGACCCAGGTGATGGCATTGTCCTGGCAATAGGCGTTGTTGTTGCCGCGCTGAGTGCGGCCGCCCTCGTCGCCGGCGGTCAGCATGATGGCGCCGCGCGTGGCAAACAGGGTCGACAGCAGCGCCATGACATCGCGGCGGCGAAAGCCGAGAACCTCGGCGTCGGCGGTCGCGCCTTCGACACCGTTGTTCCAGGAAAGGTTTTCGTTATGGCCGTCGCGGTTGTCCTCGCCATTGGCTTCATTGTGCTTGCCGGCGTAGGAGACCAGGTCCATCAGCGTGAAGCCGTCATGGGCGGCGATGAAGTTGACGCTACGGGTCTGTTCGCCGCCATTGCGGGAAAAGATACTGGATGAGCCGGCCAGCGCCGTCGCCAGGTCCCCGATCGTGTGGCTGTCGCCGCGCCAGGTGCGGCGCAGGTCGTCGCGCGCCCGGTCGTTCCATTCGAGGAAGGGGGCGGGGAAATTGCCGAGCTGGTAGCCGCCGGGGCCGATATCCCAGGGTTCGGCGATCAGCACGCGGTCTTTCAGGACCGGGTCTGCGCGTATCTCTGAAAGCAGCACGGCATCGCTGTTGAAGCCGTTGATGTCACGGCCGAGGACCGAGCCGAGATCGAAGCGGAAACCGTCTATGCCGGCGGCAAGGACGAAGTGGCGCAGGCTGTCGAGGATAAGCTGGCTCACCACCGGGTGATCACAGGCAATGGTATTGCCAGTGCCTGTATCGTTGACCAGTTCGCCCGGCCGATCCGTGGCGTGGCGATAATAGATGTGATTATCGAGACCGCGCATCGATAGCGTTGCGCCGAAGCGGTCGCTTTCGCCGGAATGGTTGAAGACCAGATCGAGAATGGTGCCGATGCCCTCGGCATGAAGAGCTGCAACGGTCTCGCGCAGCTCGGTCATGCCGCCGGGCACGAGGCGTGGATCGAGCGCCATCAAGGCGATCGGATTGTAGCCCCAGCCGTTGGTGAGCTTAAGTGGCGGCAGGTGGCGCTCGTCGATCCAGGCGGTGATCGGCATCAGCTCGATGGCGGAGACGCCGATGCGCTTCAGATGGGCGACGACGGCGGGATGGGCGAGCGCTGCGACGGTGCCGCGCTGCTGTTCCGGCACCTCCGGATGCAGCATGGTGAAGGGTCGGACAGCGACCTCGTAGATCAGGCCGCCGGCCTGGAAAATCGGGGCTTGCCGTTGCGCGCTCTGCGGTTCCGTCACGATCGCCTTGGGAACGAGATCGGCAGTGTCGTCACCGAAGGCCGACAGGCGGGGATCGTAATGGAAGGGGCGGTCGAGTTCGCGGGCATAGGGATCGACCAGCAGCTTGGCGGGGTCGAACCAGAGGCCATGATCGGGATCGTAGCTCCCCGAGGCGCGAAAACCGTAGCGGGTTCCGGCCCGCGCATCCGGGACGGTCAGGCTGTGAACATCATCCGCGCCGCGCTGCATCGGCAGGCGGCGCAGTTCGCGGTCGCCGGTCGCGTCGTAGAGGCAAAGCTCGATGCCGGAGGCCGAGGACGACCGGACCGCGAAGGTCGTACCGCTGGCGGTGAGCGTGGCGCCGAGGGAAGAAGCGAGAGGGTTCGGCATCGGGGTCACCTTGGGATGAACTGGCGGGGCTTTGCGGTTGCGTATCAGATTGGTTTGACAGTGATTTGTCTCTGCTTTGGGGGATCTTGCAAGCGGTATGTTTTACCCTCCCCTTGAGGGGGAGATGGGAGCTACGCTTCTCCCCTGCGGGGAGAAGTGCCGAGCGTATGCGAGGCGATGAGGGGGCGGTTCGGCAAACTCTGGAGTCAATGGCTTCGCCCCCCTCATCCGGCCCTGCGGGCCACCTTCTCCCCGCGGGGGAGAAGAGGGAGATCGCCGAACCTTCAACACCTCAAGCCACGCCCGGAAAAATCCGCCGTGGTTTTTTGTGATACTAACTTGGCCGGGGCGCTGGAAAGTGCCGGAGCTAAGTTTGTTTATATGACGCCTTCCAGCGCCCCGTTCAGTGTTTGCCGATGGGCAACTCCGGTTTCTCTGCGGGGATGGCGGCGCCCTTTTGATACGGGGCGGCGTTTACGGCTGTTCGCCGTCTCGCCGCGAAAGGCCTGTCTTTCGACACACCAGTCGCCGGTCCTCATGTGTGCCTCACAGGCACGCCCCGCCATTTTGCAGACGAGAGGGAAACCACTTTCTGACCATCCACCGGCAAAGGCTTACGTCTGTCCTTCACCCGGCACCGGCCCTGTCTCACCGCTACGCCTAGCAGTCTCGCCGATGACAAGACGCACTGATGATGGCACGGGTTTTGAGGGCGGGGATTTGCGGGGATGAATTTTTTCATCCGCCAACGTCGCGCGCATCCGTTGTGCCGGGTTTGCCGAGACTCTATACGTTGGCGGTCACAGCCGTGCCCCAATAATTTCCCCGTTTCACCAACCGTCGAGTGAGTGCCCATGTCATCCCGTATCAAGATCCATCGCGACGGCCCGGAATTTTCGCGCATGGTCTGGGGCGCCTTTCGTATTGCCGACAACCGGGAAACGAGCGGGATCGCCTCGATCGCCCGCACCGTCGATACCTGCCTGGATGCCGGCATCACCACGATCGACCATGCGGATATCTATGGCGGCTACAGGGTCGAGGCGCTGTTCGGCGAGATGCTGGCAACCCGTCCCGACCTGCGCAACCGGATCGAGCTGGTCACGAAATGCGGCATTGCCCTGACTGGTCCGGCGCGGCCGGAGCATCGCGTCAAGCATTATAACAGCACGGCCGCTCATATCCGCTGGTCGCTGGAAAACTCGCTGCGCAACCTGAAGACCGATCATGTCGATCTGCTGCTGTTGCACCGGCCCGATCCGCTGATGGATGCAGCCGAGGTGGCCGAGGTTCTGGAAGCGCTGGTTTCGGAAGGCAAGACGCGGGCTGTGGGGGTTTCGAACTATACGCCGTCACAATTTGCGATGCTGCAATCGAAGCTGCCCATTCCGCTGATGGTCAACCAGATCGAGCTTTCGGTGACGCATACCGCGCCGATCTGTGACGGGACGCTGGACGACTGCGTCAATTACGGGATTTCACCGATGGCGTGGTCGCCGCTGGGAGGAGGGCGCCTGTTCGACCGGGAGAAAGGCAACCCGGCTCTGGTCGATCTGTTGAGCGCCCTTGCAGACAAATACGGCGTGCACGGTGCGGGCACGGTGGCGCTTGCCTGGCTGTTGCGCCTGCCGTCGAAGCCGCTGCCGATCATCGGCTCGACCGACCCTGAACGGGTGAGGGCGCTGGCGCGTGCGGTGGAGATCGAGTTTGAGCTGCAGGACTGGTTTGAGGTTCTGGAAGTGGCGACCGGACGGCCGGTGGCGTAAAATCGGAATTTGACGGTATGGCTGGCTGCATTCATACGGTTTCCGGTTGATCGCCTCTGAGATTGAGGAGGCTCAACCCCCTCTGTCGGCGACGCCGACATCTCCCCCTCAAGGGGGGAGATCAACATCAGCCTCCAAAATCGCCAGGGAAAAGAATAATCTTCCCTTGAGGGGGAGATGTCACGAAGTGACAGAGGGGGTTAAGCCGCCGGGATTTCGGATTGAGCGGAACTCATCAACCGGAAACCGTATCACCCCAGCAGCTTTACCAGCTGCCACTCGCCGTTGGCGTCCTTCTCGACGCGCTTGTTGCCGCGGTAGCAGCGCAGCTTTCCTGCCTGCTTGTCCATGACGAGGCGGGTTGGCGTGGATTTGGATTTGCCGTTTTCGCCGATGGCCGCAGCCAGCGCTTCCTTGAATTTCCCCGCCTTGTAGAGGGCGACAAGATCGTCGTCGGTCATTGTCGCGTTTCCTTGTGCAGCTGGGTTTGGTCGGTGATCTGAGGCGATTGAGCTCTGGGTGGCCACCCCACCCCGGCACGGTGTGCCGACCCTCCCCCTCAAGAGAGGGTGAAGAGAGGCTATGCCTCCCTTAGAACATCCGGTCAGGTAATGACAGTGGGTTCCGTGCGCCCCGTACGGGTCTTGATGCCGGCGATCTCGTCGGCGACGGTGATCAGGTCGGCAAGGGCTTCCTGGGTTTCGGTGTCATGCTTGGAAGCATCGGGCTCGTAGCGTTCGATATAGACGCGCAGGGTCGCGCCCGATGTGCCGGTGCCCGACAGGCGGAAGACGACGCGGGAGCCGCCTTCGAACAGGATGCGGATGCCCTGGTTGTTCGAGACCGACTTGTCGATCGGGTCGTTGTAGGAGAAGTCGTCTGCGGTGGCGACCTTCAGCTTGCCGAAGGTCTTGCCGGGCAGGGTGGCGAGCTGGTCGCGCAGCGCGGTCACCAGGCCGTTGGCGGCGTCCGAATCGACCTCTTCATAGTCGTGGCGGGAATAGTAGTTGCGGCCATAGGTGGTCCAATGCTGGCGGGCGATATCCTGAACGCTTTCCATGCGCACGGCGAGAATGTTGAGCCAGAGCAGGACCGCCCAGAGGCCATCCTTCTCGCGCACGTGGTTGGAGCCGGTGCCGGCACTTTCCTCGCCGCAGATGGTGACGAGGCCGGCATCCATCAGATTGCCGAAGAATTTCCAGCCGGTCGGGGTCTCGTAGATGCCGATGCCGAGCTTTTCGGCGACGCGGTCGGCGGCAGCACTGGTCGGCATCGAGCGGGCGATGCCGGCGAGGCCCTTGGAATAGCCGGGCGCGAGGTTCGCATTGGCGGCGAGCATGGCAAGGCTGTCGGAGGGGGTGATGAAGATGCCCTTGCCGATGATCAGGTTGCGGTCGCCGTCGCCGTCGGAGGCCGCGCCAAAGTCCGGCGCGTCGTCGCTCATCATTTCCTCGTAGAGCGCGCGGGCGTGGACGAGGTTCGGGTCCGGGTGATGGCCACCGAAATCGGGCAGCGGGATGAAGTTGAGCACCGAGCCCTTGGCGGCGCCCAGGCGATTTTCGAGGATTTCCTTGGCATAGGGGCCGGTCACCGCGCTCATCGCATCGAAGACGATGCGGAAGCCGCCGCCGATCAGGTTGCGGATGGCGCGGAAATCGAACAGCTTTTCCATCAGCTCGGCATAATCGGAGACCGGGTCGATAACCACGACTTCCATGCCGGCAACGTCCTGGCTGCCTTCGATATCGAGGTTGACATCGGCGACCTCGGCGATCCTGTAGGTCTCGATCGTGCGGGTGCCGGCGTAGATGGCGTCGGTCACTTTTTCAGGGGCTGGACCGCCGTTGCCGATATTGTACTTGATGCCGAAATCCTCGGTCGGACCGCCGGGATTGTGGCTGGCCGAGAGCACGATACCGCCGAAGGCCTTGTACTTGCGGATGACGTTGGAGGCGGCCGGCGTCGACAGGATGCCGCCGCGGCCGACGAGGATGCGGCCAAAACCGTTGGCAGCCGCCATCTTGATGGCGATCTGGATGGCTTCGCGGTTGTAATAGCGGCCGTCACCGCCAATCACCAGCGTTTGACCCTTGAACCCGTCGAGGCTGTTGAAAATCGACTGGATGAAATTCTCGGCATAGTTCTTCTGCTGGAAGACCGGCACCTTCTTGCGCAGGCCGGACGTTCCGGGCTTCTGGTCCAAATAGGGCGTGGTCTGAACGGTTCTGATCATGGTCTTAGCCTTTCGCAAGAAGACTGGAATAGAGGTCGGCATACCGATGCGCACTCATATCCCAGGACACGTCTGATTTCATACCCTGAGCCTGGAGACGAGCCCAGACTTTCGGTTGCCGGTAGGCGGTAAAGGCGCGCCGCAGCGCTTGGCGCAAGCTTGGAGCAGAAACGGGCGAGAATTGAAAGCCTGTCGCGACCTTGGCGGCAAGGGCCGCTTCGTTGGCGTCGATGATCGTGTCGGCAAGGCCGCCGGTATGGGCGACGATCGGCACGCAGCCGTAGCGCAGGCCGTAGAGCTGGGTAAGGCCGCAGGGCTCGAAGCGCGAGGGGATGAGGATGGCGTCGGCACCGGCCTGCATCAGGTGCGACAAAGGCTCGTTATAGCCGATCACCATGCCGACCCGGCCGGGATGGCGGGCGGCGGCCGAAATGAAGGCGCTTTCGAGCGCCTGATCGCCCGAGCCGAGCACGGCGAGCTTGCCGCCATTGTCGACGATATCGTCGATCACCTCGGCGAGCACGTCCATGCCCTTTTGCCAGGTCAAGCGGCTGACGACGCAGAAGATCGGGCCGGGGGCATTGTCGAAGCCGAACTGCGCCGACAGCGCCTTGCGGTTGGCCGCGCGCTTCTTCAGCGAGCCTGGCCCATAGGGCTCGGCGATATTCCTGTCGGTCTGCGGATCCCAGACATGGGTGTCGATGCCGTTGACGATGCCGGAGAGGCTGGCGAGGCGCGCGGTCAACAGGCCTTCAAAGCCCATGCCGAATTCGGGCGTGAGGATTTCCTGGGCATAGGACGGGCTGACCGTGGTGATGGCATTGGCGGTCTGCAGGCCACCTTTGAGGAAACCGACATCGCCGAAATATTCGACATAGCTCATCGAAAAGGCTTCCGGCGGCAGCGCCAGTTCGGCAAAGACGTCCGGCCCGAACTGGCCCTGGAAGGCGATGTTGTGGATGGTCAGCACCACTGGCGTCGCATGCGCCGGGCTAAACCGCATGTAGACCGGCGTCAGCGCCGCCTGCCAGTCATGGACATGGACGAGATCCGGCTTCCAGCTCGGCAGCAGGCCGCCGGCGATCTCGGCTGCGGTCAGCGACAGGGCGGCGAAGCGGCGGAAATTGTCGGTGTAGTCGAGCCCGGTCGTATCAACATACGGGCCACCGTCGCGGTCGAACAATTCCGGCGCGTCGAGCACCAGAAGATCGAGACCATCGTGGTCCACAGCCAGGATCGAGGCGGGGTTGCCGAACAGGTTGTCGAAGCCGCCGATCTTCTGCGGCTTCTTGATCTTTTGCATAACCACCGGATAACCGGGCATCAGCGTGCGCATGCGCACGCCGTGCGGTTTCATCGCCGCCGGCAGGGCGCCCGCCACATCGGCGAGACCCCCTGTCTTGATCAGCGGGAAGACTTCCGATGCGACGGACAGAACTTCCATGCTCACATATCCAGCTTGTCGATCATCGCCTGGGTGATCAGGCAGATGCCGTTTTCCGAGCGGCGGAAGCGCTTGGCGTCGAATTCCGGATCCTCGCCGACGACGAGGCCTTCCGGGATGACGACGCGGCTGTCGATGACGACGTTGCTGAGCTGCGTATGCCGGCCGATCTTGACATTCGGCAGGATGACCGCCCCGTCGAGACGGGAGAAGGAGTTCACCCGGACGCCGGTAAACAGCATGGAGCGGTTGAGCGAGGCACCGGAAATGATGCAGTCGCCGGAGACCAGCGACGAGGTGGCGGAGCCACGGCGGTTTTCGTCGTCATGGACGAATTTCGCCGGCGGCTTGATCTCGGCGAACGTCCAGATCGGCCAGGTGCCGTCGTAGATGTCGAGTTCCGGGGTGACGTGGGTCAGGTCGATATTGGCCTGCCAATAGGCGTCGATCGTGCCGACGTCGCGCCAATAGGCTTCGCGCTCGAAATCGGAGCGGACGCAGGACTGGTTGAAGCGGTGGGCGACGGCTTTGCCGTGGCTCACGATATAGGGGATGATATCCTTGCCGAAGTCGCGGCTCGATGTCGGATCGGCGGCGTCGCGGCGCAGCACGTCCATCAGGAACTTGGTGTGGAAGACGTAGATACCCATCGAGGCCAGCGCCATCCCGGGATTGCCGGGAATGCCCGGCGGGTCGGCAGGCTTTTCGACGAAGGCGATGATCTGGTCTTTTTCATCGACATGCATGACGCCGAAGCCGGTCGCTTCCATGCGCGGCACTTCCAGGCAGCCGATGGTGACGTCTGCGCCGGAGTCGACATGCTGTTGCAGCATGAGCTCGTAGTCCATCTTGTAGATATGGTCGCCGGCCAGGATGACCATGTATTCGACGCCGTGGTCTTCAATAATGTCGATGTTCTGATAGACGGCGTCGGCGGTGCCTTCGTACCACTGCGTTTCAGAGACGCGCTGGGAGGCGGGCAGGATGTCAAAACTTTCGTTTCGCTCGGGGCGGAAGAAGTTCCAGCCGTTCTGCAGGTGGCGGATCAGCGAATGCGCCTTGTACTGCGTCGCGACGCCGATGCGGCGGATACCGGAATTCATCGCGTTTGACAGCGCGAAGTCGATGATGCGGGCCTTGCCGCCAAAATAGACGGCCGGCTTGGCGCGACGGTCGGTCAGTTCCTTGAGGCGGCTTCCGCGGCCGCCGGCAAGGACATAGGCCATTGCGTCACGGGCGAGGGGTTGTATCCGTTTTTCCATTGAATTTCCTCCCGATAGTATGGTTCCCGGGCGGTTTGACCGCTCCTGGAACTGTGTCCTCTCCAAATATTATTCTGACCCACGGCGTTGGCGGGTCTTGGGAGCCCGCCTGGCCGTGTATTATTCCTGTTCCAGCATCAGTGTCGCCAAAGGCGGCAGGGTGATGGTGGCGGTAATAACGCCTGCACTGTTTTTCGTTGCCTGGACGGCTCCTCCGTTGCCTTTGCCGCTGCCGCCGTAAATCTCGGCATCGCTGTTGAGAATTTCCTTCCACCGCCCCTCCACCGGCAGCGGTATCGTATAGTTTTCCCGGTAGACCGGGGTGAAATTGCTGATGACGGCGATGGTCTTTTCACCGGGCGCCTTGCGCAGCCAGGCAAAGACCGAATTCTCGCGGTCATCGGCGATCAGCCATTCGAAGCCTTCGCCCTCGCAGTCGCGCGCATGCAGCGCCGCCTTGTTGCGATAGGTGCCGTTCAAATCCCGCACCAGACGGCGCATGCTTTCGTGGAGCGGATACTCGAGCAGGTTCCAGTCGAGCGAGCGATCTTCCGCCCATTCCTGCCACTGGGCGAATTCCTGGCCCATGAACAGCAGCTTCTTGCCGGGATAGCCCCACATGAAGCCGTAATAGGCGCGGAGATTGGCAAATTTCTGCCAGTCGTCGCCGGCCATCTTGGCGATCAGCGAGCCCTTGCCATGCACCACTTCGTCATGGCTGAGCGGCAGCACGAAATTTTCGCTGAAGGCGTAGAGCAGGCCGAAGGTCAGGTCGTTGTGGTGGTGCTTGCGATGGACCGGTTCGCGCTGCAGATATTGCAGCGTGTCGTGCATGAAGCCCATGTTCCACTTGAAGCCGAAGCCGAGGCCGCCGGCATGAACCGGAGCCGAGACCTTCGGCCAGGACGTGGATTCCTCGGCGATGGTGATGATGCCGGGATGGCTGCCATAGACTTCCTTGTTCATGGTCTGCAGGAAGCGGACCGTGTCGAGGTTCTCGTTGCCGCCATACTCGTTCGGCACCCATTCGCCATGCTTGCGCGAATAGTCGAGATAGAGCATCGACGCCACCGCATCGACGCGCAAACCATCCAGGTGGAATTTTTCAGCCCAGTAGAGCGCGTTGTTGACGAGATAGGAAAACACCTCGGCGCGGCCGAAATTGTAGATCGCGGTGTTCCAGTCGGGATGGTAGCCCTGACGCGGGTCCTCATGCTCGTAAAGGGCTGTGCCATCGAACCAGCGAAGGCCGTGTGCATCGGTCGGGAAATGGGCCGGAACCCAATCGAGGATGACGCCGAGGCCAACCTTGTGGGCGCCGTTGACGAAGCGGGCAAAACCTTCCGGCTCGCCGAAGCGGGCGGTCGGCGAATAAAGCCCGGTGGTCTGGTAACCCCAGGACGGATCATAGGGATATTCGGTGACCGGCAGGAATTCGATATGGGTGAAGCCCATGTCGACACAGTAGGGGATCAGCCGTTCGGCCATTTCATCCCAGGTCAGCATGTCGCCATTGTCGCGGCGCTGCCAGGATGCGGCATGCACCTCGTAGATCGAGATCGGCTGGCGGCGTGCATCGACATTGGCCCAATGCGCCCGGTGTTCCTCGTCCTGCCAGACCTGTTCGATCTCGCCTGTGGTCATCGACGCATTGTTCGGGCGCAGTTCCGAGCGGCGGGCGAACGGATCGGCCTTCAGGGGCAGGAGTTCGCCGTTCTTGCCGACGATCTCATATTTGTAGATCGCACCGGATGGGACGTCGGGAATGAAGATTTCCCAGATGCCGGTATCCTGGCGCAGCCGCATGACATGGCGGCGGCCATCCCAATCGTTGAAATCGCCGACGACCGAGACTCGCTTTGCATTGGGTGCCCAGACGGCGAAATGAAAGCCGTCGGCGCCGTCATGCTTGATCGGATGTGCGCCCATCTTGTCGAACAGCCGCAGATGCGAGCCTTCGCGGATATAATAGTCGTCCATCGGACCAAGCACCGGACCGAAGCTGTAGGGGTCGGTGACGGTCCACTCGCCGCCGCCGTTGCGGGCGCGGTAGCGGACCGGCTGGGCCTTCTTCACGGCAACGATGCCTTCGAAGACGCCGGCATCGTCGCGCCGTGTCAGCGTGCCGATCTCCTTGCCGGCCAGGGTTTCGGCGGTCACCGTTTCGGCGCCGGGAAGAAAACAGCGGGCGACGAACTCCTTGCCCGCCGGATGGACACCGAGGGCGGCGAACGGATTGCTATGAGTGCCAGCGAGGATCGCCGCAATCTCTTCCGCCGGCAGACTGGCTGACGGGACGGTAGGCGTGGCGTCGTTTGGCACTGATGTCATCCGGCTCTCCAAATTTCCCCGGCATACTGCCGGATTGTGCGGTCAGAGGAAAACCAGCCCATGCGCGCAGTGTTGCGGATGGTCTTGGAGTACCAGCTGGCCGTATCCGTCCAGATCGCATCGACTTCACGCTGCGCCTTGGTATAGGCATCGAAATCGGCTGCCACCATGAACCAGTCGTGATTGTAGATGCCATCGATCAGGCCGGTGAATCGGTTGCGATCGTCGGGCGAGAACACGCCGGAGGAAATTGCAAACAAAGCCTGCGACAGTTCCCGCGATTGCTCGATGATGGCGCGGGGGTTGTGACCCTCGGCGCGCACCTTGGCGACTTCGTCTGCCGTCATCCCGAAAATCTTGATGTTTTCCTCACCGACCCAGTCACGCATTTCCACATTGGCGCCATCCAGCGTTCCAATGGTCAGCGCACCGTTTAACGCGAACTTCATGTTCCCGGTTCCGGAGGCTTCCATGCCGGCGGTCGATATTTGTTCGGAAAGATCGGCCGACGGCACCATGATCTCGGCGAGCGAGACGTTGTAATTGGGAATGAAGACGATCTTGAGCAGACCGCGCACCGCCGGGTCGTTGTTGATGACGCGCGCTACGTCGTTGGCAAGCTTGATGATCAGCTTGGCGTTGTGATAGCTCGGTGCCGCCTTGCCGGCGAACAGTTTGACGCGTGGAACCCAGTCCAGCTCCGGATGCGAGCGGATCTGGTCGTAGAGCGAGATCGCCTCGATGATGTTGAGGAGCTGGCGCTTGTATTCGTGGATACGCTTGATCTGGATGTCGAACATCGCCGACGGATCGATGCGGATGCCCATGCGGCTCTGCACCAGCTGGGCAAGCTTGACCTTGTTGGCGCGTTTGATCGCAGCGAATTTTTCCTGGAAATCGGGCTTGTCGGCAAATGGATCCAGCGCCTGCAGGGCTTCGGTATTGTCCATGAACTCGTCGCCGATCGCCTCGCGGATCAGGGTGACGAGCTCGGGATTGCACTGCATCAGCCAGCGGCGCGGGGTGATGCCGTTGGTCTTGTTGTTGATGCGCTGCGGATAGAGCCGGTGCAGGTCGGCAAACACCGTTTCCTTCATCAGCTCGGTATGGAGCGCGGACACGCCGTTGATCGAGTGCGAGCCGACGAAGGCGAGATTGCCCATGCGCACACGGCGGTCGCCGCTTTCGTCGATCAGCGAGATGTTGCGGACCTCCTGATCCGTGTGGGTCTTCTGCTTGCGGGCCTCGAGCAGGATCTTGGCGTTGATCGCATAAACGATCTGCATGTGGCGCGGCAAAAGCCGCTCGAACAGCGGCACCGGCCAGGTTTCCAGCGCTTCCGGCAGCAGCGTGTGGTTGGTGTAGGAAAAGGTGTGGCGGGCGATATCCCAGGCTGTCTCGAAATCCATGCCGTGGACGTCGGTCAACAGACGGACGAGTTCGGCGACGGAGACGGCCGGATGGGTGTCGTTGAGCTGGATCGCCACCTTGTCCGGCAGGGAGGTGAAATCCGGATATTGCTGCAGGTGGCGGCGCAGGATGTCCTGCAGCGAGGCAGACGAGAAGAAGAATTCCTGGCGCAGGCGCAGCTCCTGGCCGGCCGGCGTCGCGTCGGCGGGATAGAGCACGCGGGCAAGGCTTTCGGCCTTGTTGCTTTCTCTGAGAGCACCGATGTGATCGCCGGCATTGAAGGCATCGAGCAGGATCGGGTCGATCGGATGGGCGGTCCACAGGCGCAGCGTGTTGACGCGCTTGGCGCGCCAGCCGACGACCGGCGTGTCGCAGGCGGTGGCGATAACGCGCTCGGCCGGTTTCCAGACGTAGCGGGTGACTTCCTCGTCGACATTGACGGTTTCGACCGAACCGCCGAAGCCGATTTCGTAGGAGCTTTCGCGGCGCTCAAATTCCCAGGGGTTCCCGTGGGCAAGCCAGGTTTCCGGCAGTTCGACCTGCCATCCATCGGCCATTTGCTGGCGGAACAGCCCGTGGACATAACGGATGCCGTAGCCATAGGCGGGGATATCGACCGTCGCCATGCTTTCCATGAAACAGGCAGCCAGGCGCCCAAGGCCGCCATTGCCGAGCGCCGCGTCCGGCTCAAGGGCTGCGATGACGTCGATATCGACGCCGAATGAGGCCAGCGCCTCGCGCAACTCGTCCATCAGGCCGATATTGGTGACGGCATCGCGCATCAGGCGGCCGATCAGGAATTCAAGCGACATGTAATAGACGCGCTTGGCATCGGTGGCATAGGTCTTGCGCGTCGATTCCATCCAGTTGTCGGTGATGCGGTCGCGCACCACCAGGATGGCAGCCGTCAGCCAGTCATGCGGCTTGGCGACCTTCGGGTCCTTGCCGATCCGGTAGGTGAGGCGCTCGATGATTTCCTGGGCAAGGACTTCAGAGCTCGATGCGCGGGGTGCGGCGCTCGGAATTTTCTCGTTTGACAAACGATCGATCATGGAAAAGGCTTACCCTCTGCGTGCGGTTTGGGAGACCGGAGGCGAATACCAACGGGGCATATGAGCGATTTATGCACCGATACGAAGCGCTTGCAATAGCGTTTTCAATAAGATGATAATTGAAGAAGACGGTGCGTTCGAAACGGCTTGCGATTTGGCGGATAACGCGAAAAAGCCCGCCCCGATTGTTTCGGGACGGGCTTTCGATCGCACTGGTATCAGCGGTTACTGCGTCAGGCGAACGGTCATCGCCGAGGCTTTTTCACCGATATATTTGAAAGCCTCGTTCAGCTGCTCCGCATTCTCGGCCTTGAAATAGTGCGCTTTCGTGGTCGCGCAGAAGTCGAGAAGCGCTTGGCCGCGCGCTGGTGCCATGAAGGCAACCGTGAAGACCTGGATCTTGTCTGCCCTAGCCTTCTCGCACCATTTTTTCGTTTCGGTGTCGGCCGAGGTGTAGTTGTTGTCGCCGTCGGTCATGAAGACGATATATTTCGTCGGAACCTGCTTGTTTTTAGCGAAGTGGGCGGCGTCCTCGACCATCTCCTTCTTACTGTTCACGAGGACCAGCTTTTCATAAGCGGTCTCGAAGGCATCACCGGAATCCGTGCCGCCGCTTGCCGATAGTGCCTTGACGTAACTGACAGCGCTGTCGGTGCCCCAGACCAGATCAGTCTGCTTCTGCATGGAGGCGTTGTAGGACACAGCTCCAGTTCTGACCAGTGCACCGGTCGGGTCGGCGGTTTTCAGATATCCGGTAAGGCTTTCCGTCGCCGTTTTCAGGGCCTCGATCTTGGTGATAAAGTTCGTTTCGGTCCCCGTGCACGTCTTTGAGACATACTTTCTGCCGCTGTAGTAGCTGCAGTCATAGGTATAGCTCTTCGTCGGCTTATCCTTGTTCACCGTCGCCGTATTTTCGGCCATGGAGCCGGAGCGGTCGAGGACCAGGAACATCGATAGTGCATTCTTCGTTTCCGATGAACTCAAGGATTTGCTGGCCGCGCTGATTTGGGCGGACTTTTGACCAAGAAGCCGGGTCAAAGGATTGAGTGGCAGGTTGTAATTCGACGATATATCGACGGTGTAGGTCTTGCTGTTGCCGACAGTGTTGGTCGCCGATTTTTCAACGATGTTGATCTTGGTGTTGTTAACAAACGCAGCGTCGAAAGCGGCAATCTCCTCAGGGCTCATGCCGGCGGTCAAGGAGCTTTTCGATTGCGACAGCTGCGACAGCATAAAATCCCTGGCGAGCTTGGTGGCGTTCGGGATGCTCATGCCTTCGTTGATGAGAGACGACGATGCGGCAAGGGCTGCGGTGTCCGTTGCTTCCTGCAACTGGTTCTTGGCCATCATCATACTCGCCATGTCGACGGCGACGCCGCCGGCGGCGAACAGGACCGGAATGATCAATGCTGCCGTCAGGGCGAAATTGCCGCCGCGGTCGCCGATGAAGGTTGAACAAGACTGCCGGAATTTCGATCGCTTTACCATTTTCCCCACTCGAAACAGACGTTGCCTTTTTTGGTGAAGCGACGTCTATCCCGTAAACATTACGATCCAGTTCAACTCATGGGTTGTAATTGAATACAATTCTAATTGTGCCGGAAATCCAGGCATTCCACCCGGTGTTGCGATGTGCGGAAACAAGACAGCCGGCTTTCCTGTTCCGGGTCACTGCAGCGGAATTACATCGACGGCCTGTTCGGTCTTGTGCGATCCGTAACTTTTCAGGACACCGATGACCGGCGCCACGTCGCTATAGTCGCGGCCATGGCCGACGACGATATGATCCAATCCGGCAAAAATATTGTTGGTCGGGTCAAGTTCGAGCCAGCCGGTCGTGGTTCCGCACCAGACGCGCACCCAGGCATGCATGGCATCGGCGCCTTCGAGACGTTCCTTGCCGGCAGGCGGGATGGTTCTGAGGAAGCCGCTGACGTAACCGGCCGGGATGCCGAGGCTGCGCAGCGCCGTGATCATCACATGGGTGAAATCCTGGCAGACGCCGCGCTTCAGCTCGAACGCCTCGCGCGGGGTCGTATCGACCGTCGTTGCCTTCGCATCATAGACGAAATCCCTGTGGATCCCGGCGCAGATGGCCGTGGCCACCTGGCGGATGCTCATGCCGGGTTTGGCGATGCCACGGGCATAGGCGGATATTGCCGAATCCTCGGGAAGGCGCGGGCTGGTGCCGAGGAAATGATGCGGGGAATTGGCGTCGAGCGACCAGACATTGGCGATCTCGGTGGGGAACCGGGTGAGATCGGGCGAAAAATCGGCGGCAAGCGCCTGCTGTTCAAGCTGGACCCGCGCCTGCATGTGGATCACCAGTTTTTCGTGCTGCTTGCGAAACAGGATCGAGGTCGAGGGATTGGCGAAGAAATCGACGCTGTCGCGCCGTTCCTCCGGTGCCGGCGTGCAGGTGACGGTGCCGGCAACGAGGCGCTGGCGGTCGGGAAGCGACAAGGGCAGGACGCGCACGACATGCCGGCCGCCGGAAACAGGAACTTCGTAGGTATAGGTGATCCGCAGATTGATGTCGTAGAGCATGGGTTCCCAAATCCGGCGCGGTGCTGCGTTCGTCGTATGTTATCCGAGATAGGTTTGCGCGAGGATGTCGGAGAAACGGCCGAGTTCCTGTTCCAGATGGTTATAGACCTCGGCATTCATCGCTTCGGGTGTCATGACGGCGAGGCCGGCGTGGAGTTTCATGGCTTCGCGGTAGAAGGGCGACATCTGGCCGTTGGAGAAGGCATTCGGCAATTGCTCGACCTCCGTCTTTATCTCGTTCAGCTGATAGAGAACCGAGCGTGGGTTGAGCGGGTCGAGCGCCAGAAGGTCGGTGACGGTGAGGGCTGCGGTGTTGACGTTGTAGCGGCGGCGGTGGGTCATGACGCTGTCGCCGATTTCAAGCAGCATGTCATAGGCACCATCCGGTGCGTCCTCGCCGGACATATGGCCGAGCAACCGGGTCATGTGCAGGCCGCGCTCAAGATAGCGGCCGATCGACAGGAAACGCCAGCCGGTGAAGCGGTACATGTTTTCATGCACCAGACCGGCAAAGCCCGCGAGCTTGCGCAGGAGCACGGTCATTGCATGGGTGGCGTCGTCGCCGGCTTGGACCGTGGACTGGAATTTGCGGGCCGTCTTGGCAAGGTCGTTCAGCGCCAGCCAGCCATCGGCTGAGAAACGGTCGCGGATATTGCTGGCGGAAAACAGGGCGCTGTTGAGGTTGGCCATCAGGCTGTCGGGGACCGGCTGCTTGGTGTCGATATCGAGCACGGCCAGATAGTCGGTGATGTCCTTCAACAGCGGCATTTCGGTATTGGCGGTTTCGGCATAACGGCCATGCCAGGCGCGCAGGATGCGCAGCGCGCCTTCGGCCCGCTCGATATAGCGGCCGAGCCAGAAGAGATTATCGGCCGCCCGGCTCGGCAGGCTGCCGGGCATGATGCGGATGAAACTTTCCTCGGCCGGCAGAAGCGTCGTGTGTTCCACAGGCTTCTGGCTGACGATCCAGACGTCGGCGGCCGAACCGCCCGCCTGCATGGCGATGGCGGCGGCATCGGCACCGGAGCCGATGCGGGCAAAGCCGCCCGGCATGACCTGCCAGCCATCGCGGGTGCGGGCGACATAGACGCGCAGGCTCATCGGCCGCGGTGTCAGCTTGCCGTTGATCCAGGCGGGTGTGGTGGAAAGGGTGACGACCTCCTGGCCGACAAGTTTCGGGCCATCCGTCTGCAGCCAGTCGGTGACCGACACCTTCGCCGTATCGCGCAGCGACGAGCCGAGAACAGACTGGCCATTGTCGTCGAAGAAGGGGCGGGTGGAATAGGCCGGGCCGATCACCATTTTCTCGATATTGCCGGCCACCTGATCGCGTTCCGGCTGCTGGCCGCACCACCAGGTGGCGATGCTCGGCAGGATAGGGTCCTCACCAAGCAGGTGACGGCAGATGGTCGGCATGAAGGCGAGGAAGGCGCGGGTTTCCAGTATGCCGGAGCCGAGCGAATTGACGATCGATACCGAGCCGGAGCGCAGTGCCTCGACGATGCCCGGCGTGCCGATATGCGAACTCTGGTTCAATTCCAGCGGATCGGCAAAGGCGGCATCAAGGCGGCGCCAGAGTACGCCGACGGGCTTCAAGCCGGCCACGGTGCGGACCATGACGCGGCCGTCGATAACGGTCAGATCTTCGCCTTCGAGCAGCATGAAGCCGAGATAGCGGGCGATATAGGCGTGCTCGAAATAGGTTTCGTTGGCGACACCCGGCGTCAAAACGGCGATGCGGTCGTCCGGATGTTTCTTGCGCGATTGCAGTTCGTCGCGGAAGGCGCCGAAGAAGCCGGCCAGGCGATGGACATGGGTTTCGGCGTAGAGATCGGAGAAGGCGCGGGTGGTGGCGACGCGGTTTTCCAGCGCGAAGCCGGCACCCGACGGCGCCTCGGTGCGGTCCGACAGTACCCACCAGTTGCCATCCGGACCGCGGCCGATCTCGAACGAACAGAAATGCAGGAAATGGCCATCGGCCGGAAGCACGCCGACCATTGGACGCAGGAATTCCGGGTTGGAGGCGACCAGCGAAGGTGGCAGAAAACCTTCGGCGACCAGCCGGTTCGGGCCGTAGATATCGGCGGCCATGCGCTCCAGCAATTCGGCGCGCTGGATGAGGCCTTTGGAGACCGCCTGCCACTCCACGTCATCGATCAGAACCGGAACGTGGGAAAGCGGCCAGCTACGCTCAGAATTCTCCTTGGTGCCATAGGCGCGGTAGAATACGCCGGCATCGCGCAGATAGCGATCGGCGCGGGCGAAACGGTTGGAGAGCTCGGTCTCGTCCATGCGGCCGATGGAGGCGAGAAAATGCTGCCAGACCGGCCGGACACTGCCCTGCGTATCGAGCATTTCATCGGCGATTCCGGGCAGTGCGCGATAGCCGAAGACCGGATCGTTGCCGATCCGGTCTTCGCTCAGTGTCGCGTGGGCCGTCTGCTTCTTTGACATCAAAGTCCTACACGCCTGCCGGACGCCGCAAATCGAGCGTCAGGGGAAATTCTGCCGATGGGGCTTCAGGCGCCAGGGCATAAGCGCCGGCCGTATGCCCCCAGGGTTCGAAACGGGCTAGCCTGCGGGCTTCCGCTTCGTTGCCGTTCACCGGAAAGGTGTCGTAACTGCGCCCGCCCGGATGGGCAACATGATAGATGCAGCCGCCGATCGAACGCTTCGACCATGTATCATAAATGTCGAATGTAAGCGGCGTGTTAACCGGCAGATTGGGATGCAAACCCGACACCGGCTGCCAGGCCTTGTAGCGGACACCGGCAACGGAAACTCCATTGAAGCCGGTCTTGGTCAGCGGCAGGGCACGGCCGTTGCAGGCAACGGTGTAGCGTTCGGGATTGGCCGTCTCCAGCTTCACCTGCAGGCGCTCGACGGAGCTGTCGACATAACGCACGGTGCCGCCGGGCGCGCCTTCCTCGCCCATCACATGCCAGGGTTCCAGGGCCTGGCGCAGTTCGAGCTTGGCACCTTCGTATTCGACTTCGCCGCAGAACGGGAACCGGAACTCGAGCTGGGCCTCGAACCATTCCGGCCGGATATTGAAGCCGTTGGCCCCGAGATCATTGAGGATGTCGAGGAAGTCCTGCCAGACATAGTGCGGCAGCATGAAGCGGTCGTGCAGGGTGGTGCCCCAGCGCACCAGCTTGCCCTCGGCCGGGTTCTGCCAGTAGCGGGCGATCAACGCCCGCACCAGCAGCTGCTGGGCAAGGCTCATGCGGGCATTCGGCGGCATTTCGAAGCCGCGGAACTCGACCAGGCCCAGCCGCCCCGTCGGGCCATCCGGCGAAAACATCTTGTCGATGCAGATTTCAGCACGATGGGTGTTGCCGGTGACGTCGGTCAGGAGATTGCGGAACAGGCGATCGACCATCCACGGCAGAGGGGTCTGCGCCATGCCGGGCACGGGCACCTGCGCCATGGCGATTTCGAGCTCGTACAGCGTGTCGTGCCGGGCCTCGTCGACACGCGGCGCCTGGCTGGTCGGGCCGATGAACATGCCGGAAAACAGATAGGACATCGCCGGATGACGCTGCCAGTGCAGGATCAGGCTCTTCAGCAGGTCCGGCCGGCGCAGGAACGGGCTGTTGTTGGGATTGTTGCCGCCGACCACGACATGGTTGCCGCCGCCGGTGCCGGTGTGGCGGCCGTCGATCATGAACTTGTCGGCGCCAAGGCGGGTAAGCCGGGCTTCCTCATAGATCGCCGTGGTGATGGCGACGCAATCGGCCCAGTTGGAGGCCGGGTGAATATTGACCTCGATGACGCCGGGATCGGGTGCGACCCGCATGACGTTGA
Organism: Pararhizobium sp. DWP3-4; assembly: GCF_049898205.1. NCBI lineage: Bacteria > Pseudomonadati > Pseudomonadota > Alphaproteobacteria > Hyphomicrobiales > Rhizobiaceae > Pararhizobium > Pararhizobium sp. DWP3-4. The sequence goes on along the minus strand of NZ_JAFCXF010000003.1, from coordinate 265,673 downwards.
TGCGCTCATCCTGCGGCGGCGAGTAGCCCTCGATATGGATCGGCAGGCCAAGATCGGACGCGGCTTTTTCAGCGGCGGCGATCAGTTCCAGATAATCCTCGATGCGCTCGACCGGCGGCATGAAGACGCAGAGACGCCCATCGCGTGGCTCGACGCTCATGGCGGTGCGCACAGCACCGCGGATATCGGCATTCGCCGCTTCCAGCACCTGCTCGATGCGCTTCTGGCGGGCGTCGGTGGCCGCCTTGCGGGAGGCCTCGGCCAAGGCTCTGGCCGGCGTTCCGTAATCTGGAAGAGGCTGGCGGTCGATCGACGGGTCTTCCGGGTGGATATAGGGATATTCCGACGGCGGCACGTAAGGCAGCGTGCCGAGCGGCATGCGGAAGCCGATCGGCGAATCGCCCGGCATCAGGAAGATCTTGCCGCGGCGGGTGCGCCATTTCTCGGAGATCCATTTCTGGCCCTCGGCCTTGGAATTCCACGCCTGGACGGGAAGAATGTAGCCGGTAGGGGTCGTCAGGCCGCGCTCGAACACCTTGGCGATGCGCGCGCGCTCCTCCGGGCTTTCCAGCTTAGAATTTTCCGGATCGACATTTTCCGGCAGGCTGCCTTCCTTGATGATCCATTCGGCGGGATCCTCGAAGGCGGGGATGATCATCTCCGGTTCGATCTCAAGCTCGGCGGCGATGCCGGTGAGAAGCGCTGCTGCCTCCTTGTCGGTGACCTTGGTATCCTGGCCCTCGGCAGCGATCAGATCGGGATTGTGCCAGATCGGCAATCCGTCCTTGCGCCAGTAGAGCGAGAAGGTCCAGCGCGGCAGGCTTTCGCCGGGATACCACTTGCCCTGGCCGTAATGCAGGAAGCCGCCGGGAGCGAAGCGTTCGCGTAAACGGCGGATCAGTTCGTCGGCCTTGTCGCGCTTGGTCGGGCCGACGGCGCCGGTGTTCCATTCTTCCGATTCGAAATCGTCGATGGAAACGAAGGTCGGCTCGCCGCCCATGGTCAGGCGGACGTCGCTGCCGTTCAGCACCTTGTCGACATGCTCGCCGAGCGCATTCAGCGCCTGCCAGCTTTCCTCGGAAAACGGCTTGGTGATGCGCGGATGCTCGGCCACGCGGCTGACGGTCATGGCGAAATCGAAGGTGGTGTTGGCATCGCCATAGAGGCCGCCGGAGATCGGCGCGGCGTTGCGGTAATGCGGCGTGGCAGCCAGCGGTATATGGCTTTCGCCGGTCAGAAGGCCGGATGTCGGGTCAAGTCCGACCCAGCCGGCGCCAGGAATATAGACTTCGCACCAGGCGTGCAGATCAGTGAAATCCACCTCGGTGCCGGACGGGCCGTCGAGCGCTTTCAGATCGGGGGCAAGCTGGATGAGGTAGCCGGAGACGAAGCGGGCGGCCAGCCCGAGATTGCGCAGGATCTGCACGAGCAGCCAGCTGGAATCGCGGCAGGAACCAAGCGCCAGCAGCAGGGTCGCTTCCGGCGTCTGGACACCGGGTTCCATGCGGATGATATAGTTGACCTTCTGCTGCAGGCGGGCGTTCAGGCCGACGATGAAGTCGATGGTGCGCATCGGCGTCAGGTCGATGCCGTTGATATAGGCTTCCAGCGCCGGGCTCATCGGCTCCGCCTGCATGTAGATCTTCAGGTCGTCGCGGATATCTTCGGGATAGGTGAAGGGGAAAGTCTCGGCCTCTTCCTCGATGAAGAAGTCGAAGGGATTGTAGACCGTCATGTCGGCGACGAGATCGACCTCGATCTTGAACTCGGTGACGGGGTCGGGGAAGACATAGCGGGAGAGGTAATTGCCGTAGGGATCCTGCTGCAGCGTGACGAAGTGATTTTCCGGCGTGACCTTGAGCGAGTGGCTGATCACCTTGGTCTTGGAATGGGCCGCCGGCTTCAGCCGGATGATCTGGGGACCGAGCCGCACCGGCTTGTCATACTTGTAATGTGTGAGGTGATAGATGCTTGCTTTGATCGCCATGCAGATTTTTATCCCCTTGATGACGGGTCTATGCCGCCATTGCGGGGATTTTGTGCAATGCGAAGAGAGATTGCAAGGCGCAATTCCCGGCGGACGGATTCATTTCCCAAGGGCAAGACGAAGCAGGCGCCTGTCGGGCGCTATTCCTGCGGCTCGATATTCTGATTGAGGCGGAACAGGTTGGCCGGATCGAGGCGTGCTTTCAACCGTGCAAGGCGCCGGTATTTTTCATCGCCATAGGCATCTCGGGCGATGCTCGAGCCGGTGTCGCTCTGTTCGTTGACATAGTTGCCGGCGATTGATGCGTCGGACAGCAACCGGCCGGTCGCGCGGCCCCAGGCAATGCATCTGTCATCGTCGGCGATATCGTCCCAGATGGGCTCGGACAGCCAATAATAGCCTGCTTCCCGTCCGGTATAGGCGGCTGCCTCATCCGGCACGTCACGGATGGCGCCCCCCAGCTGCATGGCATAGATCTCGCAATCCGGCGTCGGTGCACGAGCGATTGCGTCGATGATGTGTGCAATTGCCTGGTCACTGACATCGGACCAGAAGCCACCCTTGGCATAGTAACGGCGCGACCACGCGAAAGCCACGTCGTTGCGGCTTTGCAAGGTAAGATAGGACAGGTTTTCAAGCCCGCCGCTGGCGCCGTCCGCCAAGGCTCCGAAAGGTAACAGTGCAGCGGTGGCAAGGCCGGCATCGCCGTACCAGACGGCTGTGACGTGGATGCCAGACTGGGATGCGGTGAAGGAAACGGCAAAATCGCGGGATTGTTGACGCGCCCGATCGCGCAATACAGACAGGACCTTCAGGGCCTGCTCGATCGGGTAGATCCATTGGCCGGCGACGATGCCGCTGAACGCATGCAACTGGAACCTGAAACGGGTGACGACGCCGAAATTTCCGCCGCCACCGCGAATGGCCCAGAACAGCTCGGGGTTCCAGGTTGGGCTCGTCCAGGTGATATCTCCGGTGGCGAGCACGATCTCGGCACCCAGCAGGCTGTCGATCGTCAGCCCATATTTCCGGCTTGCCCAGCCCATGCCGCCGCCGAGTGTCAGGCCAGCGATCCCCGTGTGGGAAATCACGCCTGCCGGGACGATATAGTCTCTCGGAACCGTTGCGCGATCGAGATCGCCAAGCAAGGCGCCGCCGCCGACATCGACGGTTTGGGCGATGTTGTCGATGACGACGGAATGGATCAAAGACAGGTCGAGCACCAGGCCGTCATTGCAGGTGGACAAGCCGGGCAGGCTGTGGCCGCCGCCGCGCACAGCGAGCAAGGCGCCGGACGAGGCCGCCGCACGCACGGCTTTTTGAACATCCTCGACCTCCTGCGGCCGCACGATCGCGAGAGGCAGCCGATCGGCGATGCCGTTCCAGACCCGGCGATAGTGATCGTATTCCGGATGACCGGCCATGATCACCGGGCAGTGAAGATCTGCAGCGGTCAGCGCGTCTAGCAGCGAATTGGACATGATGCTTGCCCCCGACTGGTGGCGACATCTACCATATTTTAGCGAGTGCAGAAATGCCCCGTTTGGAGGCAAAGCATTTGCCGCGCGAGCGCGCGACGCACGCCGTCAGCTGAGCTCCTGGGCGATCTCCCAGACATGGCCGGAAGGATCGGCGAAGGCTGCGGTGCGGCGTCCCCAAGGGCGATCGACCGGACCGTTGAGCAGCGTCACACCGCGCCGCTGCAGCTCGGCGCAGGCGCCGTCGGTGTCATCCACCTTGATCGTCAGGAGGACGCGCGAGCCTGACGATGACTTGGCGACGATTGACGGTGCGACCAGCTCCGGTGCTTCCGTTGATTTCAGCAGGTTGACCATGGTGCCTGCGAATTTCAGCACAGCGGATACCGCGTCCTGGTAGACGATTTCGGGCGCAAAGGCCGTTTGGTAGAACGACCTTGCTTCGTCGATGTCATCGACAAACAAGGTGATGACCTCGATCGCGTCAAGCTTCATGGGGGCTCCGGAGTGGCTGGCGGCAAGGCCCCGGCGGTTTTACGCCGGTGCCTTGCCGCGGGGAGACGGATTTACCGTTTCATTGCCACAAGATTGAAATAGGCGCCTTGAGGATCGACGCAATTGACCACCCAGGCGCCGCCGGGAACTTCCATCGGGCCGTTGACGACTTTGCCACCCTTGGCGGTTGACCGTGCGATGGCTGCATCGAGGGCTTCGACGTTGAAGTAGAACCCCCAATAGGGCGGCGCAGGGATCGTCTCCGGCTTTTTCATCATGCCGCCGATCTGCGCGCCATCGTGGGAGAAGAGCTGGTAGACGCCCATGTCGCCCATATCCAGACCCTCGTCCTTCTGCCAGCCGAACATTTCCTGATAGAAGGGCAGGTCGGTGGCGAGATCACCGGCCATCAGTTCGTGCCAGCCGATGCTGCCGGGGTCCATCTGCTTGATATCCGGCATGTCGCCATCATCGGTGCCGAACAGGGCAAAGACAGCGCCGTGCGGGTCGGCGACGACGGAAAAGCGGCCAACGCCCGGAATATCGTCCGGCTGACGGTGGACGGTGCCGCCGAGCTTGGCAAGCTTCTTGGCAGCGGCATCGACGTCATCGACGCCGACATAGCCGAGCCAGGCCGGCGGAATGTTCATCGTAAGGGCACTTTCCGGCATGGTCATCAGTCCGGCGACGCGCAGGCCGTTGGTCTTGAACAGCGTGTAGTTCGCATCCGGCATGCCGGAATCGGCCGAGGTCCAGCCGACAACATCATCGTAGAAAGCTTCGGCAGCCTTGGTATCGGTGGTCATCAGTTCGTACCAGACGAACGCGCCGTGCGGCTTTTTCATAACAATCCTCCTCTTTGATGTTGATGGCCATCCGGCCGGAAAATGGGGTGGTTGCAATGTTCAAATGCGTGATGCTCACAGGAATGACCGGTTTCCACGTGAGTTGCAGGCGGCGGTGGCCGTGCACAAGGACTGCCTTCAACGCATCTTTTCCTCCGGCGCATTTCCGCTTTTCCTCGACCGCGAAAAACATTCGATCTGCGTCTTCGTCACCATGCCGGACGCAAAACCGCTGCGCAGTCTTGCTGGAAACGGTTCAAGCGTGATTGCCGGTCGGTCATGTCAGGCGCAGCAGGACTGCGCCTTAGACTCGGCGTCATATTCGTCATGACGCTTCACGAAGCTGAGGGTTCCGGTCTCGTTGCGGCCCTTTGGTGCGCGGTCGAGGATCATCAGGGTGGTGAGGATCTCCTCGCCGCCGCGGGCGTAGTCGGAATAGGTGTGGTAGACATTGCCGGCCTCGTCGCGAATGAAGGCGCTCATGCCGGGCAGTTCGTCATTGGCCTCGTCGCCGGAGATCTCGCGGAAATTATAAAAGACCTTGCCGCTTTCCAGTTCCTCCTTGGTGAAAGAGACGTGGTAGTCGAAATTGAAGTCGCTGCCGAACGACGAAACCCAGGGGAATTTCCAGCCCATGCGCGTCTTATAGGCTTCGATCTTGTCAAGCGGGGCGCGGGAGACCGTCACATAGGTGACGTCGTGATTGTTGAGATGGGCAAGCGTGCCGTCAATATGATCGGACAGGAAAGAGCAGCCCGGGCAGCCGGCCTCCCAGTCGGGGCCGAACATGAAATGGTAGATCATCAGCTGGCTGCGGCCGTCGAACAGGTCGGCCAACGTCTTTTTGCCGGCGGGCGTGTCGAATGTGTAGGTCTTGTCGACCTTGACCCACGGCATGTTCTGCCGGCCGGCGCGGATCTTGTCCCGCAGTTTCGTCTCTTCCTTCTCGGTGGCGAGCAGCGCCCTGCGCGCCTCAAGCCATTCGTCGCGGGATACAACCGGATTGCTCAACATCGTTCATTCCTCCTCAGAAAATCGCGTTTCGTTCCGCTTGACTGAATAGGTTGATATCAACATTATGTGAGCATGTCAAAGCCCATCGTGATTCCCTTTCAGACCACCCTTCATGTCCGCGACACATGCCTGTGCCTTCATGTGCAGCGCGCGGCGCGGGCGTTGGCGCGCAAATTCGATGACGCTTTGCGGCCGCTCGATCTGACCAACGGCCAGTTTTCCCTGCTGATGTCGCTCAATCGGCCGGACCCACCGGGCATGGGGCCGGTTGCCCGTCTTCTGGCGATGGACCGCACCACTCTGACGGCCGCGTTGAAACCGCTGGAGAAACGCGGGCTGGTGGTGACCGTGACCGATGACAAGGACCGACGCTTGCGCCGAATGAAGCTGACGCCTTCAGGCCATGCGTTGTTGTCGATGGCGGTGCCGATCTGGAAAAGCACGCATGCCGATGTCGATGACGCGCTGGGCGAGGGGCGGCCGGACCGCTTGCGCTCCGACCTTCTGGCGCTTGCCTGAGCATCCATTGCTGTCCGCTCAACGAGCGGACAACCCCATCATCAATGAGGAGACTGTTCATGAGGATGATTTTCGTAAACCTGCCGGTCAAGGACATTTCGCGGTCGAAGGCATTCTTCGCCGGGCTGGGATTCGGCTTCAATCCGGATTTCTCCAGCGACGATACGCTGTGCATGATCGTCGAGGAAAACATCTTCGTCATGCTGATGCACGAGGCGCGCTTCAAGGAATTCATCATCGACGAGATCAGCGACACCAGCAAGGTGACGGAAGTGCTGACGGCACTTTCCGCGTCCAGCCGCCAGGAAGTGGACGAGACCTTGGCCAAGGCCCTGTCGCTCGGCGGCAAGGCATGGCGGCCGGTGATGGACTATGGCTTCATGTATGGCTGCAGTTTTCAGGATCCGGACGGTCATGTCTGGGAGCTGGCCTATATGGAGCCGCAGGCGGCGGGTTGATGGGGGAGGGTGTCTTCGATTGCCTCTGCGTGTCCTCGATTGTTCTGCGGCAGAAAATTCTCCTCAGTCATCCCGGAACACGTCCGGGATGACTGAGGAAATAATTTTTCAAACACGAACAGCGATTGAGACCGAACCTTCAGCTTGGAGGCCGGTGCAAAGCCTAGAATCTCCCTTTGTGCCCCATCTCATTTTGTGAAAACGCATTCCCGATCCCACAATTCCTGCCACAAAACGCTGGCATGACGGGGCAAGCATCGCGATATGCGTCCCCCGACGACACAGAACATGGTGAAACATGACCCAGAACGTCTACGACAATCCTGAATTCTTCGAAGGCTATAGCCAGCTTGGCCGGTCGGTGGAGGGGCTGGATGGGGCGGCGGAATGGGCGTCGATCCGGGTGCTGCTGCCCGATCTGAAGGGCAAGCGGGTTGTCGATCTCGGCTGTGGTTTTGGCTGGTTCTGCCGGTTTGCGTGGGAGGAAGGTGCGGCAACCGTGCTCGGTTTCGATGTTTCGGAGAACATGCTGGCGCGGGCGCGGGCAACGTCCGATCCGGCGATCGTCTACGAAAAGGCCGATCTTGAGGTGCTGGAATTGCCGGAAGCATCCTTCGACCTCGTCTACAGTTCGCTCGCCTTCCACTATATCAGCGACCTCGAGGCGCTTCTGGCGCGTGTGCATTCGGCGCTGGTGAGCGGCGGCCAGCTGGTGTTTTCGATCGAGCATCCGATCTACATGGCACCTGCCCATCCCGGCTGGTCGAAGGATATCGACGGGCGGGCGACATGGCCGGTCAACGGCTATCTCGATGAAGGTCCGCGCACGACGGATTGGCTGGCCAAGGGCGTCGTCAAGCAGCACCGGACTTTGGGAACGCTGATCAACATCCTGATCGGCCTCGGGTTTACCTTGCAACATGTCGAGGAATGGGGGCCGTCGCTGGAGCAGGTTCTCGCCCATCCGGAATGGGCGGAGGAGCGCGAGCGGCCGATGTTCCTTCTGGTTTCTGCGCGGAAGTAGCGGCGCGCGCCCGTTCTCTCACGGGAAAGTGCTATTCCGCCCATTCCGTATCGGCCGTAAAGGCGATGGTCAGCCAGCGGTTGGGGCCTTCGCTGCCGATGCGGGCGCCGATGTCATCGCGCAACTGGTCCCACTCTTCGATCGTGCGGGCGGGCATGCCGGGCGGCACGATGAAATAGAGCTCCACCTGCATCAGGCGACCGATACGGGCGACATAGGCGCGATGGGACAGGAAAGCCTGTTCCTGGACCACCTCCTCAGCCACTTCATCGATCCTTGCCCGCAACGGCATTGGCGTCATCAGCAGAATATCCGACAGCGCCTGGCGCACGGTGCCGACCGGCATCGGGATGATGACGACCGAGACCAGCGCCAGAACGGCCGGATCGATATAGGGTGCGATCCACGCAAGCGACGTGCCTTCCACGACAAAGCCGCCGATGAAGGCGATCAGCAAGGCAGCGGTGATGCCGGCGGACATGATCCATGCGGTGGCATCCAACGTCAGAAACTCGGAGCGGATGGTGGCGTTTTTCTTCCGGACGACGATCGCCATGGTCAGGCACGCCACGAGCGCTATAGCGGCGTAGAGGATCGCATAGTCGAATTCGAGCGTATGGCCACCGGAGAGGATGCTGATGATCGCGTTGATCAGGGCGTAAACGGCGACGCTCATCAACAGGATGCCGTTCAGCCCGAGTACGATCGGCTCGAGATGCCAGAAGCCGAGGGAAAACCGTGCTCGCAGCTTGCCCCTGCCGCGGCTCGGATCGGTATCGCTGGCAATCAGCTTGGCAACCACCAAAGCCAGCGTGCTCATGCTGGCATCGGCCAGGGAATAGACCCCGTCGAAGGCGATCGAGAAAGAGCCGGTGACGATGCCGAAGAGAATACCGGAACAGGCGATCAGGATGGTCACGCCGATGGAGATTTTCAGGACGGTCTGTTCGGCTTGCATGGGTTTGCTCGGAGTGTGGTGGGCTTTGGGACTGACTTATGGGGATTGTGGGCGCGTTTCGCGGATTTGACTATATCGCAATGACGGCCGAATGGCGGCTTGGCAAAGAACTGCAACCATGTGCCGGCTTGCAGCGCATCGCCTAACCCAGAAGAGTCTTTGCGGCGGAAAAAGAAACACCCCTGAATCCGTTGGGATTCAGGGGTGCGCTAGGAGTTGATGAAGGCTTGTCGCCCGTTTTAGCCGAGGTCACCCAGATCGCGGACTGCGCCGCGGTCGGCCGAGGTGGCGAAGGCGGCGTAGGCTTTCAGCGCCGTGGTGACCTTGCGCTTGCGCAGTTCGACCGGCTTCCAGCCCTTGGCGTCCTGCTCGGCGCTGCGAGCGGCGATTTCCGCTTCACTGACGCGCAGCGAGATCGTCCGGTTGGGGATGTCGATGTCGATCATGTCGCCTTCGCGCACGATGCCGATCAGGCCGCCATTTGCAGCTTCCGGCGAGACGTGGCCGATCGAAAGGCCCGACGTGCCGCCGGAGAAGCGGCCGTCGGTGATCAGTGCGCAGGCCTTGCCGAGGCCCTTCGATTTCAGGTAGCTGGTCGGATAGAGCATTTCCTGCATGCCCGGGCCGCCCTTCGGGCCTTCATAACGGATGACGACGACGTCGCCGGCCTTGATCTCGTTGGAAAGGATCGCCTTGACCGACGAATCCTGGCTTTCGAAGACGCGGGCGGGTCCGGAGAATTTCAATATCGATTCGTCCACGCCGGCCGTCTTCACGATGCAGCCGTTGGGGGCGATATTGCCCTTCAGGACAGCGAGACCGCCATCCTTGGAGAATGGATGCTGGGCATCGCGGATGACGCCCTTTTTGCGGTCGAGATCGAGTTCCTTCCAACGGGCGCTCTGGCTGAAGGCAACCTGCGTCGGCACGCCGCCGGGAGCGGCGCTGAACAGTTCGAGCGCAGCCGGATTGTCGGTGACGGAAATATCCCATTGCGACAGCGCGTCGCCGAGCGTCTTGGCATGGACGGTCGGCAGGCCGGCGTTCAGCAGGCCGGCACGGTTGAGCTCGCCGAGGATGGCCATGATGCCGCCGGCACGGTGCACGTCTTCCATATGCACATCGGCCTTGGCGGGCGCGACCTTGGAGAGGCACGGAACCCTGCGCGACAGGCGGTCGATGTCGTCCAGATTGAAATCGATTTCGCCTTCATGGGCGGCAGCCAGGATGTGCAGCACGGTGTTGGTCGAGCCGCCCATGGCGATATCCAGTGCCATGGCATTCTCGAAGGCACCCTTCGAGGCGATGGTGCGTGGCAGCGCGGTTTCGTCGTCCTGCTCGTAGTAGCGCTTGGCGAGACCGACGATGCGGCGGCCGGCTTCCAGGAACAGCTTTTCACGGTCGGAATGGGTGGCCAGCGTCGAGCCGTTGCCGGGCAAAGACAGGCCGAGCGCCTCGGTCAGACAGTTCATCGAATTGGCGGTGAACATGCCGGAGCAGGAGCCGCAGGTCGGGCATGCCGAGCGTTCGATGGTCTGGACGTCCTCGTCCGACATGTTTTCGTCGGCAGCGGCGACCATGGCATCGACCAGGTCGAGCGAATGAATTTTGCCGTCGGAGAGCAGCACCTTGCCGGCTTCCATCGGGCCGCCGGAGACGAAGATCGTTGGGATGTTGAGGCGCAGGGAGGCCATCAGCATGCCGGGGGTGATCTTGTCGCAGTTGGAAATGCAGACCATCGCATCGGCGCAGTGGGCGTTGACCATGTATTCGACGCTGTCGGCGATGATTTCGCGCGACGGCAGCGAATAGAGCATGCCGTCATGACCCATGGCGATGCCGTCATCGACGGCGATGGTGTTGAATTCCTTGGCGACGCCGCCGTGGGCTTCGATCTCGCGGGCGACCAGCTGGCCAAGGTCCTTGAGGTGCACGTGGCCCGGCACGAACTGGGTGAACGAGTTGACCACCGCAATAATCGGCTTGCCGAAGTCGCTGTCCTTCATGCCCGTCGCGCGCCAGAGGCCGCGAGCGCCGGCCATGTTGCGGCCGTGGGTGGTGGTGCGGGAGCGATAGGCGGGCATGGACGTCTTCCTTGATCTTGTCTGGGTGAACGGCAGATATAGGGTTCAGGGACCACAATTTCAGCGGTTCCTAGCGCAAAACTGCGCCCACGTCACGAATTTCGTAACAATATTTCGTGTTTTTTGGACGCGAATGGTATCGCGAATCTCTCAGCAGTGCACGCTGAAATGGCTTGCCTTATGGCGGCATCGCCAGGAATTGCGCGTTTGGCCCGATCTGCCGAATTTGCTGCGCATAGCGCAGGGTTTCCTGCCCAACCGGTTGATTCCGAACAATAACGGTGTCTGCCTACCTTGTTTGGGGGATGCGTGGCGCAGCTTTTCAATCTTTATTGCCGCCGCTGGACACTTTGCAACCCAGCAATTTCATCACCTAAACCATTGTACAAATCTCCTCTCCGGCAACGGGGAGGGGATTTTGCGCTCTATACCAGCGGGCTTTTCCGCCCGGCGAGGTGATCCCCGTTCAGCGCATCCATGATGTCTTTTGCATCGTCATGCTCCAAGCCAGTCAGATCGCGGCCATCCGAGGCCGCAGGCACCCGCGTAACGACGTCGATCACGGTCCATGTGCCATTCTTTTCCTGGCGGAGATCGTAACGCGCTTCTTTCACAGGCGAAATCGTCCTTGGCCGTAGCGTTTCATCGATGGGCTGTTCTTGATGTGGCCGGTCGGGCGGCGGAGCATGATCCGGACGGTGAACCGCAAAGTCAACCGGTCCGGTCGCTGCTTGGGTGCGCGGTTCTTCAGGCATGCCGCAAAAACTTAAAAGGCCCTCCGGTTTCCCGAAAGGCCTTTAAAAACTGGATGGTGGGCGTAACAGGGATTGAACCTGTGACCCCTACGATGTCAACGTAGTGCTCTCCCGCTGAGCTATACGCCCATCCGATGTCGGCGCATAGACCACAAACCTCCTGGGGCGTCAATAGGCTTTTTTCGGCTTTTTGACAGGAAGTTTTGCGGCCCTTGCGGCGCAGGCCTATGCGGCCAGCATCTTGTTCACTTCGTCCACAAGATCACGCAGATGGAAGGGCTTGGACAGGACCTTTGCGTCCTTCGGAGCCTTCGAATCAGGGTTGAGCGCCACCGCGGCAAAGCCGGTGATGAACATGACCTTCAGGTCCGGATCGAGTTCAGTCGCCCGCCGGGCGAGCTCGATGCCGTCCATTTCGGGCATGACGATGTCGGTGAGAAGAAGCGAAAACGGCTCTTCGCGCAGCCGGTCGTAGGCGCTGGCGCCATTGTCGAACGACAACACCTTATAGCCGGCCTTTTCCAGGGCTTTCACCAGGAACCGGCGCATGTCGTTATCGTCTTCGGCGAGGAGGATTTTTGGACTCATGGATTAAAGCCGTTGCACCTTACGTGTCGATGTCGGGAATTGCGGTAACGTCATGAAACCGCATGTGGGTAAATATCCGGTGAAGACTTAAGATCAAGCCCGTTCACTGGCAGGAAACGACTATGGACATGATTGCCGCCTGCTGGCAACATACACGAAGCATCAAGATTGTGACATGGTAAAAAAGGGCTGCGATGACGCAGAACGTCAGCGAAACCGAACAGTTCGAAGTTCGCGAGCCGGAAATGCAGCGCATTCCCTTTGTCTTCAATTCCCCGCACAGCGGCAGGGTCTACAGCCGTGCCTTCCTTGAAAAATCGCGTCTGGACGAGGTGTCGATCCGCCGGTCGGAGGATCATTTCGTCGACGAACTGTTTCATTCCGTGACAGATCTGGGCGCGCCATTGTTAATGGCGCATTTCCCGCGCGCCTTTCTCGACGTCAACCGCGAACCCTATGAACTCGATCCGCGCATGTTCGACGGGCCATTGCCGCCGCATGCCAATATCAGCTCGATGCGGGTGGCGGGTGGTCTCGGCACCGTGCCGCGGCTGGTGGCGGAGAACATGGAAATTTATCGCGGCCGCTTTCCGGTCGCAGAAGCGCTGGAGCGCATCGAGACGATCTACAAGCCCTATCATGCCTGTCTGCGGCGGCTGATTGCCCGCACCCATGTGCATTTCGGATTGGCGGTTCTGATCGATTGCCATTCGATGCCCGGCAATATCCGGCTGGCCGGAACGGGCCAACGGCCGGATTTCATCATCGGCGACCGCTACGGCACCAGCGCCTCGGCCGACCTGTCGCGGGCGGCGGTGTCTTTGCTGGAGGACCTCGGGTTTTCGGTCGCCCGCAACAAGCCCTATGCCGGGGGGTTCATCACCGAGCATTACGGCCGCCCCGCGCGCGGGCTGCATGCGCTGCAGATCGAGATCAATCGCGGTCTCTACATCGATGAGGCGACACTGCAGAAGAAGAAGGACTTTCCGATGCTGGCCCAGGCCATCAGGATGTTCCTCGGTGGACTGGCCGCGCATGTGGACACATACGCGCCGAGCACGTCGCTGGCTGCCGAATAGGCCGACTTTCCTCCCGGCATCAAGACAAAAAAAACCGCGCTTGTGGCGCGGCTAAGTCTAGGGAGGAAACACCCAAGGAGGGTATTTACAGCCACAAGTGACTGTAGGGAAAAGCTAATATTGCAGCGCACAATTGTCAAGCAAGATTTGGCCATAATTGGTGCGCTGCGCCAAAACCAACGGGTGCTGAACTGCTGCAAAACGTCCGGTTTTGCCGTTCCTTTTGATTTTTGAGGCACGTTCTTCGAAAAACCGGTGCAGGACAGCTTTCGCATGTGCGAATCGGTGCGATTCCTTCGATTTTTTCGCCGAAGACTTCTTTTTCAAAAAAATGTGTCATAAGCACAAACAGCCTTCCATTTCCCGATTTTCGTGAGGTTTCATGCTGCCGGACCGTGAGTTTTTCGATCGCCTTGCCGATGCTGCCAAGGCGCAGACCCTGCCGCGTTTCCGCACCGGCATCAGCGTCGCCAACAAGGAGGCTGCCGGCTTCGACCCGGTCACCGAGGGCGACCGCGCGGCCGAGACGGCAATCCGTACGCTGATCGAGGCGCATTTTCCCGAGCATGGTATTCTCGGCGAAGAGTTCGGCAATGTCGGGCTCGACCGCGATTATGTCTGGGTGATCGATCCGATCGACGGGACCCGCGCCTTCATTTCCGGCCTGCCGGTCTGGGGCACGCTGATCGGCCTCTATCACAAGGGCGAGGCGGTGATGGGGCTGATGGACCAGCCGTTTACGGGCGAGCGCTATTTCGCCGATGGCAAGAGCACCCATTATCGCGGGCCGGGCGAGGACAAAATTGTCTCGACGCGGCCCTGCGCCGACCTTTCCCAGGCGATCCTGTTCACCACCTCGCCGCATCTTTATACCGGCGATATCAAGACCCGCTTCGAGGCAGTGCAGAGCAAGGTGCAGCTCGCCCGCTACGGCTGCGACTGCTACGCCTTCGCGCTTCTTGCCGCCGGTCATATCGATCTCGTCATCGAATGCGGCCTGAAGCCTTACGATGTCGGTGGCATCATTCCGCTGATCGAGCAGGCCGGCGGCATCGTCACCGATTGGAATGGCGGTCCGGCGGAAATGGGCGGCGAAGTCATCGCGGCCGGCAGCGCCGAAATCCACGCACAGGCGCTGGCCATCCTGAAGGGCTGAGAGCCGGCGGGCGCGTCAGGCCGACAGGTCCTCGCTATCGACCAGGGCCGTATCCGCCGTGCTGCCGGGAATGAAGGCCTCAATGGCGGCGATCGCCTGGGCGCGATAATGGTCGGCTTCCTGAAGAAGTTCGTGCCGGGCGCCATCGATGGGGATCATCTGGCCGGCGCGGAAGTTGCGGGCAAGCGTCTCCACGGCTAGGTGCGGTACCAGTCTGTCCTGCGTCGGCGCCAGCACGATGGTCGGCACGCGGATTTGCGTCAGGTGTTCGCGGGCTGAAACGCGCCTGATCGCCTTGAAGGTTTCGTGTAGCCAGCGGGCGGTGGGCGGTCCGAGCGCCAGTTCGGGATGGGTGTCGGTCAGCGCCTTGTTGCGGGCAAAGCGCCGCCCATCCGAGGTCAGAAGATTTTCCGGAAACGGCCGCGATCCCCTGTCGCGCATCAAGGGAAGGGAGCCGAGGCCAAGTAGCGTGAAAACGCTGGCCATGAAGCTGATCATGCCATGACCGACCTTTTGGCCGCCAAGCGCCATGAAGGGGGCGGCGATGGCCAGCCGGTCGATGCGGCTGGCAAGCATCGGCGCCTGCGACAAGGCGACCAGCGCCCCCATCGAATGGGCCAGCATGAAAAAGGGCAGGCGCGTGTCAGGCAGGACGATCTTTTCGAGGAAGGTCGACAGATCGCTCTCGTAGTCGGAAAAGCGCCTGACGTGACCACGCCGCGCGTTTTTCAGCAGCCGCTCCGAACCCGCCTGGCCGCGCCAGTCGAAGGTTGCCACCCAGAGACCTCGCGCAGTGAGTTCGCCGATCGTCTCGGCATATTTCTCGATCGATTCGTTGCGTCCCTGCAAGAGCACGACGGTGCCCTTGGCGACCGGCGTATCCGACTTGAAGATGGCATAGCGGATCCTGCGGTTGCCCACGCCCTCGAAGAAACCGACGGTGTGATTGCCGGGGATCGGGTTGTCCGGGGTGGCGTGAAGCGTAGGCGTCATGGGCAAGTCCGTGTCCGGCGAGTCTTTGAGGGTGCGATGCTGGCGCAAGGATGCGCCGGCAATGCACCGGATTTGTGATGGCTCATCCTTGATCGACAGCGATTAAGGAACGGTGCAGGTGAGGCAGCAGAAATACGGGAACAATTGCCCGGTCACAGAAAAGGACGGGGAAAAAGGGCCGGAAACGGTGGGGACGATATACCGTTCCCGGCCAGAGACAGTCGGCCGGTTGAGGACAGGCAGCATATGGGAGAAGGGACGTTCACCGCCGCTGCCAGCCTCGTCTTCCGATGTTGCGGTTTTACCGCAGCAAAGCTGAACGCAGTTCGAACCGGCCGTTCATCCTGCGTTTATCAGCGGCCGGGCCGATCACAGGGCCGCCGAAGCTTGTCCGCCTGGGGGCTTGAAGGCCGCAAAATGAATTCCCATCTCATCATCACGGGCGCCGAAAACGGGCTCGTCCACCGGTTCTGCCATCGCCGCTTCAAGGGATGACAGAGCCAAGATCGCACACCAGTTGCTCACAAGAGGACATCATGCGTCACGTTGATTTTTCCCCCCTTTACCGTTCCACCGTCGGTTTCGACCGTCTCTTCACCATGCTCGACAGTCTCGGCCAGCCGGACCAGTCGCAGACCTATCCGCCCTATAATATCGAGCGGACCGGCGAGAGCACTTACCGGATCACCATGGCCGTTGCCGGTTTTGACGAAAGCGAACTTTCGATCGAAGCCCGCGAGCACACGCTGACCGTCAAGGGCGAGAAGAGCGAAGAAAAGGCGAACGACAACCAGTTCCTCTATCGCGGTATTGCCAAGCGCGCCTTCGAGCGCCGCTTCCAGCTCGCCGACCATGTGGAAATCCAGTCCGCTTCGCTGAAGAACGGCCTGCTTCACATCGATCTCCTGCGCGAAATCCCGGAAGCCGCCAAGCCGCGCCGCATCGACATCGTTGCCGCGCAGTCGGCGCCGAAGCAGATCGAAGCCACCCAGGTCAACGGTAGCGTTAGTTAAGCGTTTGGTATTGATCAAAGAGTGAAGGAATGGCGCCGGAGCAGACGATTGCTTACCGGAATTCCTCTTCAAAGGTTATTGCAATCGGCCCCGCAGCAGACAGCTGCGGGGCCGATTTTGTCGTGGGTATTGTTTTTGTCCGATCTGGTGCGAATTTCCGTTGTCGTAAAAGGCTTGTTTTGCGATGCTGTCGATATCACGCCCCAAAAATAACGGCCTTGGCCGGATTTCGCAGTTCGCGCGGTGGTGAGCTATCTCAATGCCCATCCACGTCACGTAGGCAGGGTCGGGGTGCTCGGCATCTCGCTTGGTGCCCAAATTGCCGCCGCGGCATCAATCGATCGGGCTGACATCGGCGCGCTGTTGCTTGTCGACGGAGGCTTCCCGAACGATAATCTGCAGCGCGTGCGTTTTCTACCACCACTCCATCTGATTTGGGGTGGTGCAGACACGATCTTTCCCCCGTCGATCGGCAGAAAGCTGCAGCAATTGGCGCTGGGTCTCGGTGGGCCGGCGAGCCTTGATATCTACGAGGGCGAAGCCCATGATTTCTTTTTGAATCTGGCGGCACGACAGGCGCGCGTGGCCCATACGCGCGCCGCCGATTTTTTCGTGTCGCAGTTATCGCGGAAACCCTAAAGGACAGGCGTCGCGGCGTTACCGGGCGGCCGTGGCCATGGCAGCTTCCGCCGCGCGCCTCCGTCCGCGTTCGGCATATTTCTGGGCGATCACCGCACAGGCCATCAATTGAATCTGGTGGAACAGCATCAAAGGCAGGACGATGCTGCCGATCCCTTGGCCGGCGAAGATGACGTTGGCCATCGGCACGCCGCTGGCAAGGCTCTTCTTCGAGCCGCAAAAGGTGATGGCGATCTCGTCTTCCCTGGAGAAACCCATCAGGCGGCTGCCAAACATCGTCACGACCAGCACGACGGCGAGAAGCAGGATGTCGAGGACGATGACGACGGCGATGTCGCGGACGGAGAACGTGCTCCAGATGTTTTCCGTCACCGCTTCGCTGAAGGCGAGGTAAACGACCATCAGGATCGAGCCGCGATCGACCGGCATCAGCAGCTTTTTGCGGGCGCGGATGAAGTTGCCGATCCATGGCTGGAGGATCTGG
Organism: Pararhizobium sp. DWP3-4; assembly: GCF_049898205.1. Taxonomy (NCBI): domain Bacteria; kingdom Pseudomonadati; phylum Pseudomonadota; class Alphaproteobacteria; order Hyphomicrobiales; family Rhizobiaceae; genus Pararhizobium; species Pararhizobium sp. DWP3-4. The sequence continues at coordinate 248,104 of NZ_JAFCXF010000003.1, read as the reverse complement.
CCGAGGATGAATGGGGCGAGCAGCTGTAGCAGGATCTGTTCCAGCGCATCGAACGAAAAGCCTCCCTGGCCGCCGGACGCGAATAGAAGGCCGACCAGCAGCGGCGTCAGGAACATGCCGAAAATGTTGGAGGCGGATGCGGCACAGATGGCAGCCGGTACGTTGCCGCCGGCCATCGAGGTGAAGGCGATCGACGATTGCACGGTCGAGGGCAGAACGCAGAGGAAAAGAATGCCGGTATAGAGCGCCGGCGGCAAAACGCTTTCAGGCAGGAAGCCGACGGCAAGGCCGAGCAACGGGAAGAGCACGAAGGTCGAGGCGAGGATGACGATGTGCAGCCGCCAGTGCAACAGGCCAGCGACCACGACATCGCGCGACAGCCGCGCGCCATGCAGGAAGAACAGCAGGCCGATGGCGATTTTCGTCGCCAGCCCGAACCACTCCGCCGGTTCGCCGGAAATCGGTAGCAGCGATGCAAGAATCACCGTGCAGACAAGCAGAATGGTGAAAGTGTCAGGCAGGAAGCGGCGCATATCGATCGTCCAGATAATCGGAAAGCAGATGGCGGCATCATTGTCATTATGATATCGAATGCAAGAAATAACGATTATCACATTTCAGGATGACCGATGCTTGATCTGGTGCAGCTTCGCAGTTTCCTCGCGGTCGAGCAGATGGCGAGCTTCACCCTGGCGGCCGAGCGGCTGGGGCTCGGGCAATCGACGGTCAGTCAGCATATCCGGCGGCTGGAAGCCGATCTTGGCCGCAAACTGATCGAGCGCGATACGCATTATGTGTCGCTGACGGCCGACGGCGAGGCCTTGCTGGGGCCGGCCAGAGCCATGCTGTCGCTGGACGGGCAGGTTAAATCGCTGTTTGCGGAGCGCAGCCTGCATGGGCGGTTGCATCTCGGGGTCTCGGAAGATTTCGTCATGAGCCGCCTTCCAGCGGTGCTTGAGGACTTTACCCGGGCACATGCCTCGGTCGATCTGGAGCTGACAGTGGCTTTGAGCGGCACGCTCTATCAGATGCAGGATGAGGGCGCGCTTGACCTGGTGCTGGCGAAGCGCCGGATCGGCGATGTGCGCGGCCAACTGGTCTATCGCGAGCCACTGGTCTGGCTGGCGCGCGATCCGGAACGGGTGATGCGCGGCGAGGTGTTGCCGCTGATCGCGTTTCCGCCGCCGAGCATTACCCGCAGCGTCGCACTCGAAGCACTGGAGCGGGCGGGCGTGCCATGGCGGATCGTCTGTACCTGCGGCAGCCTCAGCGGGCTGACCGCTGCTGCCCGCGCCGGAATGGGCGTTCTGGTGCAGCCGCGCAGCATGGCACCCGCCGGATTGCGGGAAATCACCTCGGACAGGCTGCCACGGCTTGAAGATGTCGAGTTCGTGCTGGTGGCGCGGCGTGGCGCGGACAGGGCGCTGGTGGAGGCCCTGTCCGGCGAGATCTTGACCACGGTCGGCGGCCCGCAGGCTGCAGCCGCGACGGGTAAATCGGTTCTCTGATCAGAGGGCTTTCAAGAACTGGTCGACATTGTCCGGTGTGGTGGCAAAGCTGGTGACCAGGCGGTAGAGCCCTTCGTCTTCCGAGACGGAGTCCGCCAGTGCGTGCGGGACCGGCCAATCATAGAAGACGGCGCCATCTGACTGAAGCTTAGCCGCAACCTCCTTTTTCAGGACGACGAAAAGCTCATTGGAGCCGGTCGGCCAGGCAAGATGGGCGCTGTTTGACCCCGCGATACCTGCGGCCAGCCGGTTTGCCATGCTGTTGGCGTGGCGGGCGAGATCGAGCCAGAGGCCGCCTTCGAGATAAGCATCGAACTGGGCGGCGATGAAGCGCGATTTCGAGAAAAGCTGGGCGGAGCGCTTGCGCAGATAACCCATTTCCTCGGCTTTCGAGGTGTCGAACAGGATCAGTGCCTCGGCGCACCAGCAGCCGTTCTTGGTGCCTCCGAAGGAGAGCATGTCGATGCCGCGTTTCCAGGTCATTTCGGCTGGCGTCGTATCGAGCGTCACCAGCGCATTGGCGAAACGGGCGCCGTCCATGTGCAAAGGCAGCTTGGACGACTTGGCGATAGCAGCGATCGCATCGATTTCATCAAGGCTGTAGACGGTGCCGGCCTCAGTCGCCTGCGTCATGGTGATGGCCATCGGCTGGCCGCCGTGGACGCCGCCGCCGCGGGTGCGCTGGATTTCCTTCTCCAGCCGGCTTGGGTCCATCTTGCCATTTGCCCCATCAACCGGGGCAAGCTTTGCGCCATGCGAGAAGAATTCCGGTGCGCCGCATTCATCCGCGTTCACATGCGCTTCGCGATGGCAGAGCACGTGACCGCCCGGACGGTTGGTACTGGCCAGCGCCAGCGAGTTGGCAGCAGTTCCGGTGGCGACGAAGAACACGGCGACCTCACGTTCGAACACCTCCGACAGCGCCTTCTCGACCTTCTTGTCGAGATCGCTGGTGCCATAGGCAGGCGCAAAGCCGCCGGCGGCCTTGACGAGGCTTTCGGCAATCACGGGATGGGCGCCCGCCCAGTTGTCGGAAGAGAAAATCATGATGCGATCCTGCTGTTTCGGGGAAATGTCCCCGAATTGAATGGTCGGGAGAGACCATACGGATGCCGTCGCGGCAATCAATCCAGACAAGGCGAGATAGGGACAATATCAGACCAGTTTGAAACCAAATTGAAGAAAACGAGGGGTTGGCGAAAGAAAATTACAAAAAGGCGAAATTAACCGCAATGTTCGGTAAAATAGGATCGAATATTTTGCATTAGTGGTCTTGCAGAGGAGGGTGCTTTCTGGCATAGAGCCTATGAAATAGGACAGTATGACTGTCCTATTTCGGTCTCAAGACCGGAATGACGCCGAAAAGCCCGCCTGATGCGGCTTCTGGCTGACGATTGTAGACCGCGCCGGACGCTTTCTTGTCCGGGCAGGTGGGACAATCGCGATGGTCGCGAGCACTCTGTGCCGGATGCAGTCAATGCTTCATTTGCGACCGGATCAGGATCATGCAACGATAATGCCGGTGCCGGCTTCAGCGGGACTCTTGCCCGCAAAAGCCTGCCTGGATTGCGGAAATATCCGGCCTTAGCCGGGTTAACAGGAGGGAAGACGATGACGGACCTTACGCCATCCACCGTAACTGGACTCAATATTGCGCGCCCAACGGCGACGGTTGAGAAAAATACCGCATTTCCGGGCCTGCCGAAAAAACAGGGTCTCTATGACCCGCGCAACGAGCACGATGCCTGCGGCGTCGGTTTCGTCGCGCATATGAAGGGCCAGAAGTCGCACCAGATCGTCAAGGACGGCCTGTTCATCCTGGAAAACCTGACGCATCGCGGTGCGGTCGGAGCCGATCCGCTGATGGGCGATGGCGCAGGCATTCTGGTGCAAATCCCCGACCGCTTCTTCCGTGAGGAAATGGCGCTGCAGGGCGTCATCCTGCCGAAGGCTGGCGAATATGCCGTCGGCTACCTGTTCATGCCGCAGGACGAGGCGCAGATCGCACATTTCAAGCAGGTGATCACCGATGTCGTGACTGAGGAAGGTCAGACGCTGCTCGGTTTCCGCGAAGTGCCGGTTGATAATGCCTCGCTGTCCAAGGCCGAACACATTGCCGCGACAGAGCCGCACCACGTGCAGGTCTTCATCGGCGCCGGCCGCGACGCTGCGACCAATGCCGAATTCGAACGCCGCCTTTTCACGCTGCGCAAGGTGATTTCGAACCGCATCTACGATGCCTTCGAGGGTGCGGAGACCGGTTTCTATCCGGTGTCGCTGTCGACCAAGACCATTGTCTACAAGGGCATGTTCCTGGCCTATCAGGTTGCAGCCTATTTCAAGGATCTGGCCGACCCGCGGTTTGAATCGGCTGTCGCGCTCGTGCACCAGCGCTTCTCGACCAACACCTTCCCGTCGTGGAAGCTGGCGCATCCCTACCGCATGGTTGCCCATAACGGCGAAATCAACACGCTGCGCGCCAACGTCAACTGGATGGCCGCGCGCCAGGCTTCGGTTTCCTCGCCGCTGTTTGGTGGCGATATTTCCAAGCTCTGGCCGATTTCCTATGAGGGACAGTCGGATACCGCCTGTTTCGATAATGCGCTCGAATTCCTCGTGCAGGGCGGTTATCCGTTGTCGCATGCCGTGATGATGCTGATCCCGGAAGCCTGGGCCGGCAACCAGCTGATGGCGCCCGAGCGCAAGGCATTCTACGAATATCACGCCGCTCTGATGGAGCCATGGGATGGCCCTGCCGCCGTCTGCTTTACCGATGGCAGGCAGATCGGCGCAACGCTTGACCGCAACGGCCTGCGGCCGGCGCGTTATCTCGTCACCGACGACGACCGCGTCATCCTTGCTTCCGAGGCCGGCACGCTGCCGGTGAAGGAAGAGAGCATCATCAAGAAGTGGCGCCTGCAGCCGGGCAAGATGCTGCTGATCGATATGGAAGAAGGCCGGATCATCTCCGACGAGGAGCTGAAGTCGACCCTTGCCAACCAGCATCCTTACCGCCAGTGGCTGGACAACACCCAGCTTATTCTCGAAGACCTGAAGCCGGTCGAGCCCCGGGCGCTGCGCCGTGACGTATCGCTGCTCGATCGCCAGCAGGCGTTCGGCTACACCCTGGAAGACACCAAGATCTTGATGTCACCAATGGCAACGACCGGCCAGGAAGCCATCGGCTCGATGGGCACCGATACGCCGATCTCGGCGATGTCGGACAAGACCAAGCTGCTCTATACCTATTTCAAGCAGAACTTCGCGCAGGTCACCAACCCGCCGATCGATCCGATCCGCGAAGAACTGGTGATGAGCCTCGTCTCGTTCATCGGTCCGCGCCCGAACCTGCTCGACCATGCCGGCATGGCTCATGCCAAGCGGATGGAGGTGCGTCAGCCGATCCTGACCAATGGCGATCTCGAAAAGATCCGCTCGATCGGTCACACGGAAGATCGTTTCGACACCAAGACGCTCGACTTCACCTATGACGTGACGCGCGGTGCCGAAGGCATGCCGGAAATTCTCGACCGGCTGTGCGAACGGGCCGAGGCCGCCGTCAAGGGCGGTTACAACATCATCGTGCTCTCCGACCGCCAGATCGGTCCGGACCGCATGGCGATCCCGGCGCTACTGGCAACGGCGGCCGTCCACCATCACCTGATCCGCAAGGGGCTTCGCACCTCCGTCGGTCTCGTCGTTGAAACCGGCGAGCCGCGCGAAGTGCACCATTTCTGCCTGCTGGCAGGCTATGGCGCCGAAGCGATAAACCCCTATCTTGCCTTCGATACGCTGACCGATATGCACAAGCGTGGCGAGTTTCCGAAGGAAGTGGATGGCAGCGAAGTCGTCTACCGCTACATCAAGGCGGTCGGCAAAGGCATCCTCAAGGTCATGTCCAAGATGGGCATTTCGACCTACCAGTCCTATTGCGGCGGCCAGATTTTCGACGCGATCGGCCTGAACTCGGAACTGATCGACCGGTATTTCTTCGGCACGGCAACGCAGATCGAAGGCATCGGCCTCGAAGAGATCGCCAAGGAAACCTTCAACCGCCACCAGGCGGCCTTCGGTGCCGATCCGCTGTTGAAGAACACGCTCGATATCGGCGGCGAATATGCCTACCGCATGCGCGGCGAAGGCCATGCCTGGTCGCCGGATGCCGTTGCCTCGCTGCAGCATGCCGTGCGCGGCAATGCCGAGGATCGTTACCGCGAGTTTGCCGAGATGGTGAATGGCGCAGCCTTGCGGATGAACACCATTCGCGGCCTGTTCTCGATCAAGGGCGCAGATGCCATCGGCCGCAAGCCGATCCCGATCGACGAGGTCGAGCCGGCCGTCGATATCGTCAAGCGGTTTTCGACCGGTGCCATGTCGTTCGGATCGATCTCGCGCGAAGCCCATACGACGCTGGCGATTGCCATGAACAGCATCGGCGGAAAGTCGAACACAGGCGAGGGCGGCGAGGAAGCCGATCGTTATCTGCCGCTCCATGATGGCTCGCGCAATCCGGAACGCTCGGCGATCAAGCAGATTGCCTCCGGCCGTTTTGGCGTCACGACCGAGTACCTGGTCAATGCAGACATGCTGCAGATCAAGGTGGCGCAGGGTGCAAAGCCCGGCGAAGGCGGCCAGCTGCCCGGCCACAAGGTCGATGCGACGGTTGCCAAGACCCGGCATTCGACGCCGGGCGTCGGCCTGATTTCGCCGCCACCGCACCATGACATCTATTCGATCGAGGATCTGGCACAGCTGATCTACGACCTGAAGAACGTCAATCCGGAAGCGGATATCTCCGTCAAGCTGGTCTCCGAAGTCGGTGTCGGCACGGTTGCGGCCGGTGTTGCCAAGGCCCGCGCCGATCATATCACCGTCTCCGGCTATGACGGCGGCACCGGTGCTTCGCCGCTGACATCGCTGAAGCATGCAGGATCCCCTTGGGAAATCGGCCTTGCCGAAACCCATCAGACGCTGGTGCTGAACGGCCTGCGTTCGCGCATCGCGCTGCAGGTCGATGGCGGCCTGAAGACGGGCCGTGACGTCATCATTGGCGCGCTGCTGGGAGCCGACGAGTTCGGTTTCTCGACGGCGCCGTTGATTGCCGCCGGCTGCATCATGATGCGCAAGTGCCATCTCAACACCTGTCCGGTGGGCGTGGCAACGCAGGACCCGGTCCTGCGCAAGCGCTTCAAGGGTGCGCCCGAGCATGTGGTCAACTATTTCTTCTTCGTTGCTCAGGAAGTGCGCGAAATCCTGGCGTCGCTGGGCTTTGCCAGGTTCGACGAGGTCATCGGCCTTTCGGAATTGCTCGAAAAGGATGCGATGATCTCGCACTGGAAGGCCAACGGTCTCGACTTCTCCCGCATCTTCCACAAGGTCGATGCGCCGAAGGAAAAGACCTATTGGACCGAGAGGCAGAACCATCCGATCCACGACATTCTCGACCGCAAGCTGATTGCGGCGGCGATGCCGGCGCTGGAATCGAAGACGCCTGTGACGATCGAGGTCGATATCAAGAACGTCGACCGTTCGGCCGGCGCGATGCTCTCCGGTGAAGTCGCCAAGCGCTACCGTCACAAGGGGCTGAAGGATGACACGATCACGGTGAAGCTCACCGGCACCGCCGGACAGTCGTTCGGCGCCTTCCTGGCGAAGGGCATCACGTTTGAACTGATTGGCGACGGTAACGACTATGTCGGCAAGGGTCTGTCGGGTGGCCGCATCGTCGTGCGCCCGCCGGAAAACTCCAGGATCGTCGCGGCCAAGTCGATCATCGTCGGCAATACGGTGCTTTACGGTGCGATTTCCGGCGAGTGCTACTTCAATGGTGTCGCCGGCGAACGCTTCGCCGTGCGCAACTCCGGCGCCATCGCGGTTGTCGAAGGCGTGGGCGACCATGGCTGCGAATACATGACCGGCGGTGTGGTCGTGGTTCTCGGCGAAACCGGCCGCAACTTCGCAGCCGGCATGTCGGGCGGTGTTGCCTATGTGCTGGATGAAAGCGACGATTTCCCGAAACGTTGCAACATGGCGATGGTCGAACTCGAGCCGGTTCCGGAAGAGGACGACATGCTGGAGAAGCTGCATCATCACGGCGGCGACCTCATGCACAAGGGCATGGTCGATGTTGCCGGCGATATGACGCGCCATGACGACGAGCGGCTCTACCAGCTGATCTCCAACCATCTGCACTACACGGGCTCGCCGCGCGCCAAGGAAATCCTCGACCATTGGGTCGAGTTCCGGCCGAAATTCCGCAAGGTCATGCCGGTCGAGTACCGGCGTGCGCTGGAGGAAATGGAGCGCATGCGGATGGGCATCGCGGCGGAGTGATTGAGGGTATGGTGAATTTGTGATATGACATTGGCATATGACAACGGCGGAGGTTGAGATGAACGAACATTCGGTTGTTGACGGCGCCGGCATCAAGGTCAGCGTTTTCAAGAATGGCAGAAGCCGTGCGATCCGAATTCCAAAGGAGTTTGAATTGGCCGGCGAGAACGTCATCATGAATCAGCAGCCGGATGGTTCTATCCTCATCCGGACAGCGGAAACTGTCGGATTGGTCGATTATCTCAAAACCGCCGAACCTTGGACTGGTGGTGCGTTCGTCGAGGATGATGGGGACCTTGGGCCGCTGGACGAAATCGACCTGCCATGAGGTACATGCTCGATACGAACATGATCTCGGCGATCATTTTTGAACCGCGGGGAAAAGTATTCCAGAAGTTGCAAGAGGTCGGCGAAGGCAATGTCTTCACAAGCATCTTCGTTCACGCGGAAGTCTGGTACGGGGTTCGGAAACGGGACTCGGAAGAGCTAGCTCAAAAGGTTTCGAACGTCACAAAACGACTTCATGTTGCGCCGTTCACCATGCCGGGCGACCAGAGATACGCTGAAGTCAGGTTGGCGCTGAGAAAAGGTTTGAACATTGGCCCGAACGATTTGTGGATCGCGGCACATGCGCTGGCCCTCGACGCTGTGCTGGTGACGGCAAATGAAGGCGAATTTTCCCGCGTGCCGGGACTGAAGATTGAAAATTGGCTGCGGTGAGCGGCGATGAGACACAGGGACGAACACGATATGGGCAAGGTCACAGGCTTCATGGAAATCGACCGGCAGCTGGCGAAGTATCAGCCGGCGTCGGACCGTATTCGGCATTTCCGCGAGTTCACAATCCCGATGTCGGAACCGGAAGTGCAGAAACAGGCGGCGCGCTGCATGGACTGTGGCATCCCCTATTGTCATGGCCCGACCGGCTGCCCGGTGCACAACCAGATCCCCGACTGGAACGATCTGGTCTATAATGGCAACTGGGAGGAGGCGATCCGCAACCTGCACTCAACCAACAATTTTCCGGAATTCACCGGCCGCATCTGCCCGGCGCCGTGTGAGGAAGCCTGCACGCTGAACCTTGAAGACGCGCCGGTGACGATCAAGACCGTCGAGCAGGCGATTGCCGACAAGGCCTATGAAATGGGCTATATCGTGCCGCAGCCGGCCTTCACCAAGACCGGCAGGAAGGTGGCGATCATCGGTTCGGGTCCTGCCGGTATGGCAGCGGCTCAGCAGCTTGCCCGCGCCGGTCACGAAGTTCATGTGTTTGAGCGTGAATCCAAGCCCGGCGGACTGCTGCGCTACGGTATTCCGGACTTCAAGATGGAGAAGAACTTCATCGACCGCCGCGTCGATCAGATGCGCGGCGAAGGCGTGACCTTTCATTGCGGCGTCAATGTCGGTGTTGATCGCACCGTTGACAGCCTGATCGAAGAGCATGATGCCGTGCTCTATTGCGGCGGTGCCGAAACGCCGCGCGATGCCGGTATTCCGGGCGTCGAATTCCACGGCGTCCATGATGCGATGCCTTATCTCGTCCAGCAGAACCGCCGTGTCGGCCGCGAAAACATCGACAGCGTCGGCTGGCCGTCGGACCCGATCCTGGCCGGGGGCAAGCATATCGTCGTCGTCGGCGGCGGCGATACCGCGTCCGACTGCGTCGGTACAGCGTTCCGTCAGGGTGCCGTCAAGGTCACCCAGCTCGACATCCGCCCGCAGCCGCCGGAAAAGGAAGACAAGCTGTCCGTCTGGCCGTTCTGGGCCACCAAGATGCGCACGTCGTCATCGCAGGCCGAAGGTGCGGTGCGCGAATTCCAGGTGGCGACGCTTGAGTTCGTCGGCGAAGACGGCGTGCTGACCGGCGTCAAGTGCTGTCAGGTCGATGAGCGCCGCAAGCCGATTGCCGGTACGGAATTCGTCATCAAGGCTGATCTCGCCTTCATCGCCATCGGCTTCAGTGGCCCAGGCACCGACAGCGTTCTGAAGGACATGGGCGAGAAGCTCACCATCGGCAAGGACAAGCGCGGCGGCTCCTTCGTCACCGCCAATGACAAGGACTACCGGACCTCGGTCGACAAGGTCTGGGCGGCCGGTGACGTGCGCCGTGGCCAGTCTCTGGTCGTCTGGGCGATCCGCGAAGGCCGCCAGGCAGCCCGGGCGATCGATGAAGCGCTGATGGGCTCGACCGTTCTGCCGCGTTAATCAAGCCCGCCTTCTGGCTTAAGGCAAACCCCATTGGAAACGCCGCGTGCCGGGCTGGTGCGCGGCGTTGGCCGTTCCGTTGCAACGGCGCGCCGCCTGCACTTGGGTTGAAGTATGGCGCCGCGATCCCATGCAACATTAACTTGCTGCAATGAAACGGTAATAAACCTTTAATTTGTAAATATTCGCAGCAGTTATAATATCCATCTCAAGCGTATTTTATGATCCATCAGTATTGATCGCCAGTTCAGGCGCATCTCTGAAGATAAATCGTGGAAGAAACGCTGCCGATCACCCGACGCCGCGTTCCCATCACAGGGAGCCATGACGCCGCACCCCAACGCATTCGTAAGGGACCCTTTGTCATGTCCAACATTCTCCTGACTCACCGTGCCGCAGCGCTGGTCGGAGCCGCCATCCTGGTCGGCGCGGCGGCGTTCCCCTTCACCATTCATCCCACACCTGCAATGGCAGCGTCCGCGCTAGCCACCGCGCCGCTGGTGTCCAGCGGCTCCTTTGCCGATGTCGTTTCTGCCGACAAGCCGGCGGTCGTCACCATCGCCACGACCATGAAGGCTACCGATGTCAGCGACAGCGGCGACAACGCGCCGATGGACGAGCAATTCCGCCAGTTCTTCGAGCAGCAGGGCATTCCCATGCCCAAGCAAGCTCCGCAGCACCAGGAAGGTGAACGCGGAATGGCCCTTGGGTCCGGCTTCATCGTCAGCAGCGATGGCATCATCGTCACCAACAACCATGTGATCGACAACGCCATCGATATCAAGGTGACGCTGGATGATGGTACGGAACTGCCGGCCAAGCTGCTGGGCGCCGATCCGAAGTCCGATCTCGCCGTGCTCAAGATCACGGCCGGCAAGCCCCTGGCCACGATCGCCTGGGGCGATTCCGACGCATTGAAGCTGGGCGACCAGATTCTGGCGATCGGAAACCCCTTCGGCATCGGCACGACGGTCACCGCCGGTATCGTTTCGGCCCGTGGCCGCGATCTGCACAGTGGCCCCTATGACGACTTCATCCAGATCGACGCGCCGATCAACCATGGCAATTCCGGTGGCCCCCTCGTCGATCATGCCGGCAATGTCGTCGGGATCAATACCGCGATCTATTCGCCGAACGGAGGTAGCGTCGGTGTCGGTTTCGCCATCCCGTCCGATCAGGCGCAGAAGGTCGTCGCCAAGCTGGAAAAGAGCGGATCGATCGACCACGGTTATCTTGGCGTCCAGATCCAGCCGGTGACGGCGGATGTTGCCGACGCGGTCGGGCTCGCCAAGGCGGAAGGCGCTCTGGTCGCTACCGTCAACGCGGGGACGCCGGCGGCCCATGCGGGTGTGAAGACCGGCGATATCATCATGAGTGTCGGCAGCGAAGCGGTAAAGTCACCGCACGATCTGTCGCGGCTGGTTGCCGATCTGTCCCCGGGCGCAAAGGAAGCCATGACCGTCTGGCGTGATGGCAGAACTGTTGACCTCCGCGTCACCGTCGGCGGCAATGACGGCGACGAGAAGCAGGCTTCTGCTACCAGGGACGACAGCAAGATGCAGACCGGTCCGAGCATCGGCGTGGCCCTTGCCGACCTGACACCGGATGTTCGCCAGGAACTGAAGCTGCCTGACAATGCGACCGGTGCCGTCGTTGCCAAGGTCAACCCGGACAAGCCGGCTGCCGCTGCCGGTATCCAGACGGGCGATGTCATCGTCTCGGTCAACGACAAGGCCGTCCTTGGCGCCAGCGATGTGAAAACTGCGATCGCCAATGCGGTGAAGTCCGGGCGCAAATCCGTGCTGCTGCTCATCGAACGCGGCGATCAGAAGACCTTCATAGCCGTGCCGTTCGCGGCAACCTGACCCCGGTTGGCAGCCTTATTCGCAAGATGCGGGCTGCCGAAGACCCCGTTCTCCCGGCGGAAGGAGGACGGGGTTTTATGCTTGAGCAGGGTTAGTTGCGGAATACCGGATTGCTGATCACCGTGTCCGGTTTTGATAATCGGAAATCATCCACCCGCCCCGCCGGCGCTGCGGCCACTTCGCCCTTTTCAACGAGACGGTCGCGCGGGCTCTTGCCGTTGCTCGTCAAGACCGCGCCCCCACCGAGAAGGGTGGTGGAGCCGTCCAGTTCGGGATCGTTGAGACCGATCGGCTGGGTCTGGAGAATATCCTCGTTGGCCGTCGGGGCAGCGACGACCAGGTCCTTCATGCCGTCGGCGCCGGGAATATCCTGGGCCGAGGCGGCAGCATCGCCCAGAAGCTTGCGGATATCCTTTTCGACATAGAAGGCGAGCTTGCGCTTGCCCGCCTTGGTGAGGTTGATACCGTCCGATCCGCGCAGACGGACCTGCTGGCCGTTGATATCGGAGCCCGTCATGACGAATTTTCCGTCCTCATCGACGAAGCCATCCCAGATATCGACAAAGGTACCGCCGACCTTTTCGGCTTCCGTGCGGAAGACCCCGTTCAGGGTCACCATATCGGCGGTCATCGACGTCGACTGGAAAGGCGGCATGCCGACCCAGAGCATCGGCGTCTTGTCCTTGCGGGCAAGCGCAGCGAAGGCGCCGGCCCGGCGGGTATACTCGGCAAGCCAGCGGTCGGTGCGGAATTTTTCCTTCTCACCGCCGATCGACATCTGCTGACGCTCGTTGGCGCCGAGGCTGATGATGATCAGTGCCGGTTTCGTTTCTGAGATATAGGCGGACAGGTTTTCCGGCCAGTTGAAATAGTCCTCGCGAACAAGTCCGGAGGAGCCATTGGCGCGGGTTTCGATGACGATGCCTGGGGTCGTCTCAAAGGCAGTCTTCAGTCCGTCGCCAAGACTGCCGGCAACAAAGTCGCCGACGACGAGGACCTTCTTGGCCGTTTCCAGCTTTTCGACGACGACGGGGGCGGGCTCGGCAGGCGCCGGTTTCGCCTTTTGCTGTGTCTTTCTGACCTTCGGACGTTGCTGCTGCTGTGGCTGCCTTTGCCGAGGCTCGTAGATCGGAGCGTCGTCGTAGACGGGAGGCGCTTGCCGGCGGCCAAATCCGAAAAGCATGTCGAGAATGGTCCGGCGTTCTTGCGCTTGCGCCTGGCGGGGTGGCTCCATGACGAACGCAGTCAGGCTGATCGCGACGACGATCAGACCGTTGAACAGCCGGTGAAGGCCGCTGCTGCTGTCTCTGCCGCTCATGCACCTGTTCCGCACTGTTCTGGCCCGACGTCTAAAGTGTCTCTACGCAAGCGCGCAACGCCTCTCTTTCGAAAGGCGCCGCATCAAGGATGCACAAGGATTGCGCCGCAATTGAGAGCGTTCAACGCCCCGGAATGTTACTTCCGCAACGCCTTCAACAGGTGCTGGGTCGGTTCGCCGTCAGGCGAAAGGCCATTGCGGTTCTGGAAGGCCTGGATGGCGGCCTTGGAGCCGGAGCCGAAATTGCCGTCGACTTCGCCGTCGTAATAGCCGAGTTCCTTCAGGCGGGACTGCAGCTCGAACTTCTGCTTGATGTCGAGCGAACCGTCCGGGCGGCTCCACGCCTGCTGCATGCCGCCATAGCCGGCGATCTCGTCTGCCAGAAGGCCAACGCCCAGCGCATAGGAGTCCGAGGCGTTGTAGCGCTTGATGACGAAGAAATTCTTGGTCATCAGGAAGCCTGGGCTGCCATCGCCGCCGGGCATTTTCAGCTCGGCGCGGGCGTCGCCGTTGCGGAAACCCTTGCCGTTGGGGCGGGTGAAACCAAGTGCTGCCCACTGGGCAACCGTCTTCGTCTGGCCGGCATACTGGCTGCCGTTTTTCGGCGGGGAGACCTCATAACCCCAGGTCTGTCCGGATTGCCAGCCGTTCTTCTTCAACAGGTTGGCTGCGGTCGCGAGCGCGTCCGGCACCGAGTTCCAGATGTCTTTATGGCCATTGCCGTCGGCATCGACTGCGTAGAGCAGGTAGCTGGTCGGAATGAATTGCGTGTGGCCCATGGCACCGGCCCAGGAGCCGTTCAGCTCGCGCGGCGTGACATCGCCGTTCTGCAGGATCTTCAGAGCCGCGATCAATTGCGTCTTGGCATATTTGGACCGTTTCGGATCGGCATAGGCAAGCGTGGCGAGAGCGCGCGGCACGTAATGCAGGCGATCGTCCTTTTCCAGCACGGCGCCGTAGTTGGATTCCATCGACCAGATGGCCAGGAGCACGTTCCTGTCGATACCGAAATGCTTCTCGAGCGCCGCGAGCGTGCGACCATGCTTGACCGCCATCTCCTGCCCGACCTTGCGGGTGTAGGGATTGACGCGGCTGTCGATATATTCCCAGATCTTGCTCTTGAACTCGGGCTGATAGGCAGCTTTCTGCAGCACGTCCGGATCGGGCGTCTTCACGCCGGCGAAAGCCTGGCGGTAGGTCGCCTTGGTGATGCCGCTCTTGGCGGCGGTGGCATAGAAGCTGTTGATCCAGGTCTCGAAACCCGCGTCAGCCGAGGCTGTTGCCGGGGAAAACAGGGCTGCGGCTGTCATCAATGCGGCGGCAGCACAGCGAAGGAGGGTGTGTCGGGTCTTTGTCATCAGCTGTCGTTTCCGTTGGTCGGCGCTCTGCTGCGATCAGGGGTGACCGGCGGTGCGCAAATTTACAGTCTTAGAGCCAGCTTCATGCACAGGTTACATGCATGTGGTTCCATTCTCTAGCCGTTCAGCCCGAGAGGCAACCGCCAGAAACGAAATCTTACGAAAATGAAGTCAACAAATTCTTTACCATGAATGGTTGGTAAGGTCTTCCTTTGCAAAAAAATAGCAATTTTACGTTTATTGCCTATTGATAGAGACCCTAACCGTTTTAAATCACGCTGCTGTGATCCTGGAGATGTCAATGACTGACAAGCGTAAAGTTCGTAAAGCCGTTTTCCCTGTCGCCGGCCTGGGGACCCGATTCCTGCCCGCGACCAAAGCCGTTCCGAAGGAAATGCTGACCGTCGTCGACAGGCCGGTGATCCAGTATGTCGTGGACGAGGCGTTGAATGCGGGCATCGAACATCTGATCTTCGTCACCGGCCGCAGCAAGCACGTGATCGAGGACTATTTCGATATCCAGGTCGAGCTGGAACAGACCCTGCGCGAGCGTAACAAGACGGCGGAACTGACGCTTCTCGAAAGCATTCTGCCGGTTGCCGGCAGCACCAGCTTCACCCGCCAGCAATCGCCGCTTGGGCTTGGCCACGCCGTCTGGTGTGCCCGCGAACTCGTTGGCGACGAGCCTTTTGCGCTGCTCTTGCCCGACATGATCATGCAGTCCGAAAAGGGCTGCCTGAAGGGCATGGTCGAGCTTTACGAGCAGAGCGGCGGTAACGTCATCGCCGTCGAAGAATGCGCGCCGGACCAGACCCATAAATACGGTATCGTCGGCGCTGGCGAAAAGGTCGGCGACGGGTTCAAGATCACCAAGATGGTCGAAAAGCCGCCGCAGGGTACCGCCCCGTCGAACTTCTTCATCAACGGCCGTTACATCCTCCAGCCGGAAATCTTCTCGATCCTGGCGACGCAGGAGCGCGGCGCCGGTAACGAGATCCAGCTGACCGACGGCATGCTCAAGCTTGCCCAGACGCAGGATTTCGCCGGGTATCATTTCCGCGGCAACACCTATGACTGCGGCATGAAGGAAGGCTTCATCCTGGCCAACGTCGCTTTCGCCTTGGCGCGCGGCGACATCCGGCCGGGCGTGGAAGGTCCTCTGAAGGCTTTGTTGCAGGACCTGAAGCAACCCATCCGATAGACGCAAAAGAGCCCGTTGGCGGAATGGTCGGCGGGCTCTTTTCGTTGTCGGGTCAGCGGCGCAGGGTCAGTCCGACGCCGACGCGGGCGACATTGGTCGCCGGGCCGCTGTCGCGGGTCGTGTGCTCGTAGCTGACGTCGCCCGTCAGGGCGAGGTAGCGGTTGAGGTCCCAGGTGAGGCCCGCACCCGTCGCCCAGACTTTTTCGTCATCCGAATTGCCGCTGGGGAAATTGCGAAGGGTCAGGCTGTTCGACAGCCGAGCCACGAGAGCGGTGCGTAATTCGTGGGTCGCCCGGCTGCTCAGCGTATAGACCATGGCGCCGCTTTCGCCAGCGGTCGTCGATGGCTCGAGGCCGGTGGAAATGCCGTAGGCTACGTCAGTGCCGCGCTGCGGTGACCAGTTGATCGTGCCATCGACGGTGAAGCCCTTCAACTCGTCGAGCCGGTTGTCGTCGAACCGGTAGGTTTGATAGCCGAGGGCGATCTCGCCATTGAGCTTCTCGCCCAGATCAGCCTCGATACCGGCGCGGGCGCCGTAGCTGTCATAGGACCGTTCGAACCCGAGCGTATCCCTGCGCAGGTCGTAGATCGACTTTCCGGCCGATGCCTCGATGAATGGAATGAGTGCCGGCGAAAGCTCGTAGCCGACACGCACGGTGACAGCACCGGCATTGCGGTTTCTGTCTTTCATCGACAGCGTGCCGCCATTGTCGAGTTCGGCACTACCATAGACATAGCGGTCGAAATCGATCTTGGCGGAGCCGCGCAGGATGCCGAAATCGCGCTCGATACCGGCGCCCAGCGTATATTGATCGATGCCGGACTGGACGCTCGCATTGGTGATCGCGTTCGGGTCGGTCGAATCCTCGCGCTCGAAATGATAGCCTCCCTTGAGCGTCGCGGTCGTCTGTTCGGAAAGGTCGAGCCTGAGCGCCGCCTCGATGTCGGCGGTCGGTTCCGTCTCTCCGGAGCCGGAGACATTGCGCTGCCATGTGCCTTCACCGGTCACCGTCAGCTGGTGGCGGGACCAGTCGGAGGTGAGCGTGCCCTTCAGTCCGGTCTCAAGATAGCTGCGGCTCTGCTTGGAACTGCCGGTCTTGTTGCTTTCGAAATTATAGGTCTGGCCGAGGGCCGGCTTCAGTATGAAGCTGCCAAACCGGACGCCCTGTGCATCGTTACGACCGATATCGAGCTGCGATCTGAGGCCATCGACGGTATTTTGGCGCAGGTTGGTGCGAGCCATATCCTCGTCGACCGTGGGGTCGTTGAGCAACGGTTCACCGGCATCGGTGCTGATCGAACCGGTGGTGATCGCTGCATCCGCTGCAGGCTCCGCGCCGGGCAGTGCTGTTCCGGGTAATGCTGTGGCCGTGGTTGCAGGGGCGGTGCTGTCCGATGCGGGAAGAAGAGCCTGGGCAGAGACGTTTTGCGGCAAAAACAGCGCACAGCCGGCCATCAGCCAAGCCGCAGTGGCTGCCGGGCGCGCGAGGGTCGTCCTCTTCGTGCGTGGATAGAATGGCGTCATCTGCCGAATGCCCGGAAATCCGTTTACCAGTGTTGAACAACCGTAAACGGATGTGGTTAACCATTCCTTTCCGAAACGGCATTCGGCTTTATTTTCAGGCGCTTTCGACGGTCAGGCGGCCGCCGTTGCTGCCGATCACCTTGACGCGGGCACCGGCGGCAAGGTCCGGTCCGTTGACGGTCCAGGTGGTGTCGTCGAGCCGGATGCGGCCGCGCCCCTCGGCAATCGGCTGTTCCAGTACGGCGGTACGGCCGATAAGGCTCGCACCCCGCTGGTTGAGCAGCGGTTCGTCGGTCGTATCGCCCGAACGGGCGAGCAGCCGGCGGCCGATGACCGCCGCTGCGACGGAGAAAACGGCAAAGAACACCAGCTGTGCCTGCCAGACCCAGAAGCCGGCGTCCCAGAGCAGCAGCGAAAGGGCGCCGGTGATGATGGCCGCAATACCGATCCAGACGAGAAAGACGCCAGGTGCGACGACTTCGGCGGCCAAAAGCACCAGACCCAGAACCCACCAGCTCCACGGCCCCAGTTCGAGGATGACGCGCTCGATCATCGGTCAGCCTTCCTGTTTGGCCGTATCGAACGGATTGCGCACGGGCGCCGTGCGTGGGGTCACCTGGCGTACCGGGGCCGGCGCATCGCCGCCGCCATTGCCGAAGACTTCGCGCGCGATCGCACCGATGCCGCCGAGCGAGCCGATCAGCGAGGAGGCTTCCATCGGCATCAGCACGATCTTGGAATTCGGTGCGGTACCGATCGCGGCCATGGCCTCGGTGTATTTCTGGGCAACGAAGTAGTTGATCGCCTGCACGTCGCCGGCGGCGATGGCTTCGGAGACCATCTTCGTCGCCTTGGCTTCTGCCTCGGCCAGGCGTTCGCGGGCCTCGGCATCGCGGAAGGCGGCCTCGCGCTGGCCTTCGGCCTGCAGAATGGCCGATTGCTTGGCACCTTCGGCGCGCAGGATCTGGGCGTTACGCGACCCTTCGGCCTCCAGAACCTGAGCGCGCTTTTCGCGCTCGGCCTTCATCTGGCGCGCCATGGCATCGACCAGATCCTTCGGCGGCTGGATATCCTTGATCTCGACGCGGGTCACCTTGATGCCCCACGGACCAACGGCTTCATCGACCACATGCAGCAGCTTGTCGTTGATGATCTCGCGATTGGACAAAAGTTCGTCGAGATCCATCGAGCCCATCACCGAACGGATGTTGGTCATCGTCAGGTTGAGGATGGCGCTCTGCAGGTCGGAGACCTGATAGGCGGCCTCGGCGGCGTTCAGCACCTGGTAGAAGGCGACGGCATCGGCAGCGCAGCTGGCATTGTCCCGGGTGATGACTTCCTGCGTCGGCACGTCGAGCACCTGCTCCATGACATTCATCCGGGCGCCGATCTTGTCGATGAACGGAATGATGATGTTGAGGCCGGGCTCGAGGGTTCTTGTATAGCGGCCGAAACGTTCCACCGTGTAGCGATATCCTTGCGGTACCGTCTTGATGCCGGCGAACAGCACAAGGATGACGAGTACCACGAAGGCGATGACGACGATGTCCAGTCCGGCCAAGGGCATAGGGGTGATTCTCCTTTTGGGTGCGTCTTGTTGTTGGATGCACTCTAGGACAACACGTGGCAGTTGGTCAGCTTATTTGCAAGAAGACGGCCGAATTTCTCGTGCCCGCCGAGCGTCGTTCCCGGCAAGGAGGGTGGTTAAACCCAGCCCTGCAATTCCCGGCGCACCACGTGCTCCAGCACGGTCATGCCACCCTGGCTGTCGTTCAGGCACGGGATATGGGCGAATTTCTCGCCGCCAGCATGGTGGAACGTCTCGGCGGCTTCCACCGCGATTTCCTCAAGCGTTTCCAGGCAATCCGACACGAAGCCCGGATTGATCACGGCGATGCGCTTGATGCCTTCCTTGCCGAGTTTCTCGACGGTCTTGTCGGTATAGGGCTGCAGCCATTCTTCCGGGCCGAAGCGGGACTGGAAGGTGACCTGCAGCTTTTCCTTGGACCATCCGAGCTTTTCGCGCACCAGCCGCGCCGTCTTCTGACACTGACAGTAATAGGGATCGCCCTTGTCGAAATAGGACTGCGGGATGCCGTGGAAGGATGTCAGCACCACCTCCGGCTCCCAGTCGAGCGTGGCGAGGTGGCTGGTGATCGAATTGGCCAGCGCCTCGATGTAGACCGGGTCGTCGTGATAGGGCGCAACGGTGCGCAAAGCCGGCTGCCAGCGCATTTTCAAAAGCGCCTTGAACGCCTCGTCGTTGACGGTCGCCGTCGTTGCCGCGGCGTATTGCGGATAGAGCGGGAAGACGAGGATCCTTTCGCAGCCGTCTTTCTGCAGTTCGTCCATCTTCGACTTGATCGACGGCTGGCCGTAGCGCATGGCCCAATCGACGCGGACATTCGGCAGATCGGCGAAGGATTTCGCCATCGTCTCCGCCTGATTGCGGGTATAGGTGCGCAGGTAGCTCTCATCAAGCTCCTTGTTCCAGATCGTCTCATAAGCCTTGCCGACCTTGGCGGGACGTGTGTTGAGGACGATGCCGAACAGGATCGGATACCAGAAGAAGGGCGACCACTCGATCACCCGCCGGTCCATCAGGAATTCCTTGAGGTAGCGCCGCATCGACACTTTGTCTGTGCCATCCGGCGTGCCGAGGTTGACGAGCAGCACACCGACCTTGCCAAACTTGACGGGCGGATGGTTCGGGGCGGTCATCTCGGTGGCAGCGGTCATGGCATATCCTGCAAGTACGGGGTTGGAGCCTCTTATACGGCAAGGGGCGCCTGCGGTTCACGCTGTTCTTAAAAAGAAAAACCGGCCCGGGAAACCCCGGACCGGCTGTTTGGCAAGAGACATATTGTCTTACCTGGCGGGAATCGTCAGTTCCTTGCCGATTTCCAGGTGTTTTGGGGCCGGGTTGCCATTGGCATCGGCAATCGTCTTCCAAAGTTCACCATTGCCGTAGACGGCCTTGGCCAGATCCCAGAACGTATCGCCCTTGACGATAACATGCTTGTTTTCGGCTGTTGCAGCCGGCTGCGCCGCAGGCTTGGCTTCCGGTGTCGCCGTTTCCGTCGCAGCCGGCTTGGCGTCGGTGGTTACGGCCGTGTCGGTGCTGGTCTGCGTCGAGGGTTCTGCCGGGGTCGCAGGGGCGATTTCGGTGATGCGGCCGTCAGTCTTGGGTTTGTAGGGATTGTTGGCCGTCAGGTAGTCGGCAAGGACCGTCTCCAGCCCAGGGCCGTAATCATAGGCATTTTCGGCCTTGGTCTTGAAGACGCTGTAGCCATCGCCGCCATTGCGCATGAAGTTGTTGGTAACGACATTGTAGGTCTTGGCCGCATCGAGCGGCACATAGGCTTCGCCTTCCTTGACCTCGACGACGGAGAGCCGGCTGCCGACGGGGCGGGATTTGTCGAAGGAGAACTTCATGCCGGCCACCTGCGGAAAGCGGCCACCGGCTTCCTCAAGCTGGCTGAGGCCGTTTTCCAGCGCGGCGCTGATGTCGGCGCCCTTGATCTGGAAGGTCGCAACGGTGTTCTGGAACGGCAGAACGGTAATCGCCTCGCTCATGGAAACGTCGCCCGCATCGATCGAGGCGCGCAAGCCGCCACCATTGGTGATGGCGATGGTCACGCCCTGGCCTTTGACGCGGTCGAGCATGGCATCGGCCACGAGGTCGCCCATCTCGCACTCCTTGGCACGGCAGGATTCACGGGTGCCGTCGATCGCCGCTTCCGTCTTGCCGATGATCTTGGCTTTCAGCTCCTCGATCGGCTTGGCCATTTCCTTGACGCGGGCAAGCACCGCTTCGTCGGGCTTGAACTTGGAATCGATCAGGATCGGATCGCCCTTGGCGGATTTGACGACGCCGTTATCGTCGAAATTGACGACGAGATCGCCGAGATACTTGCTGTAGGAACCGGCCTGGACAACCGGAACCTTGTAGCCGCCGGGATTGTCGACCATCGTCGGATAGGGGCCTTCGGCCTTCTCGTCGGTGTTGGACAACAGGCTGTGCGAATGGCCGCCGACAACGACATCGACATCCGGGATCTTGGCAATGACGGCGAGATCGCGCGGATAGCCGACGTGAGTGAGCGCGATGATCTTGTCGACGCCCTGCTTCTTCAGGTCCTGGACGGCGGTGGTGATCGTATCGACATCGAGCCCGATCAGCACATTGTCGCCCGGCGAGGAGATTTCAGTGGTGTCATTGGTGACCGCGCCGACGATGCCGATCTTCTGGCCGCCGACTTCCAGCACCAGCGAGGGCTTGATGCGGTCGAGGAGCTTGGACTTGTAGCCGGCAAGCACGTTGGAAGAGAGAACCGGGAAGGTGGCCTTGTCGAGGAAGGTGATAAGGCCGTCCTCGCCTTCGTCGAATTCGTGATTGCCGACGGTCATGGCGTCGAACTTCATCAGGTTGAGAAACTCCGCCTCCGCAGCACCCTTGTAAGTGGTGAAAAACAGCGATCCCTGGAAGTTATCCCCACCGTTCAGCAGCAGGACGTTCTTGCCGGTCAATTCCTGGCGCTTCTGATCGATGGCGACTTTCAGCCGTGCGACGCCGCCGAAGCACTCGCTCTTGCCTTCTTCCTCAGTCGAGCAAGTGGAATCGTACTTGTTGATCGATTCGATGCGCGAGTGGAAATCGTTGATATGCAGGATGTTCAATTCATAATCGGCGAAGGCGGCACCGGACGAAAGCGCAAGGATCGAGGCTGTCATCAGCCCGGTTCGCAAATGTCTGATCATGGATGTCTCCTGTTCCTGGTGTTTGTCGTCAGCATAATAGAGCACTGCTGTGACACTTGGGTCGGAACCGATGGTTTCATTTGGTTGCAACGACATCAAGCATTAAATCGATCTATCCCCGCGAGGCCTTCCGGCAAGGTTAAAATCGAAGGCGCCAGACGAAAACCGCCTTTGGCTTCCGGCGCGTGTTTCTCGGTCATGCGGAGACATCCGAGACGGTGGCGGGCTTTTTTAGGGTCTGTGCAGATTGGTGGCCCCTGAAAAGGAAAACCCTCCGGACGCCAGGCCCGAAGGGTTTTGATAGCCGTGATCGCGAAAATGCGACCTGAGTTTTGATCAGACCTTGCGGGACAGCGAGAACTGCGCGCCGGAATCCGTGGTGCAGTTGAGCTGCGACATCGTCACCATGGCGCAATTGACCTTGGACTGAGTTTTGCGAACCATCGAGGTCATGTTGATCTCGACCAGCTTCGGCGACAGATTGACGTAGTTTCCAGAGGCCAGAACCTGATTGGTATCCGTGGTTCGGGTGGTGAAGGTTCCTGCCGAGAATGTCGAAACGATTCCGTTCGGATCGACCCATGCGCCTTCGACGCCAACTGGCGCCATCTGGCGGTTTTGCGGCAGTTCCCGCACTTGTCCCCCGCCTTGGCAGGAGGCCAGAGCTGCGGCGGACAGGACTGTCAGGATGGCGATCGGCTTCATATGGGTCTCCCGGAGGCTGCGCGGAAAGCTGTCTTTCGATTGAAAAAACCATGCCGCGATCAGGAGTTGAAAGCAAGAGTGAGGCGCCGGCACGGCAGGTATTATTCGATCCATAACGAAAAACGCCCGGAGATCGTTCCCCGGGCGTTAAATATTCCAGCGTAATCAGTCGGTTCAGCGAACGAGAATGTTCTTGAACTGCCACGGATCCTTGGTGTCGAGCTCTTCCGGGAACAGGCCCGGACGGCCGTCGAGCGGGGTCCAGTCGGTGTAGTGTCCTTCGACCGGGCCAAGATACGGCGTCTGTACTTCCAGGCAACGCTTGTAGTCGATCTCGTCGGCTTCGACGATGCCGGCGGTCGGGTTTTCAAGAGCCCAGACCATGCCGGAGAGAACAGCGGACGTCACCTGCAGGCCAGTGGCATTCTGATAGGGTGCGATGCGGCGGGTTTCTTCCAGCGACAGGCGCGAGCCATACCAGTAGGCGTTCTTGTCGTGGCCGTAGAGCAGGACGCCGAGTTCATCGATGCCGTCGACCAGTTCGTGTTCGTCGAGCACGTGGTGAACCGGCTGCGCATTGCCGCCATTGCCGAACATTTCGTGCAGCGACAGAACCGCGTCATTGGCCGGGTGATAGGCATAGTGGCAGGTTGGGCGGAACGTGACGTCGCCGTCCTTGTCCTTCACCGTGAAATAGTCGGCGATCGAGATCGATTCATTGTGGGTGACGAGGAAGCCGTACTGCGGGCCCGGCGTCGGGCACCAGGTGCGGACGCGGGTGTTGGCGCCCGGCTGTTCCAGGTAGATGGCGGCCTTGTTGCCCTTCTTGTGCTTCTTGGCGTTCTTCGGCATCCAGTTTTCGTGAGTGCCCCAGCCGAGTTCGGCCGGCTGCAGGCCTTCGGAAATGAAGCCTTCGACCGACCAGGTGTTCCAGAAGACGTTTAGCGGCTTCGGGTTCTTGGTCAGCTGCGTATCGCGTTCGGCAATATGGATGCCCTTGACGCCGGTCTTCTTCATCAGCTTGGCCCAACCTTCGCGGTCATGCTGGTCCGGCTCTTCGAACTTGATGTCGAGATCGTTGGCAAGGTTTACCAGCGCCTGCTTGACGAACCAGGAGACCATGCCCGGGTTTGCACCGCAGGTGGACACGGCGGTTGCGCCGCCCGGGTTCTTGGCCTTTTCCTTGCGCAGCGTTTCGCGCAGCGCATAGTTGGTGCGGTCGGCATTCTTCATGTTCTTGTCGAAATAGAAGCCGAGCCAAGGCTCGATAACCGTGTCGATGTAGAGAACGTCGAGCTTGCGGCAGAGTTTCATCAGGTCAACCGAGCCGGTATCGACCGACAGGTTGACGCAGAAGCCCTGGCCGCCGCCTTCGGTGAGAAGCGGCTTCAGAAGGTCCTTGTAGTTGTCCTTGGTGACATATTCCTTGATGTGGCGAACGCCATGCTTGGCAAGGATTTCCATGTCGCCTGCGTCTTCGCGCGGGTCGATGACAACCATCCGGCTCTTGTCGAATTTGAAGTGGCGCTCGATCAGGGGCAGGGTGCCGCGGCCGATGGAGCCAAAGCCGATCATCACGATCGGACCGGTGATTTCGCCGTGAATCGGGTAGGTTGTTTCTGCCATTTCGCGTGTCTCCTGCGGACGGGTTCGTCTGGATATGGAGGGCATACCGTGCCTGCCCTCTGGTTGAAAGGCCCTAGAGCACAGATTTCTGTCACAATAAAGAGCGGCGCCGCAACTGGGCTGGTTTCTAGCATGCGGCCGATGACGGGTTTGTGGATGGCAGGGGAGGCCGTTCTCAGACCGTCTGTGTTATTTCCTGCGACCAGGCCATCATCGTCCCGGCCATGCTCTTCATGTGGCCGGCAGCCGAGAAACCGGAGACCGTCTTGCGCGGTTTCAGGTCGTGATCGCCGTCTTCCAGCCAGAGGATGCGGATGTTGCCTGATAGTGCGTAGCCTGCAACCTCCTCGCGCGTTCCGAATTCGTCGCGGGTGCCCTGGCAGATCAGCGTCGGCGTTTTCAACCCGGCGAGATGTTGGGTGCGCAGGTTTTCAGGCTTGCCGGGTGGATGGAACGGATAGCCGAGACAGAGCAGGCCGGCGATCGCGTCCTGCGACAAAAGGTCATCGGCGACCATGCTGGCAACGCGGCCACCCATCGACTTGCCGCCGATGATCAGCGGTCCGCTGGCGCCGAGCCGGGCGACGGCCGCCATGTATTCGGGGATCAGCTTTTCTGCCTTTGGCGGTGGTTTGCGGGTTTCGGAGCTGCGCCGGGCGGCCATGTAGCCGAACTCGAAGCGGGCGACACGAAATCCTACGGCGACAAGTGCTGCAGTGGCTGAATTCATCGAGGCGGAATCCATCGGCGCCCCGGCGCCGTGGGCAAGCAGGATGGTGACGGCCGCGTCTGCCGGGCCATCGATGAGGAAGTCCTGATCCATGGTGAAGTCTGCGTTTGGTTGCGAAGATGGCCGTCACCGGCCAAGGCGTCACTTATGACAAAAACGTCTTCCGGCGAAAAGCAGCCCGATAGGCATTTGAGCTATTTTGGTGCGGCCTGATCTGGATGGGCTGCCACAAGGGCGGGGAGTGCGGCGCATTTGTCGGCAATGGCCACCGCGCGTGGGCAGACAGTCAAATCGACGTTCCAGCGCCGGGCATTATAAATCTGCGGCACGAGGCAGAGATCGGCCATGCTTGGCGTGTCGCCATGGCAGAAGTCGCCGGTCGCCGGATTGTCGAGCAGGCGTTCGAAGGCTTGAAGACCTTCGCCAATGAACTTGCGCATCCAGGCGGAGCGCGCCGCCTCCGGATCGCTCGCCTGCTGCATGACGTGTAAGACGACGCCCAGATTGCAGGTCGGATGGATATCCATGGCAATGGCATAGGACAGCGTCCTGACACGCTGGCGCCCGAGCGGATCGCTGGGCAGCAGGCTGGTATTCTGACGCGTCTCCGAAAGATACTCGATGATGGCAAGCGATTGGGTCAGCATATGGCCGTCGATCCACAGGGCCGGGACCAGACCCTGCGGATTGCGGGCGAGATGCTCCGGCTGCTTGTGCTGGCCGCTCAGGAGATCGACGGGCGAAGCACTATAGGGGATCGCCAGCATGTTAAGCGCGATCCGCACCCGGTAGCTGGCCGACGAGCGCCAGTAGTCGAACAGAACTGTTGTGGTCATCGGGACTACCTCAGCGGGGTTCATATTTCGTCACGGTCTGCTCGATCGCGCCGAAGATCGAATGGCCCGCCTTGTCCTTCATCTCGATGCGGACGGTATCGCCGAAATGCATGAACGGCGTCGTCGGCGTACCTTTCTCGATGGTTTCGATGGTGCGGATTTCCGCAATGCAGGAATAACCGACGCCACCTTCGGAGACCGGCTTGCCCGGGCCGCCGTCGAGCTTGTTGGAGACGGTGCCGGAGCCGATGATGGTGCCGGCTGAGAGCGGCCGGGTTTTTGCGGCATGGGCAATGAGCTGGCCGAAATCGAAGGTCATGTCGATGCCCGCATTGGCGCGGCCGAAGGGTTTTCCGTTGAGATCGACGAGCAGCGGCAGGTGCAGCTTGCCGCCATCCCAGGCATCGCCGAGCTCTTCCGGCGTTACCGTGACAGGCGAGAAGGCCGAAGACGGTTTGGACTGGAAGAAGCCGAAACCCTTGGCGAGTTCCGCCGGGATCAAGCCGCGCAACGAGACGTCGTTGACCAGCAGGATCAGACGGATCGCGGCCCGCGCGTCCTCGACTGTCGCTGCCATCGGCACGTCATCGACGATGACGGCGATCTCGGCTTCCATGTCGATGCCGTAAGCCTCGTCTGCCATGACGATCGGGTCGCGGGGACCGAGGAACGCATCCGAACCGCCCTGGTACATCAAGGGCTCCGTCCAAAACGTTGCCGGCATCTCGGCGTTGCGGGCCTTGCGCACCAGTTCGACGTGATTGACATAGGCCGAGCCGTCCGCCCATTGGAAGGCGCGCGGCAGGGGAGAGGCGGCGTCGCTTTCATGAAATCGCATGGAGGGTTGCGCGCCGGTTTCCAGCCCTTCCGCCACCTCGTCGAGGCGCGGGCCGACATAGGCCCAGTCGTCCAGCGCCGCCTGCAGCGTGCGGGCGATATGGCCGACCTCGGAACAACGGGTCAAATCACGCGAGACGACAACCAGACGGCCGTCGCGGGTGGAGTCCTTGAGAGTGGCAAGCTTCATGATTTTGGTTTCCGTTGTTTTATCTATTTGCTGCGTTGCCCCTCACCCTAACCCTCTCCCCGCAGGCGGGGAGAGGGTTAGGGTGAGGGTTTGCCGCTTGTCCTTTCTCCCCGTTTACGAGGAGAAGGGTGGCCGGCAGCCCGGCTGAGGGGCCGTTATTACTGGCTAGCTCACTTGATACCCGGCGTGCCGTCGAATTTACGGTCGAGTGCGTCCCAGCATTCGAGATAATTGTCCTGCAGCGTTTCGAGTTCGGCGGCGTAGCGGGTCAGCTGCTGCGGGTAGCGGGTCTCGAACATGAAGGCCATGGTATGATCGAGCTTCACCGGCTTGAGTTCGGTGTTGGAGGCTTTCTCGAAGCCCGGCGCATCCGGTCCGTGCGGCAGCATCATGTTGTGCAGGCTCATGCCACCGGGCACGAAGCCCTCTTCCTTGGCGTCATACTGGCCGTGGATTAGGCCCATGAATTCGCTCATGATATTGCGGTGATACCATGGCGGGCGGAATGTGTGCTCGGCGACCAGCCAGCGTGGCGGGAAGATGACGAAATCGACATTGGCGGTGCCTGCCTCTTCCGTCGGTGCGGTCAGCACAGTGAAGATCGACGGGTCCGGATGGTCGAACAGGATGGCGCCGACCGGGGAGAAAGTGCGCAGGTCGTATTTGAAAGGTGCGTAATTGCCGTGCCAGGCGATGACGTCGAGCGGCGAATGGCCGATCTCGGTAACGTAGAACTTGCCGCACCATTTCACATGCACCCGGCACGGCGTTTCCTTGTCTTCGTAGGCGGCCACGGGCGTCTTGAAGTCGCGCGGATTGGCCAGGCAATTGGCGCCGATCGGGCCGCGATCCGGCAGGGTGAACTTGGCACCGTAGTTCTCGCAGATGTAACCGCGCCACGTGGAGCCTTCGCCAAGCCGCGAGACCTTGAACATCATGCCGCGCGGGATCAGGCAGATCTCTGATGGCTCCACGTCGATGATGCCCATTTCGGTGAACACCCGGATGGTGCCGAGCTGTGGCACGACCAGCAGTTCGCCATCGGCATTGAAGAAATAGTCGTCGATCATGTCGTCGTTGAAGATATAGGCGTGGGCGGCCATGCCGACCTGGGTCATGACGTCGCCAGCGGCCGTCATGGTGCGGATGCCGGCGAGGAAGTTGAGTTTTTCGGTGGGTTCCGGGATCGGGTTCCAGCGCAATTGGCCGAGCGGCAGGGAATGATCGTCGAGGCACGGCGCCGATTTCCAGAAGGGGTAGCTGGCATTGGAAAAGCGCCGCGTGTGGCGCACGCTCGGGCGGATGCGGTAGAGCCACGAGCGCTCGTTGGTGCCGCGCGGTGCCGTGAAGGGCGAGCCGGACAGCTGCTCGGCATAAAGGCCGTAATTGCATTTCTGCGGGCTGTTCTGGCCTTGCGGCAGCGCGCCGGGGAGGGACTCGGTCTCGAAGTCGTTGCCGAAGCCGGGCATGTATTGCGGGCTGTTGGCCAGCGCATCGACGGTAGCCGTCCGGGTTTTTTCCAGCATGGCTTGATCCTCCTCCATGTATATGGTTACAAATGTAACTGTCTATTTTGTAACTATCAAGGAAGCCATGAACTCCCGGAAAATCATCGGCGATTTCGATCTTGAGCAGTTCCTGCCGTTCCGTCTCAATCGCGCGGCGGAATTCATCGCCCTGCGCTTTGCTGCGGCCTACAAGGCGGAATATGGGCTGACACGGCCGGAATGGCGGACGCTGGCGGCCTTGGGCAGCTCGGGCCGGATGACGGCAACGGAGGTCGGCATCCATTCGACCATGCACAAGACCAAGGTCAGCCGCGCCGTGTTTGCGCTGGAGGAGCGCCGCTGGCTGAAGCGGACGCAGGACGAGGACGACCGCCGGGCCGAACATCTTGAGCTGACCGCAGCCGGGGCAAAGGCGTACCGGGACCTGACGCGGCTGGCGCGAGACTATTCGGCGGAATTGTCCGAACTGGTGGGCCGCGAGGGGTTGCAGGCCCTGTCATCGGGATTGACCGCCGTCGAAACGGCCATGGCCAAACGAGGCGGCTAAAATTTACGTTTTGCCGCGTTGGCGTACCGGCAGTCCTTCAAAATCCTTCAGCGTCGCCAGCACAATCGATGTCTTGACATGCTGCACGCTGTCATGCGGCAGGAGCACATCGTTGACGAAATGGGCAAGACCGGCCAGGTCCGGCGTCACGACCTTCAGGTGATAGTCCATCTCGCCGGTCAGCGCATAACATTCGAGCACCTCCGGCAGGTCGGCGATCAGTGCTGCAAAACGCTTGGCATTGTCACGGTTGTGGGTTGCCAGCGTCACGGCAATAACGATCAGCAGATCAAGCCCCAACCGGCCGCGGTCGAGCATCGCCCGGTAGGTCTGGATGAACCCTTCCGTCTCCAGCCGCGCCCGCCGCCGCGAGCATTGCGAGGGCGATAAAGCGATCCGTTCCGAGAGTTCGTTATTGGTCAGGCGGCCATCGCATTGCAGTTCGGAGAGGATCTTCAGGTCGTATCCGTCAAGCTGTTCCATCTGTGCGTCAATCCTCCAAATTTCGCATGATCCGTGCGTAGATTTTGCCAAAACGTGCAAGAATGCAAGCACAATGCACGACGTTTCCGTCATTATGGCCTTAAATTAGGACGTTCAGAGGAGAGAACGATGGGCCCCTTCCCGCATGATACGGCACCGACCGGCATCACCAACGACAATCCCGCCGGTACCGATGGTTTCGAATTCGTCGAATTTGCCCATCCCGAGCCGGAAAAGCTGCGCGAACTCTTCGCCCGCATGGGCTATTCCTGCGTTGCCACGCATCGCACCAAGGACATCAGCGTCTGGCGCCAGGGCGATATCAATTACATTCTGAATGCCGAGCCCGGCAGCCACGCGATGCGTTTCGTCGAGGATCACGGTCCCTGCGCGCCGTCGATGGCCTGGCGCGTCTCCAACGCGAAACACGCATTCGATCACGCGGTTTCCAAGGGTGCGACACCCTATGAAGGCACGGACAAGGCGCTCAACGTTCCCGCCATTGTCGGCATCGGTGGATCGCTGCTCTATTTCATCGATACTTACGGCCAGAAAGGTTCGCCCTACGCGGCCGAATTCGAGTGGGTGGGCGCGCGCGATCCGAAGCCTCAGGGCGTCGGCTTCTATTATCTCGATCACCTCACCCATAATGTCTATCGCGGCAACATGGACACGTGGTGGGATTTCTACCGCGAATTGTTCGGCTTCAAGCAGATCCATTTCTTCAACATCGATGGCCGCATCACCGGGTTGACGAGCCGGGCGATCACCTCGGCCTGCGGCAAGATTCGCATTCCGCTGAACGAGTCCAAGGACGATACCAGCCAGATCGAGGAATATCTGCGCAAGTACAAGGGCGAGGGCATCCAGCATATCGCCGTTGGCACGGATGGCATCTACGAGGCGACCGACAAGCTGGCCGCCAATGACCTGAAGTTCATGCCGGGGCCGCCCGAAACCTACTACGATCTCTCGCATGCCCGCGTGAACGGCCATGACGAACCGATCGAACGGATGAAGCAGCACGGTATCCTGATCGACGGCGAGGGCGTGGTCGATGGCGGCATGACCCGCATCCTGCTGCAGATATTCTCGAAAACCGTGATCGGGCCGATCTTCTTCGAGTTCATCCAGCGCAAGGGCGATGAAGGGTTCGGCGAGGGGAATTTCCGCGCCCTGTTCGAATCGATCGAGGCCGACCAGATCCGCCGCGGCGTGCTGAAACCGGCTGCCGCCGCCGAGTAGGCTTGTCCTTTCCCATCAAAGCCCTGCCGATTGCGAATCGGTGGGGCTTTTCGCGTTTTTGGCTTGGGTGTCATCCCTTGTCGCGTGGCTACAAAACGTCATGTTGATATCGGTTTCGGTAGCAACCTTTGTCTCACTCCGAAGCATATGGAAAGATTTCATCAAGCATAAGAATTGCTTACCGGGGGGAAGCCTCACAATCCGCATTATTCTGGCATGGTAAACGATATGGCTGCTACCATGAATGCGGTGATACGGAATCTGTGCGATGGATGACCTACAGGCGAGACTGGCGTCACTGCGGGATGATACCGAAGCCTTTATCGCGCTGTACGATCAAAAGGATCGCCTGCGTTATGCCAACCGGGCTTTTCGCGCAGCCTTCGCGCTCAATGATACGGAGACGCCGCTCTGGCCGGATTTGATGCGGCGCAATCATGCGCTTGGCCATGGCACCGTCATCAGCGTGCCGGATTTCGAGGCATGGGTCGTCTCCGCACAGTCGCGGCGCGGCAAGGTGCCGTTCAGGGCCTTCGAGACCGATCTGGTCGATGGCCGCTGGCTCTGGATGACCGAGACCGTCAATCGCAGCGGCTGGATGCTGTGCATCGCCAATGATATCACCCATCTGCGCGCCGACGAACGCACCCTGCGGCAGGATCGCGACTTCGCGCTGAAGGCATCGCAGACCGACGAGCTGACCGGTATCTCCAACCGCCGCTACATGATGGCCCAGCTCGAGGCGATGATCCGCAGCCAGCCGGCGGGAGGGCCTGTCAACGGCTGTATTTCCATTCTCGATATCGATTTCTTCAAGGGCATCAACGATCTCTATGGCCACCAGACCGGCGACGAGATTCTGTTGGATTTCGCCCGCCGGGTCCACCCGATCGTTCGGCGGCACGATTGTTTCGGCCGCATCGGCGGCGAGGAATTCATGCTGATCTTTCCGGAGACGACGCTGGCCGAAGGCGAATGGATCGTCGCCCGGGTGCTGGAAACGGTGCGAACGGCCCGCCCGCTGCTCTCGGCGCCGCTGTTTTCCTATACCTGCTCAGCCGGTATCGCGGCCTTGCAGCCGGGCGAGACGGCAAAGGAAATCTATTCCCGCGCCGACGCCGCCCTTTACGATGCCAAGCATTCCGGCCGCGACCGGATGGCGGTCGGAGCCCGCTGACCTACTGCGCCAGTGCTTCAAGGCCGGGGGCGGTGCGGGTCACCGCGACCTCGGTGATGTCGTAATCGGCAACAGCGTGGATGGTGAACGGGTCTGCCGCGACAAGCGCCTCGATTTCAGCCCTTGTGCCGCGTGCGAAAATCACTCCACCGGTGCGCGGGTTCTTCCGTCCCGATGCGAGAAAGACGCCTCTGTCATAGCCATCCTTCACCCAATCCATATGCGGCGCGATATGGCGGTCCACCTCGGACAATTCGGCCGTGTAGGTCAGCGACAGGATGAACATGGTCAGGTCCCCGTTAAGAGTGTCGCGCGGATCAGCCCGCGCAGCGAATTGCCCATATAGAGCGTGCCGGTTTGCAGGTCGGCCAGTGACAGGTGCTGGATGCGGGCGCGGCGTGCGCAGATCAGTTCGGTGCGCAACACGCCGGCCAGCAGGCCGCAGGAAATCGGCGGTGTTTTCAGGGCGTCGGAGCCGTCATCGAGAAAGATCGAGGTGATCGTGCCCTCGCAGGGCTCGTCCTTCTCGTTGAGGAGCAGGACCTCGTCGGCGTCCGCCGCCGGATATTCGGCGCGGGCTGTCTCGTAGATGTCGCGGCGGGTGGTCTTGTGGCGCAGCAGCTTGTTAGTGGAATCAAGCCGGGCGGAAGCGATTGCGACGCGCCAGACGGTATCCGCCGGTAGCGGGGAGAACGGCGCGGTGGTGATGGCGATCCCGCCGGTGGGGCTGAGGGTCAGGCGGACGCGAAGGGCAGGGATACCGGCTGCTATCTTTATGGGGTTACCCCCCTCTGTCGGCATGGCCGACATCTCCCCCTCAAGGGGGGAGATCAAATCGGAGTCACCTCTCAGACGGGATTGGCTTTCTGTAATCTCCCCCCTTGAGGGGGAGATGCCCGACAGGGCAGAGGGGGGTAAAATTTCCCCAAGCACTTCGGCCAGCTTTTCCGCCGCCTTGTCCGCTCCTAAAAACCCCAGCCGCCCTGCCGAGCGCTTCAGCCGGGCGAGATGCAGCCGCAGGCGGACGATGCCGGTTTCCGGCTCCCATCGCATGGTTTCGATCAGCGAGAAATCGCTCATCGATCGATCCAGGCGTCGCCGACGGCGAAGCGGGCTTTGAGCAGGCATTCCTCATATTCGGCTTCGGCAGTCGAATCAAAAACGATGCCGCCGCCGACATTGAAGATGGCCTCGCCGTCCGGAAACAGCGACAGCGTGCGGATGGCGACGTTGAAGCGCATCGTCCCATCCGGGGCGATGAAGCCGATCGAGCCGCAATAGGCATCGCGTGGACCGTCTTCAAGATCGTGCAGGATTTCCATCGCCCGCATTTTTGGCGCTCCGGTCACCGAGCCGCAGGGAAACAGCGCTTCGAAAATCTGGGTGATACCGATATCGGGCAGCAGCTTTGCGCGCACATGGCTGACCATCTGGTGGACGGTCGGATAGGTCTCGATGTCGAACAATTTCGGCACATCGAGCGTACCAACCTCGGTTATGCGGGAAATGTCGTTGCGCAAGAGATCGACGATCATGCGGTTTTCGGCCTGGGATTTTGGGTCCTCGCGCATTTCGCGGATCAGGTCCTGATCTTCCGCAGGCGTTGCGCCGCGCCGTGCCGTGCCCTTCATCGGATGCGTCTCGATCCAGCCGTCCTTGTCGACCCGGAAGAACAGTTCGGGCGAGCGCGACAAAAGAATAGGGCCACCGAGCGAAACCAGCGCGCCGTATTTCACCGGCTGCCGCTCGATCAGCGACCAGAAAGCGGCCAGCGGATCGCCTTTCCAGCGGGCGTTGATCTGCATGGTCAGGTTGGCCTGGTAACAATCGCCCTGCCGCAGGTGCTGATGCAGCCGGTCGAAGCGTTGTTTGTAGGTGTCGAAATTCCAGCTGGCGCGGGGCTCGGTGATGAACGGTGCGTTTTCGATGCGGCGCTGCGGCTCTGCCAGTGCATGCCGTTCAGCGGGACCATCGAACACGCCGAACGCCATCAGCGGCGTGCGGCGGTTTTCCTCTGCAAAAGGGGCGAGTTTCTGCTCGAACAGGTGGCCCGCCTCGTAGCTCATGAATCCGGCCAGCCATTTTCCGGCCTTGTGGGCGGCTTCGATGTCCTTCAGGCCTTGCCAGAATTCCGCCTTCGTATGGGCGGTGATCACGCGCAGCGGCTCGGCAAACACAGTCGTCCTGTCTTCGCTGTCGTCCCTGAAAAGGACATAGGGGCCGGTGCCGGTCATGCTGCTCACGCTTGTGTCCGCATGGATCCTCGGGTCGAGCCGGAGGATGACGGAGAATGGAGTTGCCGCCGGAAATGGGTTTGCCGACCGCAGAGTAGAAGCGGTTTTGCAGCCAGCCGCGCCCGCAGCTCGTTATCCTCGGACCTGACCCGAGGATCCACGCCGGTATCCGCAAAGCACGCTGTCATCGTCCGTTCCTGCTCAAGACTTACGCCTGTCTATCAAGCACTTCCAACTCGTCGATCAGCCCTTCCAGCATCGACAGGCCCTGTGCCCAGAACGACGGATCGGTGGCGTCCAGCCCGAAAGGCGCGAGCAGTTCGGAGTGATGCTTGGTGCCGCCGGCCTTCAGGAGCTCGAAATACTTCTGCTGGAAGCCGGTTTCGGCCTTCTGGTAGACGGCATAGAGCGAATTCACCAGGCAATCGCCGAAGGCATAGGCGTAGACGTAGAACGGCGAATGGATGAAGTGGGGGATGTAGGCCCAATAGGTCTCGTAGCCCTCTGAAATCCGGATGGCGGGGCCAAGGCTCTCTTCCTGCACCGACAGCCAGAGCTGGCCGATATCGTCGGCGGTCAGTTCACCGTTCTTGCGGGCGGTGTGGACCTTGCGCTCGAATTCGTAGAAGGCGATCTGGCGCACGACGGTGTTGATCATGTCCTCGACCTTCTGGGCGAGCATGGCCTTGCGTTCGCGCTTGTCCTTCGTCTTGTCCAGAAGGGCGCGGAACGTCAGCATTTCGCCGAAGACGGAGGCGGTTTCGGCCAGCGTCAGCGGCGTCGAGGCCATCAGCGCGCCCTGGCCACCGGCCAGGACCTGATGCACGCCATGGCCAAGCTCGTGAGCGAGCGTCATCACGTCGCGCGGCTTGCCCATATAGTTGACCAGCACGTAAGGGTGGGCCGAAGGCACGGTCGGGTGCGCAAAAGCGCCCGGCGCCTTGCCGGGACGAACCGGCGCATCGATCCAGCCGCCATCGAAGAAGCGGCGGGCGATATCGGCCATTTCAGGCTCGAAGCCGGCATAGGCCGACAGCACGGTTTCCTTGGCTTCGCTCCAGGAGATCAGCGTCGTCGGCGATTCCGGCAGCGGCGCGTTGCGATCCCAGAATTCCATCTGTTCCATGCCGAGCCATTTTGCCTTCATCGCATAATAGCGGTGCGACAGGCGCGGATAGGCGTCCTTCACGGCAGCGGCCAGCGCATCGACCACGTCTCGTTCGACACGGTTGGCCAGATGGCGGCTGTCGGCGATGTCGGTAAAGCCGCGCCAGCGGTCGGAGATTTCCTTGTCCTTGGCGAGGGTGTTGGTGATCAGCGTAAAGGTGCGGATATTGTCCTTGAAGGTTTTCGTCAGCGCCTGCGCCGCTTTCTTGCGGATGGCCGGATCGGCCTCCTGCAGCATGCTGAGTGTCACTTCGAGCGGCAGTGTCTCGCCATCGACCTCGAAGGTCAGCGCCGCCATGGTTTCGTCGAACAACCGGTTGAAGGCGCTGGCGCCCGTCATCGACTTTTCAAGGAACAGCTGCTCGATTTTGTCGTCGAGCTGGTAGGGCTTGTCCATGCGCAGATCGACGAGCCAAGGCTTGTAGTGGGCTGCCAGCGTGTCGTTTTCCAGTGCCGCATCGATGACGGCGTCGTCGATCCGGTTCAGTTCCAGCGCGAAGAACAGGAGGTGGCTCGCCATGTTGGTGAGCTTGGCCTGGGCATCGCCATAGAGCTTGCCGTTGGCCGGATTGGACGTATCGGAGAAATAGGTCAGGCCGGCGAAGGAGCCGATCTTGCCCATCAAATCTTCGAGCACTTCGTATTCGCGCACGGCAGCGCCGATGCCCTGGTCACCGGCAAGCGTCGCCGCATTGGCCAGCTTGCCCTTCCATTTGGCCTCGAAGGCCTTGGACAGCGTGTCAGCCTTTTCCAAGTCGCCGAGATATTCGGGCGAGTTTGCCGAGGGGTAGAGATCTTCCAGCTTCCAGGACGGCAGCTCGCCCAATTCCGCCGAATGCGCGCTGCCCGCCGATGCGGCCAGGACGATGCGCGACGATGTCTGGAAGGCAGAAAGATGGTGCATTGGCGGTCACTCTTTGTGTCGAAGTAAGCCCGGATTCGGGCGGCGAAGCAGAGGTCGGATATGGGGCCATGACCTAACGTCGGCAATGGATAAAATGCAAGCATTTCTCAAAAGAGGATTTTCAGGCCTTTCTGACAGGAATGCTTCTCACGATACGGCACATGATGTGGCGATCGGGTTCTACGCGGAAAGCAGGAGGCCTTCATGACATCCCAAATTCTCGTCATCGATGACGATCCGGTCCAGCGCCGGCTGCTGACGAACATGATCGAGCGGCTCGGTCATATTGCCCATCTCGCCGACAACGGACGCAGCGGTCTGGAACTGCTGGAGCGCAAGCGCGGGCTGATCAGCGTCATTCTTCTAGACCTGATGATGCCGGAAATGAACGGTCACGGCTTTCTCGAAGCGATCGCCGAGCGCGGCATCGAAACGCCCGTCATCGTGCAGACGGGGCAGGGCGGTATCGAGACGGTGGTTCTGGCCATGCAGGCCGGTGCCTTCGATTTCGTCGTCAAGCCGGTGTCGCCCGAGCGCCTTTCCGTTGCCATCACCAACGCCCTCAAGATGGATCATCGCGACAGCAAGAGCAGCCGCGCACCAAAGCGGTCGCGCAGCGGTACTGTCGGGTTCGACGATATCGTCTCGGCCAGCCCGGCGATGATCCGCGTGCTGGATCTGGCGCGCCGTGCCGCGCAGTCCAACATTCCGATCGTGCTCGAAGGGGAATCCGGCGTCGGCAAGGAAATGGTCGCGCGTGCCATCCAGCATGCCAGCGAGCGTGCCAGCAAGCCGTTCATTACCGTCAATTGCGGCGCCATCCCGCACAATCTGGTCGAGAGCATTCTCTTCGGCCACGAAAAAGGTTCCTTCACCGGCGCCACCGAAAAACACGCCGGCAAATTTGCCGATGCTGACGGCGGCACGCTGTTCCTCGACGAGATCGGCGACCTGCCGCTTGAGGTCCAGGTAAAGCTGTTGCGCGCTGTGCAGCAGGGCGAGATCGAAACGATCGGTGCCCGCCATCCGCAGAAGGTCAATGTCCGGCTGATTTCGGCCACCAACAAGGACCTGATCAACGAGGTGCGCGAAGGCCGCTTCCGTGAAGACCTCTATTACCGGCTGAACGTGTTTCCAATCGCCATGCCGGCACTGCGCAGGCGTAAGGAAGATATTCCGGTTCTGGTTCGGACCTTCGTTGAGCGGTTCGCGCTGGAACAGCGGCTGGCGTCGCCGCTTTCGGTGTCGAGCGGGGCAATGGCGCTGCTGACGGCCTATGACTGGCCGGGCAATATCCGCCAGCTGGAAAACGCCATCTTCCGGGCCGTTGTTCTGGCCGAGGGTGCCGAATTGACGGTGAAGGATTTTCCGCAGATTGCAACCCAGATTCCCGGCTATGTCGTCGCCGAGAAGTCTGGCTTTACCTGGGAAGAAACCGGGCCGGCAAAGGGAACAGTTGCCGACGCCAATTATCTGCCGCCCGTCTACCCGCATTTCAGCGCCGCCGAAAAGGCGGATCTGCGCAATGCAGCGCCCGATCAGCATTCCGACAACGCGATTGCAAGCGTCGATGACGGTGGAAATGTGCGGAAATTGGCCGACGTGGAAGAGGAACTGATTCGGTTTGCGCTGAAATTCTACAGGGGCCAGATGAGCCAGGTGGCCCGCAAGCTCGGCATTGGCCGCTCGACTTTGTATCGCAAACTCAAGGATTACGGCATCAATCCGGACGATCCGTTCAGCGAGGCCGCCTAAAACCAGGGATAACGATCCGTAACGATCCGTCGTATTTGGCTGTTGTCGTTTAGACCTTGTTAGTGAACCATTCACTATATTATAAGGATAACCGATGACTGTGGCATATTTGCCATGCTGTCACCGCAATTGACAGTCATCTGAGCAGCCACGGGACGCGTTGTCCGTCGGACGGGGATTGAGTTTGCAAAATTTGTTCGGATTCAAGAAGCCTAGCGGCTCCGGGATCACCCGCTTTTGCGCCGCGGTTGCCGGCAAGCTGCCGCGTGTTCTCGCATCGCTTCTGATCGCCGCGTCCATGGTTACGCCCGGCTTTGCGCCGCCTGTCGAGGCAGCAGGCCAGACGCGCACGCTCAAGCTCTATTTCATTCACACCCAGGAAAAGGCGTCGATCACCTTCAAGCGCAACGGCCGTTACGATGCCAAGGGCCTGCAGGAGATCAACCGCTTCCTGCGCGACTGGCGCCGCAACGAACCGACGAAGATGGATCCCCGCCTTCTCGACCTCGTCTGGGAAGTCTACCAGAAGAGCGGTTCGCGCGATTATATTCACGTGGTTTCGGCCTACCGTTCGCCAGCCACCAACGGCATGCTGCGGTCGCGCTCGAAGGGTGTCGCCAAGAAAAGCCAGCACATGCTGGGCAAGGCGATGGATTTCTATCTGCCTGACGTCAAGTTGAAGACCCTGCGCGAAATCGGCATGAAGTTCCAGGTCGGCGGCGTCGGCTTTTATCCGACCTCCGGATCGCCTTTCGTGCATATGGATGTCGGCGGCGTACGCGCCTGGCCGCGCATGACCCGCAACGAACTTGTCCGGCTGTTCCCGGACGGCAAGACCCTGCATGTTCCGGCCGACGGCAAGCCGTTGCCGGGCTATGAGCTGGCCGTCTCGGATTACAAGCGGCGCGTCGGTGCCAGCGGCATCGAAGTGGCCGGTGGCGGTACCAAGGGGGCGGGTGACAAGGAAACGACCAAACGTAAGGGCAACTTATTCGCCATGCTCTTCGGCGGCGGCGGCGGCGATGAGGATGAAGAACCCAACGCAATTGCCAGTGCCGATCTTGAAGGCTCTGACGAGCAGCCGGCCGCCAAGGCGAAAGTCACGCAAGTCGCTGCTGCAGAACAGGCCCTTCCGGGCGTAGAGAATTCCGTCCAGCAGCCAGCCGCGCAACAGAAGGATGTTGCTGCTCCCGTTCCCGGCGTAAGGCCGGCCTTCAAGGATGCCGACGCCGGCATTCAGACGGCCCTGGTCGCGCCGACCAAGGAAACCACACAGGAAGCCTGGGCTGCCGCTCTGCCTGCACCCGCTGCAACCACCGAAGGTCAATATGCCGATCTGACCGCCTACAAGATTCCGGTGCCTCAGATGCTCGGCAAGCGTGGCGCCAATGGCGATGCCGGCAGCGACATGCTGATGGCCTCGACCGACCCGAATGCGGCCGTGTTGCCTGAAGACGTGGCAGCGCTCGGATTTGTCCCGGTTCCCGGGGCGCGGCCGGCAGGCGAGGAAGCGCTGATGGCCGTGGCAGACGCCAATGTCGCGGTCCCGTCGTTCGCCGAACGGGTACAGCCGCAGGCCGTTGCCTTGGCGCAGAAGCCGGTGGAAGCCGCAGCCGAGGCACAGACCCGCGTCGCATTGGCGGAGCCGACACAGAAGGAACAGCCGGTCGAAATGGCTGCATTCGTCCCGCAATCGGCTGCTAGCGCGCGCGATGCAGTGTTCGACGATGCGTTCGATGGCAATTCCGAAGCGCCTGCCAAGGGCAAGCGTCCGAAGAAACAGGAGGCCGATGCCGCGACCCGCTCGTCGGTGCGCACGGAGCCGAAGCTGACCCAGCAGATCATCTCTTCCTGGGCGTTGACAAACGGCCGCATGGCCACTCTGTCGAAGCCAGTGAAAGCGCCGCGCTTTGTCAGCAAGGCCCTGCGCGCTTCGCCGACGACGGTCTACTCGGCTGGCTTCTCCAATGAAGCCGTGGCGGCCGACACCGCCCGGTTCAGTGGAACCGCGGTCAACTTCCTCGAAGTGAAGAAATTCAGCACCAACTGATTGTTGAGATTGAACCTCGACAAGGCCCGCCGGTGACGGCGGGCTTTTTGTTGTCCGTAGCGGCGCGCAACGATATCACATGAAAGTGTGCGTTTACGGCGTTCGAGCGCCTCTTTTGGCGTTGAACGGCGTGGCGAAAGCGCTTTTGCCTTCCTATATCACCGTCATTCCCTTCGTCGGAGAACGTTTCCCATCCTGCTGTGAATGTGTTTGGTTTGCAGCCAGCGGCGCATGGAAATGGAAGGCCGTGAAGGAGTTCCCGTTTAAACGGACAAGGAGTGTGCGAATGCCGAAGTACAGCAAGACCCCGGAAGCGATTGCGAAACTGTCTGCGGAACAGTATCGCGTCACGCAGGAGAACGGCACGGAGCGGCCGGGCACCGGGCAATATAACGATAACAAGGCGCCGGGCATCTATGTCGATATCGTCTCCGGCGAACCCTTGTTTGCGTCATCCGACAAATATGAATCCGGTTGCGGCTGGCCAAGCTTTACCAAGCCGATCGAGCCTGCCCATGTTGCCGAGTTGCGCGATGTATCGCATGGAATGGCCCGGACCGAGGTCCGCTCGAAACACGGTGACAGCCATCTCGGGCATGTCTTTACCGACGGTCCGCGCGACCGCGGCGGATTGCGCTATTGCATCAACTCGGCCTCTCTCCGCTTTGTCCCCCGCGACAAGATGGAGCCGGAAGGCTATGGTGACTATCTCTCTCAGGTGGAGGATATCTGATGACAACCGAACGCGCAGTATTGGCCGGTGGCTGCTTCTGGGGCATGCAGGATCTGATCCGCCGTTATGACGGCGTCATCTCGACACGGGTCGGTTATACCGGCGGCGACGTCGCGAATGCGACCTATCGCAACCATGGCAACCACGCCGAAGCCATCGAAATCACCTTCGATCCCGCGCGGATCAGCTATCGTGATCTGCTGGAGTTCTTCTTCCAGATCCACGATCCATCGACGGCCAACCGCCAGGGCAATGATACGGGCGCCAGCTATCGTTCGGCGATCTACTATACCGACGACGCGCAGAAGCGGGTTGCCTTGGAAACCATTGCCGATGTCGATGCCTCCGGACTATGGCCGGGAAAAGTGGTGACGGAAGTGGACGCTGTCAGTGATTTCTGGGAAGCCGAGCCCGAGCACCAGGATTACCTGGAGCGCATTCCGAACGGCTATACCTGCCATTTCATCCGTCCGGGCTGGAAACTGCCGCGACGCGAGAAGGGCAGCGAAGCGGCTGCCTGAGGCGGTTCTCTTTGCTCTATTTTGCCATCGTTCCAGAATGATAAAGGCCGGTCGACACCGGCCTTTTTAACGTTCAAAGCCTGCCACCCGTTTCGATTGGGTGAGATTGCTTTATGCGGCGTCCGGGGCTTCGATCATGCCGAGGGCTGCGAGATAGGTGTCGAGGATGGCTTCCTGTTCCATGCGCTCGTCCTTGTCCTGCTTGCGGATCGCGATGACCTTTTTCAGGATCTTCGTGTCGAAGCCGGTGCCCTTTGCTTCGCCGTACACATCCTTGATGTCGTCGGCGATGGTCTTCTTTTCTTCTTCCAGCCGCTCGATGCGCTCGATGAACGAACGAAGCTGGTCGCGTGCGACGCCGTGGGCATCCGACATGGTGTTCTCCTTGTTGGGGATATCAATGAGGTGGGACTGGATTTGTGAGGCTGTGACCTGCCGCGAAGTGCGGT
The DNA here is from genome assembly GCF_049898205.1 of Pararhizobium sp. DWP3-4. Taxonomy (NCBI): domain Bacteria; kingdom Pseudomonadati; phylum Pseudomonadota; class Alphaproteobacteria; order Hyphomicrobiales; family Rhizobiaceae; genus Pararhizobium; species Pararhizobium sp. DWP3-4. The sequence continues at coordinate 206,333 of NZ_JAFCXF010000003.1, read as the reverse complement.
CGAGGTCAAGTGACATTGCGCAACACCGCGCTGATTTTCGGCCCGGGAGGACTGCCTCGATCGTTATTCCTTGGGCTTGCTCGCCTCAAAGGCCGCCTTCTGCTCGCCAGTGGCCTCCTTCTGGTTGAGCGCCCGCCACTCCTCGTAAGGCATGCCATAGACGATCTCGCGGGATGTTTCCTTGTCCATATCGACGCCTGCGGCATTGGCGGCATCACGGTACCAGTTGGACAGGCAATTGCGGCAAAACCCGGCCAGGTTCATCAAGTCGATGTTTTGCACGTCGCCGCGTTCGCGCAGGTGGGACACCAGGCGGCGAAAGGCGGCGGCTTCGAATTCAAGCTGTTGTTGTGGTGTCAGGTCGCTCATCGTCGGTCTCTTTCAGCTGTCAGAACGTATAGGGTCCGGTGCGCGACGGATAACGCCTGATTTCGTGCAATTCGGGGCGGGCATTCAAATTTTCAAGGATCGGGCCAAGCCGGGCATCCCATTCGGCAACGCCGCTATCATCGCCGATCAGGTCCTGGCGCACTTCGATCAGCGCGTGGGCAAGGCCGGTTTCCATGCAGTGGCGAAACATCGTGTCGCCACGCAGGGCGCCGTCATAGGGCTCATTGTCGCCGACAAGGATTTCGCCGGAGACTTCAAGCGCTTCGATCAACGGCGTCACCGCACGCGGATCGCTGTCCCAGAGAACGGCAGCATGCCAGGGGCGGGGTACACCCTTCCAGGCTGGGGTATAGGAGTGGATGGAAATCACCAGCGGCGCCTTGCCGCTTGCTGCGCTGACATCGGCGATGGTTTGCGAAACCGCGCGGTGATACGGGCGATGGAAACAGTTGAGGCGGTTTTCCCATTCCTCCGCGGTAATCGGATGGTTGCCGGGAACAATGGCACCGTCGGAAATCTTCATGATCAGCGTCGGATCGTCCTCGCCCCGGTTGGGGTCGATCAACAGCCGCGAAAAGCAGCTGAGAACGGCAGGAACGTTCAACCGCGCGGCCAACCGGCGCACGAGTGGTTCGACGCCGATGTCATAGGCGATATGGCGCGCGAAAGCGCTTTCTGGAAGGCCGAGCCGGTCGTATTCCGGGGGCAGGCGGTTTGTGGCGTGATCGGCAAGAATGACCAGTCCAGCCGACGGGTCGCCTTCAATGATTTCGAATGGTGATGTTTGGGGCATACAGTATCAACTTGTTTCATCCTTGACAAAATTTGATGGCATGCTGTGGTGTATATCGCAAGGCAGTCGCGGATTTGCGATGTTTGCGTCAACAAAAAGCCAGATGTAATCGATTAGAGTCGCGTTGACATTCAAGCCCTACCGTCGCAAGAAAGTCCCTCGACTAATCCCAACGGAGACCCATTGGAAACCGTGTCCAGATATCCTTTTTCCAGGCTGACTCTGCGGAACTGGTCCTTAAGCACCATTCTCCTCTTCGTTCTTACCGCGTTTTCGCCGGCGTTGATCGCAAGTGAAGCCCGCGCCGAGTTTCGCGTCTGCAATGGGACGCAGAATCTGGTCGGCGTCGCTATCGGCTACCGTGCCAAGGAAGGCTGGATCACCGAAGGCTGGTGGCAGGTCCCCGCGACAACCTGCGCCACCCTGATCGAGGGCGAACTGCAATCACGATACTATTATCTCTATGCTGAAGATGCGGCCCGCGGCGGACGCTGGACGGGCGACGTCAATATGTGCGTTGCCGAAAACGAGTTCAAAGTAACCGGCGTGCAGGACTGTTTCGCGCGCGGTTTTCAGCGGATCGGGTTCAAGGAATACGACACGGGGCGTCAGGGAAGCTGGATGGTTCAGTTGTCCGACACCCCAGGGACTCAAGAAAGCCATAACTGATGAAGCGGAATAGAAAAGTCAAAATCCTCGCAACGCTCGGACCGGCATCGGGCGAAGAAGAGATGATCCAGAAGCTGCACGAGGCGGGGGCTGATCTTTTCCGGATCAACATGAGCCATGCCAGCCACGATATGATGCGCACGCTGATCAAGCGCATCCGCAATGTCGAGGCGCGCTGTGGCCGGCCGATCGGCATTCTCGCCGACCTTCAGGGGCCGAAACTGCGCGTCGGCAAGTTTGCCGCCGGCAAGGTCGATCTGGTTCCCGGCCAGACCTTCACCCTCGACAACAAGGACGAGCCGGGCGACGCCACCCGTGTCTACCTTCCGCACCCGGAAATTCTGGAATCGGTCAAGGCCGGCCACCGCCTGCTGATCGATGACGGCAAGCTGCATCTGCGCGCCGACAAGTCGGACGGCAAGAGCATTGTCTGCACCGTTATCGCCGGTACCAAGATTTCCGACCGCAAGGGTGTCAGCCTTCCCGATACGCTGCTGAGTGTCGGTGCGTTGACCGAAAAAGACCGTGCCGACCTCGACGCCGTGCTCGAAACCGAGGATGTCGATTGGGTCGCCCTGTCGTTCATTCAGCGTCCGGAAGATCTGTCCGAAGTCCGCAAGATCTCGCGCGGCCGCGTCGGCCTGATGTCGAAGATCGAAAAGCCGCAGGCGATCGAGCGGATCGACGAAATCATCGAGCTGTCCGATGCGCTGATGGTTGCCCGTGGCGACCTCGGCGTGGAAATGCCGCTTGAGGCCGTTCCCGGTCTGCAGAAGCAGTTGATCCGGGCTGCCCGCCGCGCCGGCAAGCCGGTCGTCGTCGCCACGCAGATGCTGGAATCGATGATTTCGGCTCCGGTCCCGACCCGCGCCGAGGTCTCCGACGTTGCGACGGCCGTGTTCGAAGGCGCTGACGCCATCATGCTGTCGGCCGAATCGGCTTCGGGTGATTATCCGGTGGAATCGGTGGCGACCATGGCCTCGATTGCCAGCAAGATTGAAACCGACCCGCATTATCCGGGCATCATCTATGCCCAGCGCACTCCCCCGGAAGCCACCGGCGCCGATGCGATTTCGCTGGCTGCCCACCAGATTGCCGAAACGCTCAAGCTGTCGGCCATCGTCTGTTACACCTCGTCCGGCACGACCGGCCTGCGCACTGCGCGCGAGCGTCCGCAGGTTCCGATCCTGGCCTTGTCACCGGTTATCCAAACGGCCCGCCGTCTCTCCGTCGTCTGGGGCCTGCACTGCGTCGTCACGTCCGATGCGACCGATCTGGACGACATGGTCAACCGCGCCTGCCGCATCGTTGCCACCGAAGGCTTCGGCAAGCCGGGCGACCGGGTGATCATCTCGGCCGGCGTTCCGCTTGGAACGCCGGGCGCCACCAACATGCTGCGTATCGCCTATATCGGCTCCGACGGCCTCAGCGGCGTCTGAGACAAGCTTAAAGTTCATGAAAAAACCGCCGGAGCGATCCGGCGGTTTTTTGTTTTTTGGCTTCTCTGGTCAGATGGTGATGCTGACGGGGATGGCGATTGTCACACCCGGTTCTCCAGCTGGAGCGCCGCCGCCGAACGCGGCGTTCAAGCGTTCGATTGCCTGGTTCAGGCTCTCTCCCGACCTCTGCGCTTCGCTTATGGCATTCTGGTCGGCATTCTTCTGCTCGCGCATGCGGCGCTGGGCTTCTTCGAGCAAGGCCTTGATCTCCTGCGCCACGGCCTTGAATTCCTCAAGCGTCTTGCGGTCGGCGGCGGAGATGGTCTTTTGTTCCGCCGCATCCTTCATGGTGTCCTGGTAGGCCTTCTGGGCGAAGGACATGTCGTCTTCAGCGCTGTCGGTCGTCCCAGCGGTCTGCGCATCGGACTGCCCGGCCAGCGTTGCCGCAGCCTCCATCGTGCTGGTCGTGCCGGCTCCTGTGATCGATCCGGCTGAAACGGCCGATGCAAAGTCCTTGGCTGCAGCGCCGACTTGGCGGGCCAGATGGCCTGCCTGCCGGGCCAGGGTTTCCGGATCGAAATTCCAGCGGCGCAGATATTCTAGCTGCTTCTTGGCGTCATCCAGTTTTTGCCTCGACCGCGCCTTCATGTCGTCGGCATCGGTTTCTGCCGTGCTTTTCAGCATGCCGAGCGCCCGGTCCCGCAGGCTTTGCGTATCGGCCGCCACCCCAGCCGGGGCCGTCGCCGCCGTGGTTCTGACGGGATAGGTTGTGGCAATGCCGCCGATTTGCATGAATGGGACCTCCGGATTGGGGCCGCAGGTTGCAATCGCCAACTTGCATGGGGCTGGCGCGTTAGCTGTTAAGCTGCTGAAAGAAGCTAGTTTACCACCGTGATCCCGGCCTCAGCCTGTGCGGCGAATGCGTTCAGGTCACGCTTCTTGCCCGCTAGCGATTCTATCGCGGCAATGGCGAGATCCGTGACGATGTAGTCCGGCTTGTGGCCGAGATTGTGGATGCGCAGAAGCGTCGAGCCTGCGATGTCGCGATGCAGTTGCCGCGAGTGGATTTCCGGCAGGACGACGCGGTCGGCATCGCCGGTGATGATCACGGTCGGTGCCTTGATCTCCTTGTAGCGCGGCGCAACCCGCTTCACGTAATCGAGCAGATTGGCGATATCGATGGCGTTGTTGCGAAAGGCGGCGGGCCTGATCGCCAGGTAGGCGGCTGTGTCTTCAACATAGCTGTCAGGGCGCGGATTGGGTGCAAAAACATATCTGGTCGCCTTGTCGATCGAGGCAAGGCCGATGGGTGGCGCCACGAGTGTGGCAAACAACCAACCGAGCACCGGCGTCTTGGTGACGCGGTAATACCATTCGATGCCGCCGGGCCAGGGGTGGGTGGCCGGGGACAGGAACAGCAGGCCCGCCACCATATCCTTGTGGTTCAAGGCGAAGGTGGCGGCAATCGCGCCGCCGAAGGAGTGGCTGACGATGATGGCTTTCTTGATGCCGCGCTTTTTCATCAGGGCGGCGATCGCATCGGCCTGGCCGTCGGGATAGGCATTCTGCGGCCCGCCGCGATCGGAGAAGCCGAGGCCGGGGCGGTCGAGGAACAGCATGTCGGCGCGGCCTTCGAGCTTGCTGCGGAAGGCAATCATCGGGTCGCGCAGATTGGCGCTTGCCCCGTGGATGAAAACCAGGGTGGGCAGATCGGCGTCTTTCGGGCGCGGCACGTAGACGCTGTTCATCTTGTAGCCGCCGACATCGATCCGCTCACCGGTATTGGGATTGTCCCGTTCGAAGGCTGCCGCCTGATAGGCGCTGAAACCGAACCCAGTGACGAGGGCGGCAAGGAACACGGATGCAAAGACCAGCATGACTTTCCTGAAAACGAAATTCATCAATCACTCTTCCGCGCGCTTGCAGATCGTCCGGATGGGCAATCGGCCGGATGGTCGGTTATCGTCCGATACGAAGAAGAGGGCGCCACGGTTTCGCCGGGCAGGCAGAATTATGTCCGGTTGCCGGCAAGTTTTTCTTCCAGCTCGCCAAGCTGCTCCTGCGCCTTGCGGTCGGCGGGATAGATGTCGAGGAATTGTTCCCAGGCGCGCAGTGCCAGCTCATCCTGTCCGGAAGACGTGAGGATCGCGGCCATTCCGGCAAGTGCGCCGAAATGACGGGGCTCGATCGCCAGCACCTGGTTGATGTCGGACATGGACTTGCGGTAGTTGCCCATCTGGTAATGCAGCGTTGCCCGCTGGTTCCAGCCTTCGACATAGCGCGGTGAGAGGGTGATGACCTGGTCGAAAATGTCCAGTGCGGTTGCCTGCTGGTTGGTTTCGACGGCTTTGGATGCCCATTGCATCAGGAGATTGACGGTGGCGCTGCCGGACTCCTGCCACTCTACGCGGATCCGGTTGGAGATCTCGCGCGCCTTGTCCTGGTCGCGTTCGCGCTTCAATTCGGCAAAAAGCGTATCGAGCTTCTGCATGGGCGTCGTCAGCTCAGACGTCGCCGAGGCCTGGGCCGCATCAGCGGCAAAGGCGGGCAGGGGGCTGGTTGCGGATGCAACGAGTATGCTGCCGAGAATCAAAAATGAAGACATGAGTTTAGCCATGGCAGATATGGTAGTCCGCCATGGCCGAAGATCAAATCAAATTTGAGACATCAAAATGATGAACCGCTTGGGAAACAAGCTGTGTTGAAAGCAAGTCTACCCGAGCGCACTCAATCCATGCGTGGTCTTTCCGAAAGCACAGACTTCCGGCGCACACGATGGATCAGCCCTGACGGGCCTTGAAGCGCGGGTTCAGCTTGTTGATGATGTAGACGCGGCCCTTGCGGCGAACCAGACGGTTTTCGCGGTGACGGGACTTCAGCGACTTAAGCGAATTTTTGATCTTCATTTTTCTGATCCGCAGTTTCGGCGACTTTGAACTCGCCGGTCTTTAACAATCAAAAGCGCGCTTGCAGACCGTTAAGGCCGAGCGCGCTCTTAGGGTGGCAGGCAAATAACCCGGCATCGTAAACGTGTCAACCGCAGAGAGCCTGTTTTCATGGCGGTTGGCGGCTTTTCTGTGGGTTAAACCCTCAGTCAAGCCAGGTGACATGCCCCATCTTACGTCCCGGCCGTGCTTCCGTCTTGCCATAAAGGTGAACGAGCGTATCGGGCTTGGCGAGCCATGCTGGCAGGTCGTCGATATCGTCGCCGATCAGGTTCTGCATCACGCAGCCGGAGTGGCGGGCGCCGTCCGACAGGGCCAATCCGGTGATGGCGCGGATGTGCTGCTCGAACTGCGAGACTACGCAGGCTGCCTCTGTCCAGTGGCCGGAATTGTGAACGCGCGGGGCGATCTCGTTGGCGATCAGGGTGCCGTCCGAAAGTACGAAAAACTCGACGCCGATGACGCCGACATAACCGAGTGCCGTCAGGATAGCCGTGGCTGCAAGGCGGGCTGCCTCGGCCGTCGCCTCGTTGATCGAGGCCGGAACGGTGGACGTGTGGAGAATGCCGTTGCGGTGGACGTTTTCGGCCGGATCGTAGCAGGCAATGGTGCCATCGGTGCCGCGCGCGGCGATGATGGAGATTTCCCGCTCGAACGGCACGAAGCTTTCCAGAATGGAGGGAACGCCGCCGAGCGCCAGATAGGCGCCAGCCGGATCGTCAGCCTCGCTGCGGAACACCCTCTGGCCCTTGCCGTCATACCCGAGGCGCCGGGTTTTCAGGACTCCCTTGCCGGAGAACTCGGCAAGCGCCCGCTCAAGGTCAGCCTGGCTGTCAATTGCATGAAAATGCGCGGTGTCGATACCGCAGCCGTTGAGAAACTGTTTTTCCGCCACCCGGTCTTGCGACGTTTCCAGAGCCTTTGGCGGCGGGAAGACGGGGAGGGTCCGGGCAAGACGTTCGGCCGCATCGACAGGAACGTTCTCGAATTCGTAGGTGACGACATCACAGTCCGCAGCAAGCCGTTCGAGCGCTTCCGGGTCGTCATAAGCGGCGACGATCTGGCTGTTGGCGACTTGCGCTGCCGGACAGTCGATCTGAGGCTCCAGAATGACGGTGCGGAAATTCAGCCGGGCTGCGGCCATGGCCAGCATGCGGGCGAGCTGCCCGCCACCGATGATGCCGACCGTTCTCATGCCTGGTCCACGGGGTATTCGGCAACCGCAGCGCTTTGCTGTTCGCGCCAGTCGTCGAGCCGGTCGGCAAGATCGGGATCGCTGAGCGCGAGGACGGCTGCGGCCAGAAGGGCTGCATTGATGGCACCGGCGCGGCCGATCGCCAGGGTGCCGACGGGAATGCCGGCCGGCATCTGGACGATGGAGAGCAGGCTGTCCTGGCCGGAGAGCGCCTTGGACTGGACCGGAACGCCGAAAACGGGAAGTGGCGTCATCGCGGCCGTCATGCCGGGCAGGTGGGCTGCGCCGCCGGCGCCGGCGATGATCACCTTGAAGCCCTCGTCGCGCGCGCCTCTGGCAAAATTGATCAGTCTATCGACCGTGCGGTGCGCCGAAACGATACGGGCATCATAGGCGATGTCGAGGGCATCGAGCGTGTCGGCGGCATTCTTCATGGTTTCCCAGTCGGACTGGCTACCCATGATGATGGCGACGGGCGGGGTTGCTGCTTTCGTCACGTTGTTCGTTCCGCTTTGTTACAAGGCCGGGTTACAAGAGGGCCGAAGGTCCGGCCGGAGCGTTCGCAGCGTATCATGGCGGGACACGCAAAGGCTTCAGGCGATGATATCGGGAATGATCATGTCTTCGATCTTGGTGATCTTGTCCTTTATGATCAGCTTCTTCTTTTTCATCCGCTGGATACGCAGAGCGTCACAGCCCGTCTGGATCATCGCATTGATCGCAACATCATAGTCTTCATGTTCCTGTCTCAGCCGCGCTACGGTCAATCTGAGTTCGGCCTGATCCTGATCTGGCATGCAATTTTCCCCGTCAGCGCCGGCAGCAGATAGTCTGCTATCCGCATGAATCGAGCGTCCTCTAGCACAGAATTGTTGGTAACGGGAAGTTATCCCAATACCAAATCTCGACATCGAGATTTGCTGTCGGCCACGATTTCGCCTTCGACAAATGAAAAATAGCGTGGCACACTATCTCGGTTGATACGTGGAACACCCGGCGCTTACTGATCGGGTGCAAGCAAAAGGAAGGGACTGCCACATGACCATTGAGGCTCATCTTGCAACGCTTGAGAAAAAACATGGTGTCTTGGAGCAGGAGCTCCATTCGGCGCTGACACAGCCGTCGGTCCAGGATCAGCATATCGCTGACATCAAGCGTCGGAAGCTGCGCTTGAAGGACGAAATTGAGAAGATTCGTTCTTCAACTCACTGATTACAGAAAGCAATCACATTCATCGGGAGACTTGTGTTCCAGCGCATTTGTTGAATTCCGGACAGCCAACTGAACTTTGAAGGCCGGTTTCAAGCGTTGTCGATAATGCGGAGTTGGTTGGTGCGGACATGAGGTTCGCCAAAACTCCGCAAGTATTGAGTTTCCCGATGACTGGCCATTGGCGGCCAAAACTCCTTACGACCAGAACTGATCCAGCCAGAGATTGACCCGGTCAAAGCCCGGCTTGTTGATCGCGTAGATCCGCTTCGTGCCGCTGGCCGATACGGATACCAGATTTGAGTCCAGCAAAGCTTTCAGATGCTGCGATACGGCAGGCCGGCTGATTGGCAAACCCTGCGCCAGTTCATTCACCGTGCGCGGCGCGCGGCGCAATTCCTCCAGCAGATACCGCCGGTTCGGGTCCGAGATCGCATCGAAGGGATCAGCTTGTGCCATGCACAAAAGCTAAGAGAAATAGCGGCGCCCGGCAAGTAAATTGTGCGGTGCGGTAGAGAAATTTTGCGTTGCGGAATGCAGCTTTGGCGCGTGCATTGTCCACGGTCGGCCTACAGATCTTTCAGGTCTTCGCATCGAATGGCTATGACCCTGCAACAAGCGCGATGATCCCGTCATAGACCAGCTTGGAGCCGGCCAGAAACGCCATCGTGTACATGAAGGGATAAAACACCTGCGGCTGCATGCGCCGGACCACCCATGCGCCGGCCATAGTCGCCAGCATGGCGAGCGGAAACAGTGTCAGCGACGTGGTGAGATTGCTGAGATCCAGCTGTCCGAGCGCGAAATATGGGATGAGTTTGACGGCGTTGAGGATGGCAAAGAACCGCACGATCGTGCCGGTATATTCGCGCGGCGGCAGTTTCAGCGGCAGGGTGTAGATCTGGAATGGTGGACCGCCGGCATGCGCGACGAAACTACCGTAACCGGCGAGGCCGCCGAAAAATGTTGCCTGTACCGGCCTTTGCGGTTTGGCCGGGGTGATGATGCCTTGCCGCGCCCGCCAGAGATTATAGACATAGCGCAGCACGAAAAGAACGGTGATCGCCCCGATGATCAGCCTCAGTGCATCGCGCGGCACATAGGCTGCCGTGGCCCAGCCGATGGCGATACCGATCAGTGCGCCAGGCAACAGGATCTTCAGCGTCGTCATGTCGCCATGCTTTCGCCATGTCCAGAGCGCGACCAGATCCATGGCGATCAGGATCGGTAAAAGAAGGGCTGCCGCCTGTATCGGCGAGACGGCCAGCGACAGAAGCGGCACGCCCATGAGCGAAAGCGCCTCTCCCATGCCGCCCTTGCTGAAACCGACGAGCAGAACTGCGGGAATGGCAATGGCATAGAATTGAAAATCAGGAAGCATGGGTATCGGTTGATCCTTTGGCCGCTAGGGTCTATCGCTTTTGCAGATCGAAATCGAGTAGGGGTGATGCGCGGCCGCGCATTTCACCGGGAACAGAGACATTATGAGCAATACAGACAATCGCTGCCGCCTCGTCCTCATCGTGCCGGACATCGCCGATGTTGACAGCCGCGTGCAAATCCTGAGCGGCGCGCTGCGCGGCGGCGACGTGGCCTCGGTGATCGTGCCGCAATACGGCCTGGACGATCAGACCTTCCAGAAGCATGCCGAAGCGCTGGTGCCGGTGATCCAGGCAGCGGGTGCTGCTGCGCTGGTTGCCGGCGATACGCGGGTTGCGGGCCGGGTCAAGGCCGACGGCCTGCATGTGACCGGCAATGCCACCGAGCTGGCGGAAGCGATGGAAAAATTCTCGCCCAAGCTGATCGTCGGCGGCGGCAATGCCACCGACCGTCACCATGCGCTGGAAATGGGTGAAGTCCGTCCGGATTATGTATTCTTCGGAAAGGTCGACGGCGATATCAAGCCGGAGGCGCATCCGAAAAACGTCGCGCTGGCCGAATGGTGGGCCTCGATGATCGAAATTCCCTGCATCGTCATGGGTGGTACGGATCCGGAATCGGTGCTTGACGTCGCCGAAAGCGGAGCGGAGTTCGTCGCGTTGCGGCTGGCTGTGTTTGCCGAGCCGGAACAGGCACCGGCCATTGTCGCGAGCGTCAATGCACTTCTGGACGAAAAAGCGCCACGGTTTGAAGCTTAAGACATTTGCATGTTGATCCGTCCTTTTCCATCGCTACGCCGAATTCCTCTCCTGTTGCTCGGAGCTGCCCTTCTGGTTGCGCCGTCGGGCCTTCGTGCCGACGATACGCTGCCCGGTGTCAATGACGCGGCGCCGCCTGTGGTGCAGGACGAAAACGACGAGGGTGTGGTTGCCAAACGCGGCCGCATCACGCCGTTCAACGGGGCGGCGCTGCCCGAGGGCGAGCTCCCGGCCTTGCAGTCTCCGGAGGATGCCAAGAAGGCCGATGACGAGGCAAAAAAAGCCGATGCCAAAAAGCTGGAGCCGTCGACCGGCGTCAACGTGCTGGAGCGCATGGGCGCCGAACTGCCGGCCTTGCCGCAGGAAAAGCCGTTTGAGGGCAAGGCTGACGATGCCTATGGCGCGTTTCAGCGCGGCTATTATCTGACGGCGATGGAAATGGCCTTGCCGCGTGCACAGCTTGGCGATGCGGCGGCGCAGACGCTGGTCGCGGAAATCTTTTCGCAGGGGCTTGGTGTCGCGCGCAACAAGAAGGATGCGGCGTTCTGGTATGGCCAGGCGGCCAATTCCGGCGATCCGGCGGCGATGTTCAAATACGCGCTGCTGCTGATGGAAGGCCGCGATGTTACCCGCGACAAGAAGAAGTCGGAAGAGCTGATGAAGAAGGCTGCCGATCTCGGCAATTCTTCTGCACAGTTCAATTACGGCCAGCTGCTCGTCGCCGACATGCCCGGTGAAAAAGGCCTGAAGGCAGCGCTGCCTTACTATGAGAAGTCTGCCGAGCAGGGCATTGCCGACGCGCAATATGCCCTGTCGCAGATCTATCTGAATGTCGATGGCATCGATGACAACAAGCGGGCGACGGCGCGCGACTGGTTGCTCCGGGCAGCCAAGGCAGGGTTCGATACCGCCCAGCTGGACCTTGCCATCTGGTTGGTCGATGGCATCGGTGGCGACCGCAATCTCGAGGAAGGATTCAAGTGGATGTCGCGGGCAGCCGGCGGCGGCAATGTCGTGGCCCAGAACAAGCTGTCGCATCTCTACGTCAATGCGATCGGCACGCGGCCTGATCCGATCGAGGCGGCCAAATGGTATGTATTGTCGCGCCGGGCCGGGCTGAAGGATGCGGCTCTTGAGGATTTCTATCTGGGGCTGACGGATGAGCAGCAGAAGGCGGCGCTCAGTGCTGCCAACAAATACCGCTCGTCCTGACCGAGTTTCTGCGGCAAGACTTGAACTTTCGAGGGTTTTGTGGTCTTGAAGCGCCGGATTGGCGGCCGTAGGGGCGGCTCTCGGTTCTTTAGGGAATGCTCCCCATGAAAATCAACGGCAATGAAATTCGCCCCGGCAGCGTGGTCGAGCACAATGGTGGGCTTTGGGCTGCCGTGAAGTGCACGACCGTTAAGCCGGGCAAGGGTGGTGCTTTCAATCAGGTCGAACTGAAGAACCTGATCGATGGCACCAAGCTGAACGAGCGTTTTCGCTCGTCGGAAACCGTTGAGCTGGTCAGCCTTGAACTGAAAGACTTCCAATTCCTCTATGAGCAGGGCGATGCGCTGGTGTTCATGGACAATGAGAGCTATGAACAGCTGGAATTGCAGAAGGATTTCGTCGGCGATCGCGCCACCTTCCTGCAGGACGGCATGATGGTGACGGTGAAGCTTTACGACGAGAAGCCGATCGGCATCTCGCTGCCGGACCAGGTGGTTCTGACGATCGCGGAAGCCGATCCGGTGGTGAAGGGACAGACGGCAGCGTCCTCCTACAAGCCGGCGATCATGGAAAATGGCGTTCGCGTCATGGTTCCGCCGTTCGTCGCGACTGGAGAGCGTATTCTGGTCGATACCAATGAAATTACCTATCTCCGCCGCGCGGACTGATCCGCAGCGGCATATCTGAATTTCTCCGGCCGTTCCTGCGGCCGGTTTTCTGTTTCGAAGGAAAAGCCAAATGGCACGCTCAGCTCTTCTCAATGTCATGGTTCAGGCCGCGTTCAAGGCCGGCAAGTCCCTGGCGCGCGACTTCGGCGAAGTGCAGAACCTGCAGGTCTCGCTGAAAGGCCCCGGCGATTATGTTTCGCAGGCCGACCGCAAGGCAGAAAAGCTGCTCCGCGAGGAACTGATGAAAGCCCGCCCGACCTACGGCTTCCTCGGCGAGGAAGGCGAAGAGATCATCGGCACCGATGGCGCGCATCGCTGGATCGTCGATCCGCTTGATGGCACGACGAACTTCCTGCACGGCATTCCGCATTTCGCGATTTCGGTGGCGCTTGAGCGCCAGGGCGAAGTTGTCGCCGCTGTCATGCTCAATCCGGCGACCGACGAACTCTACACGGCAGAGCGTGGCGGCGGAGCCTTCCTCAACGACCGCCGTCTGCGCGTCGCCGCCCGCAAGAACCTCTCGGATGCTGTCATCGGCACCGGCACGCCGCATCTGGGCGTCGCCAACCATGGCACCTATCTGGTCGAACTGCGCCACGTCATGGGCGAAGTTGCCGGCGTGCGCCGCATGGGCTCTGCCTCGCTTGATCTCGCCTATGTCGCTGCCGGCCGCTTCGACGGCTTCTGGGAGCGCGGCCTGATGCCGTGGGATCTGGCAGCCGGCATCCTTATGATTCGCGAAGCCGGCGGCTGGGTTGCCGATATCGACGGTGGCAACAAGCCGATGGACGACGGCTCGATCGTTGCGGGCAACGAATATATCCGCAAGGCGCTGCATGACGTGTTGCACCGCCCCATTCCAGGCAAGTAAGCAGAGAACGGTCTGAACGGGCGGCTGTTTCATCCTGTTGATGTTGCCCGTTGTTTCCCCTTCAATTTGGCACAAACTTCCTCTAGTCTCCGCCCAGCGTCGCCCTACCTGTTCGGCAGGCAAGGGCGCAGCACTGGCAAACCGGAGAGTAGAGCCCCATGGCGAAATTGGAACTGTCGGGATGGGATGCCGGCGGAGGTTTGAACGAGGGGTATAATCCCAACAAGCTGTCGAGCCCGATGGTCTTCTTCTGGACCATGGTGATCTTCCTGATCATCGTCGGGTTCGTCGCAGCCATCCTGTTTCGCCAGGCACAGGCGGCTTTTCTCAGCAATCCCGGCCTGAACGGCCTTATTTTCGGCGTTCTGCTGATTGGCGTCCTGCTGGTCTTCAACCATGTCTTCAGTCTGCGGCCCGAAGTCCGCTGGTTCAATTCCTTCCGCGCTGCCGGCAGCGCCGAGAAGGTCGGCCGCGATCCGGTGCTTCTGGCGCCGATGCGGGCGCTGATCGGCCAGCGCCATTCGATGTCGATCTCGACGACGGCACTGCGCTCCATTCTCGATTCGATCGCCACCCGCCTCGACGAATCGCGTGACACCTCGCGATACCTGATCGGCCTTCTGGTCTTCCTCGGTCTGCTCGGCACGTTCTGGGGCTTGCTCGGCACGATCGGCTCGATCAACACAGTCATCCAGTCTCTGGATGCTGGAACGGGAAGCACCGAGGACGTCCTTGCCGCGCTGAAAACCGGCCTGTCTGCACCTTTGACCGGCATGGGCACGGCATTCTCGACATCGCTCTTCGGTCTGTCGGGATCGCTGATCCTCGGTTTTCTTGATCTTCAGGCCGGCCGCGCGCAAAACCGCTTCTATACCGAGCTTGAAAACTGGCTCTCCTCGGTGACGGACGTGAGTTCCGACCAAGCATCCGTGCCTGGCAAGCCGCTTTCGGCGCCGGTCGAGGAATTGCGCCAATTGACCGAACAATTGGCCCGGCTGAACCAGGATGGCGGCATGAACCAGCGCACCACTGCCGCAATGGCAAGTCTTGCCGAGGGCATACAAGGGCTGGTGAAAAACATGCGCGGCGAACAGCAGATGCTGCGCGACTGGATCGAGGCGCAGCAGGAAGAGGCAAAGTCGATGCGCAAGACGCTCGACAAGCTTTCGTCCCGCATCGGCCATGCAGACAAGATTCCGACGCACCCGGACAGGACCCCACCCAAGCTTGCCCGCGTCGAAGATACCGGAGGGAATGACTGATGGCACTGGCGCGCAAGGGCCGCAGCCAGAGGACCGTCGATTACTGGCCGGGTTTTGTCGATGCCCTGTCGACGCTGCTGTTGTCGATCATGTTCCTGCTCTGCGTGTTTGTGCTTGGGCAGTTTCTGCTCAGCCGGGAAATCAGCGGCAAGGACGACGTGCTCAACCGGCTGAACAGCCAGATCAACGAACTGACCCAGCTTCTGGCGCTGGAAAAGGGCGGCAAGCAGGATCTTGAGGATTCGCTGGCCAATCTCCAGGCATCGCTGTCCACATCGGAAGACGAGCGCTCACGGCTGCAGGCGCTGCTGGATCAAGGTGCGGGCAGTTCCGATAGCGCAAACCAGCAGATCGGCGACCTCACGGGAAAGCTCGATGCGGAAAAGCAGGTGAGCACCCGGGCCATGAACCAGATCGATCTGCTCAACCAGCAGATCGCCGCACTGCGCAGCCAGATTGCTGCCATCGAGGGCGCGCTGCAGGCCTCCGAGTCGAAGGACACTGCCTCGCAGACGAAAATCGCAGATCTCGGCCGCCGGCTGAACGTGGCGCTGGCACAGCGCGTGCAGGAGCTGAACCGCTACCGCTCCGACTTCTTTGGCCGTCTGCGTGAAATTCTTTCGGACCGTGAGAATATCCGTATCGTCGGCGACCGTTTCGTCTTTCAGTCGGAAGTGCTGTTTCCGTCAGGCGGCAACGAGCTGAACCCGGCAGGCCAGGAAGAAATGGGCAAGCTTGCCTCGGCGGTGCTTGATCTTGCCAAGGAGATTCCCTCCGAGATCAATTGGGTGCTGCGTGTCGACGGCCATACCGACAACGTGCCGCTGTCCGGGACTGGGCGCTATATCGACAATTGGGAGCTTTCGTCTGCGCGTGCGACGTCGGTCGTCAAATTCCTGATTTCCAAGGGCGTTCCCGCCAACCGTCTGGTGGCCGCCGGCTTTGGCGAGTTCCAGCCGATTGCCGAGGGCGAAACGCCGGAAGCGCGATCGCAGAACCGCCGCATCGAGTTGAAGCTCACCGAGAAGTAAAGGACCCGCCCTCTTTTGACGCGGCGGTCAACCATTCACTACCGAGGACTTTCCGGCCGTGTTGCCCGTTGCCCTGACGTTTACGTGTGCGTAATGTCTGGAGTGGGTGGAATTGCAGGAGGATGCCGATGGATTGTGATGTTCTGGTGATCGGGGCGGGGCTTGCGGGCCTTGTGACAGCTGTCGAGGCTGCCGATCGCGGTCTGCGGGTCATCGTTCTCGATCAGGAAGGCGAACAGAATCTCGGCGGCCAGGCCTTCTGGTCGCTCGGCGGTCTTCTGTTTATCGATAGTCCCGAGCAGCGGCGTATGCGCATTCGCGATACGCTCGATCTTGCCCGCCAGGACTGGATGGGATCGGCGCAATTCGATCGCCCCGAGGATTTCTGGCCGCGCCGCTGGGCCGAGGCCTATCTCGATTTCGCGGCGACTGAAAAGCGCGCCTGGCTGCACAGCCAGGGCATGCGCTGGTTCCCGGTGGTCGGCTGGGCAGAGCGTGGCGGCGGTCTGGCCGATGGTCACGGAAATTCGGTGCCGCGTTTCCATGGGACATGGGGGACCGGTCCAGGTGTTCTGGCGCCGTTCATAACCCGTGCACGGGCGCTGGAGGCGCGGGGGCGCATCCGTTTCCGGTTTCGCCATCAGGTCGATGAACTGATCATGAGCAATGGCGCGGTTACCGGTGCGCGCGGCTCTGTTCTGAAAAATGACGGCGTGCCGCGCGGCCAGCGCAGCTCACGCGAGGTGGTCGACGAGTTCTGGTTCGAGGTCGGTGCCGTCGTCGTCTCGTCAGGCGGTATTGGCGGCAATCACGATATGGTGCGGCGGCAATGGCCGGTCGATCGCCTTGGCCCGCCGCCGAAGTTCATGGTCAGCGGTGTGCCTGACTATGTCGATGGCCGGATGGTCGAAATCGCCGAACATGCGCGCGGATCGGTGATCAACAAGGACCGGATGTGGCACTATACCGAAGGCTTGAGAAACTTTGACCCGGTCTGGACGAATCACGGTATCCGCATCCTGCCCGGGCCATCCTCGTTCTGGTGCGATGCCGACGGCAATCGCTTTGCAGCCCCTGCCATGCCGGGCTTCGACACGCTCGGAACGCTGAAAGCGATCCGCAAAACCGGGGCGGACTATAGCTGGTTCATTCTGACCAAGGCGATCATCAGACGAGAGTTCGCGCTATCCGGCTCCGAGCAAAACCCGGATCTGACGGGGAAGAATATTCCACTGCTGTTGAAGCGGCTCGGCAAGAACCCGCCCGGCCCGGTACAGGCGTTTATGGACAAGGGCGAGGATTTCATCGTTCGCGACCGGCTGGAGGATCTGGTTGAGGCGATGAATGCGCTGAGCGGCGAAGGGCGGCTGTCGCTGGAGCATCTGCGCGGTCAGATCGAGGCTCGCGACCGGGAGATCGGCAATCCGTTCTCCAAGGATGCTCAGGTGACCGCCATTCGTGGCGCGCGCAATTACCTCGGCGACAGGCTGATGCGGACGGCCAAGCCTCATCGGCTGCTCGATCCGAAAGCCGGAC
Source organism: Pararhizobium sp. DWP3-4 (assembly GCF_049898205.1). Lineage (NCBI taxonomy): Bacteria > Pseudomonadati > Pseudomonadota > Alphaproteobacteria > Hyphomicrobiales > Rhizobiaceae > Pararhizobium > Pararhizobium sp. DWP3-4. The sequence continues at coordinate 188,975 of NZ_JAFCXF010000003.1, read as the reverse complement.
CGCTGATCGCCGTGCGGCTGAATATCCTGACGCGGAAGACGCTGGGTGGCCTGCAGACGGATCTGAACGGCCGGGTGCTGGAACTGTCGGGCGAGCCGGTTCCGGGGCTCTATGCGGCCGGCGAGGTCGCCGGTTTCGGTGGTGGCGGCATGCACGGCTATAACGCGCTGGAAGGGACGTTTCTCGGCGGGTGCCTGTTTTCGGGACGGGTCGCCGGGCGCAGCGTCGGCATCTGATCGATGCTTGGAGACAGCTCCCCGGATGACCGGGGAGCGGCTTATGATCAATCCAGCTGGACGTTGGCGTCCTTGACGACGGGACCCCATTTCGCCAATTCGGCCGTGACATGGGTGGCCAGTTCTTCCGGTGTCGAGGCAATGATGGTGGCGCTGAAATCTTTCATCTTTTCGGCCACGGTCGGATCTGCGAGCGCTTTTTTTGCCGCGGCATTTAGCCGGTCGATGGCTTCCTTCGGCGTTCCGGCCGGGGCAAACAGAGCGTTCCAGGTATAGGTCTCATAACCCGGGATGGTCTCGGCGATGGTCGGCACGTCCGGGAAGGACGGCGCGCGTTCCTTCGTGGTCACTGCAAGCGCCCGCAAGGTGCCGGACTTGATATGGCCGGATGACGAGGGCAGGTTGTCGAACATGATCGGCACCTGGTTGCCGATCACGTCGTTCAGCGCCGGACCTGATCCCTTGTAGGGCACGTGCTGCATGCTGACACCAGCCATCTTCTTGAACAGCTCGCCGGAGAGATGCAGCGGCGTGCCATTGCCGGAAGAGGCATAGGAATATTGCTCCGGTGCCGCCTTTATGAGAGCGACGAGTTCTGCGACGGTCTTGGCCGGCAGTTCCGGATTGACGACGAGCACGTTGGGCACCAGCACCAGCAGCGAGACCGGAGCGAAATCCTTTTCCGGATCGTAGGGCTTGGTTTTCAGGATCAGCGGGTTGAGCGCGTGGGTTGCGACCGTTCCCATCAGGATGGTGTAGCCATCCGGTTCGGCCCGTGCCACCCGGTCGGCGCCGAGATTGCCGCCGGCACCGGCGACGTTTTCAACCACGACCTGCTGGCCGAGATCGTCGGCCATTTTCTGCCCGATGATGCGGGCGACGACGTCGGTCGAACCGCCGGCTGCAAATGGCACCACGAGGGTTACCGGGCGATCGGGAAATTCCTGTGCTTGCGCTGCGGTGCCAAGCGCAAGCGCCGATGCTGCCACCATCGCAAGCGCGAGAGCCGTGCGTCGCTTCAATAAAGACAAAGTCATTCAAATCTCCTCCCAAAGACGTTGCTGCGGGCAACAATAGCGCTACAAGCCCGCAGGGCAACCGTTGGAAGGAGATTAACGGTTAACAGCGTCAGCCAAGCGTGACCACATTGCTTGCTTCTGGCGCATCATAGTCGAATTGCAGCCGGGCGAGCTTGGCATAAAGGCCGCCCTGGCGGACGAGGGACGCATGCGTGCCCTCCTCGACGATCCGGCCCTGGTCCATCACCAGGATGCGGTCTGCCTTCAGAACGGTTGCCAGCCGGTGGGCGATGACCAGTGTCGTGCGTTCGCGCATCAGGCCATCCAGAGCCTTCTGCACCAGCGTTTCGCTTTCGGCGTCGAGTGCCGAGGTTGCCTCGTCGAGGAGAAGCACGGGCGCGTCCTTGAGGATCGCACGGGCAATGGCGATGCGCTGCCGCTGGCCGCCCGACAGCGTGATGCCGCGTTCGCCCACCTGCGTGTCATAGCCCTGATCGAGCCTGGCGATGAATTCATCAGCCTGTGCGGCAATGGCAGCCGACTTCACCATGTCACGCGATGCCGACGGCAGGCCGAAGGCGATGTTGTCGTGGATCGAGGCGGCAAAGATCGTCACGTCCTGCGGCACGATGGCGATGCGGCGGCGCAAGGCTTCCGGATCGACGGCGCGGATATCGGCGCCATCGACGGAAACCGCGCCCTTGACCGGATCGTAGAAGCGCAGAAGCAGCGAGAACACCGTGCTCTTGCCCGCACCCGACGGGCCGACGATCGCAACCGTCTCGCCGGGCTTGACGGCAAAGCTCAGGCCCTTGACGCTCTTGTAGCCCGGCCGCGACGGATAAGCGAAGTGCACGTCGTCAAAGCTTACCGCACCCTGCGCCGGTTCCGGCATCGGCAGTGGATTGGCCGGCGCGGTGATCTCGGGCTGTTCGACCAGCAATTCGCTCAATCGCTCGGCGGCACCTGCGGCCTGGGAGAGTTCGCCCCAGACTTCCGAGAGCGCGCCGAGGCTGCCGGCGGCAAAGACCGAATAGAGCAGGAACTGGCCAAGCGTACCGGCCGAGAGGGCGCCGGACAGCACGTCCTGCGCGCCGAACCACAAGACGGCGACGACGCTGCCGAAGATCATGGTGATGGCAAAGGCTGTAAGAATGGAGCGGGCCTTGATGGCGGAGCGCGCCGCCTCATAGGCGCTTTCGACGGAACTGCCGTAGCGGGCCTGCGCTGCCGCTTCGCCGTTGAAGGCCTGAACGGTGCGGGCGGCGGAGATTGCTTCACCGGCATAGGCCGAGGCGCTGGCCAGCGTATCCTGTGCTTCACGCGACCGGCGCCGCACCGAGCGGCCGAACCCCACCAGCGGGAAGACGATGACGGGGATTGCAGCAATCACCAGGCTCGACAGTTTAGGGCTGGTATAGACCATCATGCCGATGGCCCCGATACACAGGATGATGTTGCGCAGCGCGACGGACGCGGTTGCGCCGACGGCGGATTTGATCTGCGTCGTATCGGCGGTCAGCCGCGAGACGATCTCGCCGGACTGATTGACGTCGAAGAAGGACGGGGAAAGCCGGGTGATATGATCGAACACATCGCGGCGCAGATCAGCGACGATCCGCTCGCCGAGCGTGATGACGAAATAATAGCGGCAGGCACTCGCCAAAGCCAGAATGATCGCCAGGATCATCAGCATCGAGAAGTAGGTGTTGATGAAACCGGAATCGGAATTGGAAAAGCCGTGGTCGATCATCCGGCGCACGGCCATAGGCAGCGTCAAGGTGGTCACGGCTGCGGCGACCAGTGAAATGCCGGCGCCTATGACGAGATTGCGATAGCGCTGGATATACGGCAGCAGCTTGACCAGCGGGCGGACTGACTTTCGCCCCGCCGGTTGAACGACCTCATTCGACACATGACCTCCAATACCGGAAGAAGCTTACAAAACTCGCATGAGTCTTCTCCGGCGGTACTTGTTATCCTAATGACCATCATGTATAGGCACGGCATCAAATTGGGAAGCCGTGGTCCCTTCAGTGGTCTTCGGCATCATTTACGTGTTCGGTCCTCATGCCGCAATGGCCCGCTAATGGCTTGCGACAATTGGACCCTGGAACTTGCAGGAAGATTGTTATGAAGGCTGATATCCATCCCGCTTACCACATGATCAAAGTCGTCATGACGGACGGCACCACGTACGAAACCCGCTCGACCTGGGGTACGGAAGGCCAGACCATGAACCTCGAGATCGACCCGACGTCGCACCCGGCATGGACCGGCGGCAACCAGCAGATGCTGGACCGCGGCGGCCGCGTTTCCAAGTTCAAGAAGCGCTTCGAAGGCCTCGGCCTCTAAGCTTCCTGCTGGAAGATATTGTCGAGAAAGCCCGGTTTTGCCGGGCTTTTTTGCGTTCGAGTTGCGCGGTCTTTCGCCTTGTCATGACGCTTGCCGAATGCCTCCTTGTAGGCGGCGGGCGTCGTGGACAGATGCTTGCGGAAGTGATGGCGTAATGTCGCAGTCGTTCCGAAACCGGCGATCTCGGCCACCGTCTCGACGGAAACATTCGACGTCTCCAGCAAATCCCGTGCGCGCGACAACCGCTCGGCCAGGAGCCAGCGCGCCGGTGTCACGCCTGTCGCCGCCTCAAAGCGCCGCAGGAACGTGCGCGTGCTCATGCCTGCGCGCATTGCCAGGGCCTCAACCGAATGGTCGCCGCCCAGATGCGCGCGCATATGATCCAGCAGCGGTCCGAGCCGGCTGCTCTCGTGGGGCTTTGGCACCGCCTGCGCGATGAACTGGGCCTGGCCGCCATCGCGGTGGGGTGGAACAACCAGCCGGCGGGCGACTGTATTGGCGGCTGCCGTGCCGAAGTCGCGGCGGATCAGGTGCAGGCAGAGATCAAGACCGGCGGCGCTGCCTGCGGATGTCAGGACATTGCCCTCGTCGACATAAAGCACGTCGGGCGTCACCAGAATGTCGGGATATCGCAGCTTCAGGGTTTCCGTGTAGCGCCAATGCGTCGTCGCGCGTTTCCCGGAAAGAAGCCCGGCGGCGGCGAGAACGAAGACGCCCGAGCAGATCGATAGAATGCGGGCGCCACGGTCATGCGCCTTGTTCAGCGCATCGCACAGATCGTCAGGCACCGGCGTCTCCACGCCGCGCCAACCGGGAACGATGATCGTATCGGCCTCTGACAGAAGCTCCAGCCCGCCATCGACGACAAATCGCACGCCGCCTGTCGCGCGCATTTCACCATCGTCGATCCCGGCAACGGCAAAGCGATACCAGTCCGGCCCCATCTCCGGCCGCGACAGGCCGAAAACCTCGACCGCAACGCCGAATTCGAACGTGCACAGGCCATCATAGGCGATGGCGACGACGAAGGGATTGCGGCCGGACGAGGCTTGAAGTGTATTTGGCATGATATTGAGTATATATGGCGATAGTGCCATCTGCAACTCCGCCCGGATGTGGTCTAGGAATTGGCCTGTCATCATAACGGAGGCCAAAATGAGCTTTGTAACCGACTATCCCGCCGCACCATCCACCGTCGCCATCGATCACTTCCTGAAGCGTCTTTCGGTGGAGACCGATTGCTCGGATGTGGGATCTGCCTTGAGCTCCGGCGAGCAGGATTTTGTCCTTCTGCACGTCGTCGGTTCGCCCGACGCTTATGCGCGCCGCCATGTTCCGGGCGCGCTCCACCTGCCGCACCGCGAAATGACCCATGAGCGCATGGCGGAATGGCCTGATGATACGCTGTTCGTTGCCTATTGTGCCGGTCCACATTGCAACGGGGCGGACCAGGCTGCGCTCAAGCTTGCGCGCCTCGGGCGGCGGGTGAAGATCATGATCGGCGGCATTACCGGATGGGCTGACGAAGGGTTGCCCTTTGCGTCGGGCTCGGAACCGGACGTTTTGCCCAAGACGGCGGCATGAGCGTCAACCGGGTAGAGCCAAAAACGATAGCCTTGACTAATCAATTAGCGAATGCTATTGTTTCATCATGATCGAAGCTGCCAATATCACTACTGTCCTGCGAACTCTTGCCGACCCGACGCGGCGCGCCGTTTTCGAGCGTGTCGCCGGTTCAGACGAAATATCCGTGGTCGAGCTGACGCGCGGCAGCGGGGTGACGCAAGGCGCCATCTCGCAGCACCTCAAATCGTTGAAGCAGGCGGGTCTGGTCGTTGAGCGGCCGGAAGGCCGCAATGTCTATTATCGCGCCAGGCCGGAAGGTCTCGAGCCGCTGGCTGACTGGATGGACCATTATAGTGCCTTCTGGCGCGACCGCTTTGCCAATCTCAGAACCCTGCTCAAGGAGATCGATCCATGACCGGTGCCGCATTGAAATCCGATACGCAGGACATCGTGCTTGAAGAGGTATTCCCGCATGCGCCCGAGACGATCTGGAAAGCGTTGACATCGGGCGATCTGATTGCCCGGTGGATGATGGCCCCGGCGGGGTTTGAGGCGGTCGAGGGAACGCATTTTACCTTCAAGACGACACCGTCAGGTGAATGGGACGGGGTTATCCATTGCCAGGTGCTGCAGGTCATTCCCAATCAACGCCTGGCCTATGCCTGGAAAGGTGGGCATGCGGGAAATGCCGGCTATGGTTCGCCGCTCGATACGGTCGTGACTTGGGTGCTGACCAAGGTTGAGGGAGGGACGCGCATCCGGCTTGTTCATTCCGGTTTTGTACTGCCGAGGAATGATACGGCCTACCAGAACATGAGCAATGGCTGGAAAAAGGTTGTCCGGAACCTCGATGCGGTGGTGGCCGAACAGGAGGGGGCGAAGTCCCTGCATTGACGATACCCTGTGCGGACCTGCTTGCTGAAGCCGGCCGGCCTCCGCTCGCGTTGTCACTGAAATCATAACGCTGCTGCCAACTGAGGTTCCGGTCTACCCGCGTACGTCGCGGGCGAGCCCGTGCGCGGGCACTATTTGCTTTCAACCGCATCTTGAGGAGAAGAGAGATGAACACAGCTTTCAAGGGTGGATGTGCCTGCGGCGCGATCCGTTACGAAATTACTGCAGAACCGATTTTCATGAACGAGTGCCAGTGCCGGGACTGTCAGCATAGGAGTGGCACGGGGCACGGCTCCTATATGACATTCGCCGACCGGAACGAGGTGAAGCTTGAAGGGGAGGCGAGAGAGTGGGAAGTTGCTGGCGATAGCGGCGGCATCAAGCGTCACGCCTTTTGTCCCACATGCGGATCGCCGGTTTATCTGACCTTTGCGGCAATGCCGGATCTATTCACGGTGCACGCTGCCAGCCTTGACGATCCCAGCCGGTACAAACCGCAAGCGGTGACTTACCATGTGCGCGGCTATGCCTGGGACCACCTTGATCCGGATCTACCTAAATTCGACAGAATGCCGCCGGCGTAGCGATACGCACCGGTTAAATGCCGGCTTTGCACCGGATGCTTCAATGGCGGCTTCCCTCACGGCGCAACCGCCGCTAGAGTTCTCATCGGCGTCACGAAGCTGACGGGGGTGGGATAAGTATGAAGATCATGATTGCGGAGTTCGCTGCGGCGGCCTTCGTTCTGTTTGCCCGCGCGATCACCGCAGTTCGCGCCATCTGGCCGGAGCATGGACTGCCGTCGCGCCCTTGCGTCTATTTTGCCAATCATTCCAGCCATGGCGATTTCGTTCTGGTCTGGGCGGTGCTGCCGCCGAGACTGCGCAAGCTGGCGCGGCCGGTGGCCGGTGCCGAATACTGGCTGAAATCGAAAGTCAGCACGTTCATCGGCCGCGATGTCTTCAACGCGGTGCTGATCGAGCGCGACCGGGAAAACCGCACGCAGGATCCGATCGCGCTGATGACCACGGCGATCGACGAAGGCTCGTCGCTGATCCTGTTTCCCGAGGGGACGCGCAACCAGACGGATGCACGGCTGCTCCCTTTCAAGAGTGGGCTCTTTCATCTGGTCTCGTCGCGGCCGGATGTCGATCTCGTGCCTGTGTGGATCAACAATCTCAACCGCGTCATGCCGAAGGGCGAGATCGTGCCGATCCCGCTGATCTGCACCGTCACCTTCGGCGACGCCCTGCGCATCGCGCCCAACGAAGGCAAGGACGCCTTTCTTGAGCGGACGCAGGCAGCACTTCTGGCCTTGGCTCCAAAACCATTGGGAAGCGGCGAATGAATACGGCAAGCTCCGACCTCCTGACCCTGGTTTTGGGTATTTTCGGCGTCCTGATCCTTGCCTCGGCAATCGGCTACGTGCTGCAGCGGCGCTTTGCCGCCACCGGACCGAATGCCGCAGTGGACAACCTCAATGCCCGCATCAAGGCTTGGTGGGTGATGGTCATCCTGATCGGCATCGCCTTTATCGCCGGCCGGGTCGGCGTGCTCGTTCTCTTCGCCTTCTGCTCCTTTGCTGCCCTGCGCGAGTTCGTCACCCTGATCAACACCCGCCGCGCCGATCACTGGGCGCTGGCCTCGGCCTTCTTCATCGTCCTGCCGATCCAGTATTATCTGCTGTGGGCGGAGGAATACGGCATCTTCGCGATCTTCATTCCGGTCTATGCCTTCCTGTTGATGCCGATCATTTCCGTGCTGAGGGGCGATACCGAGCGGTTCCTCATTCGTATTGCAGAGGTGCAGTGGGCGCTGATGATCTGCGTTTTCTGCGCCTCGCATGTGCCGGCGCTGCTGACGCTCACCATACCCGGTTACGAGGGACGCAATGTGCTTTTGATCGCCTTTCTGGTGATCGTCGTGCAGTTGAGCGATGTGCTGCAATATGTCTGGGGCAAGCTGTTCGGGCGTACAAAGATCGCTCCGAACCTGTCACCGTCGAAGACGGTTGAGGGCTTTGCCGGCGGCGTCATCAGCGCCACGCTGATCGGCGCATCGCTGTGGTGGATCACGCCGTTTACGCCGTTCCAGGCAGGCGTCCTTGCCTTCATCATTACCATCATGGGGTTCTTCGGTGGGTTGGTGATGTCGGCGGTCAAGCGCGATCGCGGCGTCAAGGACTGGGGTAACCTGATCGAAGGCCATGGCGGGCTGATCGACCGGCTGGATTCCGTCGTCTTTTCGGCGCCGATCTTCTTCCACATCGTGCGCTACTGGTGGTCGCTGTCGTGACGGCAACGTTTAGGCGATTGGCAGGCAGCGGCACGGTGCATGTCCTGTTCGCCTTTCTGGCGATGGGCGGCTGGGCTTTCTTTGCCAATCGCGGTCATGCGATGCCGCAGCCGCTCTATTCGGGGCTTCTGCAGGGGGCTCTGTCGGCCTGCCTGACGCTGTTCCTGAAATCCGTGATTGACGCTCTGTCCAGACGTTTTAGAGGCGTCACGAGATTTTGGGCGCCGCCACTGATCGCATGCCTGGGCTCGGCAAGCCTGCTGACCGCGTTGCATGCGCTGATCGGCACGCCGGAGATCGCCAAAACCATCGCGGTGCCATTGCTGGTCTCGACCAGCTATGCGGCGATCTACAATTATTCGATTTCCAGAAGAAGAGGTGCGGGATCATGACCGAGACAGGCGACCGGCGGCCGCTGGCAAGCCGCAACACCCGATGGGCCGGAACCATCGCCCGGTGGCTGGCAGCACGGGCGATTACGCCCAACCAGATCTCTCAAGCCAGCATGGTGGCGGCAGCGCTGGCCGGTGGCGCATTTGTGCTGGCCGGGCAGAGCACGGGCGGCTTGCGGATACTCTGCCTGCTCTCGGCTATCCTGTTTTGCCAGCTTCGGCTGCTCTGCAACCTGTTCGACGGAATGGTCGCCGTGGAGGGGGGCAAGGGGGCGCCGGACGGGCCGTTCTGGAACGAGTTTCCGGATCGCGTCGCCGATCTCCTGATCTTTGCCGGTGTCGGCTACGGCATCGGCATGCCGGGCCTCGGCTGGGCCGCCGGTGCCTTTGCCGTCCTCACAGCCTATGTCCGCGAACTCGGCCGTGCCACCGGGCAGCCAAGCGATTTTTCAGGTCCGATGGCCAAGCAGCACCGCATGGCGGCGATCACGGCAGCGGCGGCAATCTCCATACTGGAGCCGCTATGGGACGGACACAATCAGGTGCTGATGGCGGCGCTGTGGATCGTTGCCATTGGGGCAGCTCTCACGGCAGCTCGTCGTGGCCGGACATTGGTCCTTCGTCTGAAAGCTGCGGGCGAGCAGTAGTCCCTAAAGGAACGCCAGAGGAACAAAAAACCCGGCTCATTGGCCGGGTTAGTAAGTCCTGTTGCCTGTTGGCTTGGAGATCAGTTGGTACCGAAGGCGGTCTGCAACAGGTTGAGCTGTGCCTTGACGCCGTTCTGGTTGTCCGGAAGGAAGTTCTGGGCTTCCTGCGGGCGGTAGATTTCGCGGTCGAGCAGGGCGACGCGGTTTTGCAGGCGCAACGAGCGGTCGATCAGATCGCGAAAGCCTTCCGGCAGGTCGTTCCAGCCCGGTGCGGTGCGATCGACATTGAAGCTGTCGAGCCGAACCTTGTTCTTTTCCGACAGGACCTGTTCGCGGTTCATCTCGCCATTGTTGACGGCGCGCTGCAGCAGAAGCCAAGACGCCATCTGCATCAGGCGGGTGGTGAGGCGCATCGATTCGGCTGCATAGAGCACCGACGCCATGCGCGGCAGCACCTTGGATGCGGTGCGGCCGGGGCCGTCGAGATAGCTTGCCGTTTCTTCAACCAGGCCCATGCCTTCAGCGTACAGCACCTTGAACTGCGCCGAAGATGCAGCATGCCCCGCGAAGCTCACAGTATTCAATCCCCGTTCGGACATGGTTTGATTCCCTGGTTAAACGCATCGACTTGGTCAGGTAACGGACGGGTTAACGAAAAGTTTCCTGCCGCCCGTTTGATAGCTTGAACATGATCCCATAGCGCATTCCGCGCAAGCCTATTCTTAAGAAAGGGTTAATCTCCACAATTCTCTGCAAGTTGTGGAAAAAAAGACAAAAAAAGAGCCGCAAAAGCGGCTCTCAAGGTAAAACAGGGAGAAAAATCAGACCATTCGCCTATGGTGAAATGTCTGAGTCCAGAGCGATCCGGATGCCTCAGTAATACATTATAATGCTTAATGATGTGTTTCGACGGCCAGAATCAGGGCGAAATGTTGCCATAGTTTCAATGGCCAGCCGTCATGACGTTCCTTCGACATGCAAAACTATTAACGAAAGAAACTCTCGGCGGCGGATTTGCTTGCCGACTTTCTTTGCCGCTCTGCTTCCAGCCGCTCGATCTCCTGGTTCAGCAGGTCGATGCGCAGGGAAAGCTCGTCGGCCGACAGCAATGCGAGGTCGGAGCCGATCTCATGGGCCAGCTGTTTCTTCGGGCGGTCGTCGTCGAACAGGCTCATTGTGGCTTCCTTTCCGGCTCTTCGCTAGCCGGCTCCTCATCGAACGGTGCGGCGCGAGGCGACAGTTGCAGGCTCTCGGGCGTCGTCAGCGTTCCCGGGTTGATCGTCGAATAGGCGTCGCGTTCGGATGCCGGTACGGCGGCGCGCATGCGGCTGCGGAAGATCGCGTAAGCGGTGATCAGCACATGGGCGCAAGCGGTGATCATGAACAGGCCGTAGGGGCCGGTGACGGTCATGATCGGACCGCCGATGGTCGGTCCGATGATCGTGCCGATGCCATAGAGCAGAAGCAGGCCGCCGGAAATCTTGACGAAATCCTCGGGCGTCGCAAAGTCGTTGGCGTGCGATACGGCGATCGGATAGAGCGCGTTGGCGGTGGCGCCATAAATGCCGACAAGGGTGATCAGCATGATCACATGGGTCGGCTCGATCAGGAAGATCAGCGTGCCGGCGACAGCGGCTACGGCGGCGAGCGCTGCCAGAACATAACGGCGGTCGATCATGTCGGAGAGACGGCCGGCGGGAAACTGCATCACCGCCCCGGCAAAGATCGTCGTACTCATCATCAGCGCGACATTGCTGTCGGTCAAGCCGACCTGGCGGCCGAACACGGCGCCGAGCGTACCATAGGCACCGTTGGCAATGCCGACGAGCAGGATGCCGAGGAAGGAGATCGGCGAATTGCGATAGAGGCCGCGCAGGTCGAGGCTGACCTGTTTCAGCGGCTGCGGCGAGGCTGCTGTCGAAAGCAGCGTCGGCAGCATGGCCAGGCAATAGACGATGCCGCAGATCATGAAGAATGTCGTCGTTCCGGTATCGCCGAACGGGATCATCAACTGGCCGCCGACGACGCCCATCAGCGTGATGGCGATATACAGCGAGAAAATGGCGCCGCGGCTTTCATTGGTGGCGCGCTCGTTCAGCCAGCTTTCGATGATCATCGACGTGCCGGCCGTCGAAAACCCGGTAAAGGCTCGCAGCACCACCCACCAGATCGGATCGACCAGCAGGCCGGTCAACAGGGCGATGATGGCGAGAAGGGCGGCAAAGCCGCTGAACGCGCGCACATGCCCGGCGCGCTTGACGATCGTCGGGGCAAGCAGGCAGCCAAGGACGAAGCCGCTGGCCCAGGAAGTGCCGAGCAGACCGAGCAATGTGGTCGAATAGCCTTCCGTCGTGCCGCGCACCGGCAAAAGCAGGCTGTGCAGGCCGTTTCCAAGGAACAGAAACAGCGTTCCAAGCAAGAGTGCGGCGACAGGAAGAAGGTTTTTTCGCATGTGAAATCCGCTGGTTCCGGGCTCCGACAAAACTAAGGCCATGCCTGCGCAATTGCCAGCCGGAATTTTTCATTGAGTGAGAATGCAAAAGACGCTCTAACCCAGATCGCGCGCAAAAGCGACGCGCGCGTGACGGGCCGGAAGCGTCCTTAAGCTCTTTGCAACAAATGAGAAAACAATGTCGAAAGCGTTAACGGTTCTTCTGCTTTTGGCGATGCTGATCCAGGTGTTGAAACCGCTCAACCTCCCCGGGCTGCGCCGTCGCAGCGATTTCTGGAAGATTGCCGTGTTCGCAATCGCGGTGATGATGATAACGGTGCTGATCCGGCCGTGAAACTTTGCTTCAAACCCGCCGCCGCCAGTCTTGCCGTTTCAAAATTGTGCGTTAAATCCCGTCCGTTAGTGAAACGATTGACAGTTTAACCTGCTTTGCGGTTGGCGTGAAAGGGCTTGGCCATGAGCCTTGGACTGATTGAAGCTCGAAACGATGAAGACGAATTCGAGTTTCTGGGAAATGGGCGCGCGTTGGGCAGGCTCATCCGGGACTGTGATTGGGCATCGACGCCTCTGGGTTCCGCCCGTGATTGGCCCGGCTGTCTGAAGACGGCAACGGCGCTTCTGCTGCAATCTCCCGTGCCCATCGTCATGCTTTGGGGAGAGCAGGGCGTGATGATCTACAACGACGCCTATTCGATCTTTGCCGGTGGACGGCACCCCGACCTGCTCGGCTCTAATGTGCGCGAAGGTTGGCCAGAAGTCGCTGATTTCAACGATAATGTCATGAAGGTTGGACTGGCCGGCGGAAAGCTTGCTTACCGGGATCAGGAGCTTACCCTGCACCGCAAGGGCGTACCGGAACAGGTGTGGATGGATCTGGACTACTCCCCGGTGCTTGACGAGAGCGGCAAACCTGCCGGTGTCATCGCCATTGTCGTGGAGACGACGGAGCGAGTTCTCGCCGACCGGCGCAATGCCGCCGAGCATGAGCGGCTTCAGCAATTGTTCGAGCAGGCCCCGTCTTTCATGGCCATGCTTCACGGCCCCGAGCACCGGTTCGAACTGGTCAATCCGGAATATCGCAAGCTGATTGGCGAACGCGACGTCCTTGGAAAAACAGTTGGTGAAGCGCTTCCGGAAATCGCAGGTCAGGGTTTTGTCGAATTGCTGGATACGGTGTTTGAAACCGGACAGGCGGTCAGCCGTTTTTCCGAAAAAGTGCTGCTGCAACGATCAGGCGAAGCGGTCGAAGAGCGATATCTCGATTTCGTCTATCAACCGATCAAGAGTGACGATGGCAAGGTGACCAATATTTTCGTGCAGGGATCGGATGTGACCTTGCGGGTGCGGGCGGAGAACCATCAAAGGCTGCTGGTCAACGAACTCAATCACCGGGTCAAGAACACCCTTGCATCCGTGCAATCGATCGTCATGCAGACCCTGCGTGGCTCGCATTCGATGGAAGAAGCAAGCGGCGCGATCAGCGCTCGTATACTCGCCTTGTCGGCAGCGCATAATATCCTGACCGACGAAAACTGGGATGGAGCTGATCTCGCCGTCATCGTGGCATCATCGACTGACGCCTTCGACGGCCCTGCCCGGGATCGCCTCCGGATTAAAGGTCCGCATGTCCGGCTTGGACCCCGGGCGGCGCTGTCGATGGCCCTTGCTCTTCACGAACTGGCGACGAACGCAGTCAAATATGGTGCACTGTCGAACGAGACCGGGTTTGTGACGATCGAATGGTCGGTGAACAATACAGGCGATGACGGTGCATTCATGCTCACCTGGCGCGAGATCGGTGGCCCGTCCGCGCCCGTATCCGACCGCAAGGGTTTCGGGTCCCGTCTTATCCTGCGGGTCCTGCCGATGGAACTCGGAGGAACGGCGCGGGTCGATTACGGCCCTGAGGGATTTTTCTTCACGCTGGACACGACACTCAGAGCCATCGAGGAAAGTGTGTCCGGTGGATAGACAGGCAAAAAAACGTGTCCTTCTGGTCGAGGATGAAGCCCTCGTCGCCATGCTGGTTGAAGATTACCTGACGGATCTCGGCTTCGATGTGGTCGGCCCTGCCATGCGGCTGGAGCCGGCGCTGCAAATGGCGCAGACTGCGGATATCGACTTTGCCGTTCTCGACATCAACCTTGCCGGAAAGCAATCCTTTCCGATCGCCGAAATCCTGCGTCAGCGCGGAATAGCCTTCCTCTTTGCCAGCGGCTATGGCGCTGCCGGGCTGGCGGAGGGATTTGAACAGGTGCGGGTGCTGCAAAAGCCCTTCGATCGCAGTGATCTCGAAAAGGCGATGCAGCAAGTTACCTCGTAAGGACTGCCGGTACGGTTGGCCTTCCTAGAGAAGGATCGTGCCGCCCATCACGGTGGCGCATTCTCCGGCGATGCGGATGCTGTCGACTTGGCCACCGGATTTTCTTGCCGTCACGCCGATCACGCTTCGGCGCCCCATCTCGACGCCCTGTTCGATGGTGAGCTCGACAACGGCGTCTGTGTCCGGCAGCAGCGAGGTCAGTAACGCGCCCAGTGCACCGGAGGCGCTGCCGGTTGCGGGATCTTCGATGACGTTATCGAGCGGCGCAAACATGCGGGCGCGCAGATGCCACGGGTTTTCCGCCTGACGCATGTAGAGAAACAGCGCAAACTGATCGTCTTCCGGCGAGTAACGCCGCCCGGCCTCGGCAAAGGCTGCGGTGTTCGGGCATGCCTTGCCAAGCGTTTCGAGATCGGCCAGTTCGGCGACCGCAAAGGGCAGGCCGACAGAGGCGATAACCGGGGCGTGGGCCGCAAGGGAAATCGCTGCTACCTCGATCGAGGCGCAGTGGGCGATGGTTTCGCGGTCGATCTGTGGCCCAAGCGATAGTCGCTGCGGCGCGAAAATACCGGCGCCAGTCACTTGCCCATCGGCCTCGCGTATCAATGCCGCCTCGACAATTCCAGCTTTCTCCTCGAACCGGAGCACATCGCCTGTTGGACAGCCGAAAACATCGCGCTGCCGGCCGAGAACGAAGGCTGTGCCGACATTGGGATGCCCGGCAAATGGGATTTCCATGGTGGGCGTGAAGATCCGCACATGCGCCGTGTTGGCGGGATCTCGCGGGGGCAGCACGAAGGTGACTTCGGAATAGCGGAATTCGGCGGCGATGTTCTGCATCTGCGCGTCCGTGAGACCACGGGCATCCGGGATGACAGCCAGCTGATTGCCGGAAAACCGTTCGCTGGTGAAGACATCGACGGTGACATAGGCAACGCTGTTCATGATGGTTTTCCCTTGGCCAGGCTGATCCGCGTGTCAGGGATAGCGCGAGGCGGAGATCATGCGAACACGATTTTTGTCACCCAGACAATCGAAAGGGCATCATGGCTTTGCGCAACAGTAAAAGCCCGGCCGCTTGCGCGAACCGGGCTTCCTCCTCTCCGTAACTGTATAGTTACGCGGCTTTTTCGAGGTCTTTCTTCCAACCGCCCTTGGCGGCAAGGCTGCACATTTCGGCGCGATGGCTGAAGGCGCGCTGGCCGGCGGCGATGTTTTCCGGCTTGCCGCTCCAAGCGGCCAGTGCCTCGGTCTGCAGCGCTCGGCCATAGGAGAATGTCATGCCCCAGGGCAGGTCGTAACCGGCCTTCATAGCAGAGAGATGCGCGGTCGCTTCCTCGGTGGACTGGCCACCGGAAAGGAAGGCGATGCCCGGAACGGCTGACGGCACGGTGCGCTTCAGAACCTTGACCGTACGTTCGGCGACTTCGGCGACCGAGGCTTTGCGCGCTTTCTTGCCGTCGATGACCATGCTTGGCTTGAGGATCATGCCTTCCAGGCTGACGCGGGCATCGTTCAGTTCGTCGAACACGATGCGCAATGTCAGTTCGGTCACTTCCTCCGAGCGTTCGATCGAGTGGGTTCCGGGTACGCCGTCCATCAGCACTTCCGGCTCGACGATCGGCACGATGCCAGCTTCCTGGCAAAGCGCGGCGTAGCGGGCGAGCGCCTGCGCATTGGCCTTGATGGCGCCGAAGCTCGGCAGCACATCGGATACCGAGATCACGCCGCGCCATTTGGCAAAGCGGGCCCCGGCATCATAATAGGTTTTCAGGCGGGCGGCGAGGCCATCGAGGCCTTCGGTGATCGTCTCGCCGGCAAACTTTGCCATCGGCTTGGCGCCGGTATCGACCTTGATGCCGGGAACGGCACCAGCGGCGCGGATGACATCGACGAGCGGTGTGCCGTCGGCTGCCTTCTGGAACAGGGTTTCCTCATAGAGGATGACGCCGGAAATGTAGGCCTTCATCGCGTCGTCGGCGCGAAACAGCATCTCGCGGTAATCGCGGCGGGACGTTTCCGTCGATGTCAGGCTGATCGTCTCGAAGCGCTTGCCGATCGTCGCGGTGGATTCGTCGGCTGCCAGCAGACCCTTGCCGGTGGCGACCATGGCGGCTGCAATATCTTCCAGTCTTTCGCTCATATGCGTTCTCCTGATTGTCCTGATGGATCGCGGATAGCAGAAGAATACGGCAAGGAAAACGGAAGTTAAATTGTTTAAAACGATTAAAATAAATTTAATCGTTTGAAAGATTGGGATTATTTTTGCACTGCATCCAAAATTGGGTGCGACGCAACGAAAAACCCCCGGCACAGGGCCGGGGGTTGGAAGGGTGATTGGCGTTCGCTCAAGCGGTCAATTTACTTCTGCTGGTGCAGAACATCGACGCCCGGCAGCGGCTTGCCTTCCATCCATTCGAGGAACGCACCGCCAGCTGTCGAGACATAGGTCAGGTCATCGGCAACGCCGGCATGGTTCATTGCCGAAACCGTATCGCCGCCACCGGCGACCGAAACGAGAGCGCCGCTCCTGGTACGGCTTGCCGCATGTTTGGCCACTGCGACGGTGGCCTTGTCGAACGGGGCGATTTCAAACGCGCCGAGCGGGCCGTTCCAGACCAGCGTTTCGGCCTTGCTCACCCATTCGTTGACGGCAGCGATCGACTTCGGTCCGACATCGAGCACCATGGCATCGGCCGGGATCGCTTCGATATCGACCACTTCATTGTCGGCACCGGCCTTGAACTCGCGGGCAATGACGCCGTCGACCGGCAGTACGATGGCGCAACCGGCCGTCGCTGCTTCGATCATGATCTGCTTGGCGGTGTCGGCAAGATCATGCTCGCACAGCGACTTGCCGACATTGGTGCCGCGGGCGGCGATGAAGGTATTGGCCATGCCGCCGCCGATCACAAGCGCATCGACCTTCTTCACCAGGTTCATCAACAAGTCGATCTTGGTGGAGACCTTGGCGCCGCCGACGATGGCGACGACCGGGCGCTTCGGATTGCCGAGGCCCTTTTCCAGCGCCTCAAGCTCGGCCTGCATGGTGCGGCCGGCATAGGCGGGCAGCAGGCGGGCAAGGCCTTCGGTCGAGGAATGGGCGCGGTGGGCGGCGGAGAAGGCGTCGTTGACATAGATGTCGCCATTGGCGGCCAGCGCCTTGGTGAACTCGGCGTCGTTCTTTTCTTCGCCTTTGTGAAAGCGGGTGTTTTCGAGCAGCAGGACGTCGCCGTCGTTCATGCCGGTAATCGCCGCCGCGGCCTTTTCGCCGATGCAATCGGCAGCGAAATGGACCCGCTGGTCGAGAATGTCTTCAACGGCAGGGGCGATCAGCGACAGCGACATGTCGGCGACCGGTTCACCCTTCGGGCGGCCGAAATGGGCAAGAAGGATAACCTTGGCGCCTTTTTCGGAGAGTTCGCGGATGGTCGGTATGATGCGTTCGATGCGGGTCGCATCCGTCACCTGGCCGTCCTTGACCGGCACATTGAGATCGACGCGCACAAGCACGCGTTTGCCGGCGATATCGGTAAGGTCGTCGAGGGTCTTGAAAGTCATGGATGGTCTCCGGTCATAGTCTCTTGAAAAGGGTGGGATAGTCCATCACCAGTCCGTCCTCGTCCACCGGCAGATCGACATTGAAGGAACGGTCTTCGGCCTCGTATCGATACAGGCGGTCTTCTTCGAGGCATGTATAGTTCTGGCCGTCGGGAAAAGGCTCGAACGTATCGAAGGGCACAAAGAGCATGGTGAGTTTGGCGGTGCCGTCCTTCGGCTTCAGGCCAAGGCGGCGGATCGGCAGGGTATTGGTGAAGGGCGTTCCGGCAAGATCGATATCGATACATCCGTTGAAGGCTGGAAGATGGGTGCCACTCGCATCGCGCCAGTGTCCCTTGCCGTCGGATGTCATGGCGAGCCGCTGGCCATCGGTCGTATCGATGCTGAAGGACATCACTGTCCAGGCCGCATCGCAGTCTATGGTGTAGCGGACGCCGTAGGGGCGGCGGCCGCGTTCGCCGATCAGGACACTTGTGGCACGGATGGGGATGCCATCGGCTGGTCCAATCGTCAGGTGTTCGAGCCCTTCCCCTTCGAGCGGACGCCAGCGTACCGTCTTGAGGGAAGGGCGCCGAAACATGGCTTTAGATCAGCTTTGCCATCGCAACGGCCGTGTCGGCCATGCGGTTGGAGAAGCCCCATTCATTGTCGTACCAGGACAGGATACGGACGAACTTGCCTTCCAGAACCTTGGTCTGGTCGTTGGCGAAGATCGACGAATGGCTGTCATGGTTGAAGTCGCGCGACACCAGCGGCTCGTCGGTGTAGCCGAGGATGCCCTTGAGGGCGCCGTCAGCGGCGGCCTTGATCGCGCCGTTGATTTCGGCAACCGTCGTGTCGCGCTTGGCGACGAACTTGAAGTCGACGACCGAAACGTTTGGGGTCGGCACGCGGATCGAGGTGCCGTCGAGCTTGCCCTTGAGGTGCGGCAGCACGAGGCCGACGGCCTTGGCGGCGCCGGTCGAGGTCGGGATCATCGACAAAGCTGCAGCGCGGGCGCGGTACAGATCCTTGTGCATCGTGTCGAGCGTCGGCTGGTCGCCGGTATAGGAATGGATCGTCGTCATGAAGCCATGATCGATGCCGACGACGTCGTCCAGGGTCTTGACGACCGGAACCAGGCAGTTGGTCGTGCAGGAAGCGTTGGAGATGACCAGGTGTTCCTTGGTCAGCTCGTTGTGGTTGACGCCGAAGACGACGGTCAGGTCAGCACCGTCGGCAGGCGCCGAAACGATGACGCGCTTGGCGCCGGCCTGCAGGTGCAGGGCAGCCTTGTCGCGCGATGTGAAGATGCCGGTGCATTCCAGAGCGATATCGACGCCCATTGCAGCATGCGGCAGGGTTGCCGGATCCTTGATCGCCGTGACCTTGATCGGCTTGCCGCCGGCAACGATGATCGTGTCGCCTTCGACCTGTACCGTGGCCGGGAATTTGCCGTGGATCGAATCGTAACGCAACAGATGGGCATTTGTCTCGACAGGGCCGAGATCGTTGATGGCAACGACTTCAATATCGGTGCGGCCGGATTCGACGATGGCGCGAAGGACGTTGCGGCCGATGCGGCCAAAGCCGTTGATGGCAACTTTTACAGTCATTTCAGGTCTCTCCCTGTCTAAGGTCTCGATGTGGAAAACGGAGCGCGTTCTGACGCGCTCCGAAGGGGAAAATCAGGCAAGCTTCTTTTCGGCAGCCGCGACGATGGCGTCCGAGGTGATGCCGAAATGCTTGAACAGGTCCTTGGCCGGACCGGACGCGCCAAACGAGTGCATGCCGACGAAATCTCCATCATTGCCGATGAAGTAATCCCAGCCCTGGCGGACTGCGGCTTCTGCGGCGATCTTGACCGGTGCTGTACCGATAACGGCCTTGCGGTAATCCTCCGGCTGTTCCTGGAACAGTTCGACGCAGGGAACCGAAACCACGCGGGTCGCAATGCCCTTGCCGTTCAGCTCTGCTGCAGCCTTGACGGCCAGTTCGACTTCCGAGCCGGATGCGAAGATCGAGACCTTGGCATCGTCAGCGGCGATCAGCTCATAGGCACCCTTGGCGCAGAGGTTTTCGGCCGAATAGGTCAGGCGCGCCGGCGCCAGATTCTGGCGGGTCAGCGCCAGGCCGGATGGACGGTGCTGTTCCTTCAGGGCCTGCTGCCAGCATTCGGCGGTTTCCACCGCGTCGGCCGGACGGAACATCAGGAGGTTCGGAATCGCGCGAAGGGCTGCCATGTGTTCGACAGGCTCGTGCGTCGGGCCATCTTCGCCGACCCCGATCGAATCGTGCGTCAGGACGTGGATGACGCGGATGCCCATCAGGGCAGCCAGGCGGATCGACGGACGGCAGTAGTCCGAGAAGATCATGAAGCCGCCGGAATACGGGATCAGACCGCCGTGCAGCGTGATGCCGTTCATGGCGGCAGCCATGCCGTGTTCGCGGATGCCCCAGTGCATGTAGCGGCCGGAGAAATCGGTCGGGGTGATCGACGTCATCTGGCTGGTCTTGGTGTTGTTGGACGGCGTCAGGTCGGCCGAGCCGCCGAGCATTTCCGGCACGATACCGTTGATGACCTCGAGCGCGTCTTCCGACGCCTTGCGCGTGGCAATGGCTGGAGGAGCGTCGGCCAGCTTCTTCTTGTAGGTGTCGATGGCGGCATCGAGATTGCCCGGAAGCACACCGGCAAAGCGGCGGGTAAACTCGGACTTCTTGCCGGCCTCGGTCGAAGCCAGACGGCCTTCCCAGGCCTTGCGCGTGTCTGCCGAGCGGCCACCGGCCGTGCGCCAGGCGTCGAGAACGTCGGCCGGAACGGTGAAGGCTTCGGCTTCCCAGTTCAGCGTCTTGCGGGCTGCCGCAATTTCCTCGGCGCCGAGCGGCGAGCCGTGGACCTTGTGAGTACCCTGCTTGTTGGGGGCGCCGAAACCGATGACGGTCTTGCAGGCGATGAAGGTCGGGCGGTCGGACTTGTGGGCTTCCTCGATGGCTGCCGCGATCTGATCCGGATCATGACCGTCGACGCGGATCGTATTCCAATGAACGGCCTGGAAGCGGGCGATCTGGTCGGTCGAATCCGACAGAGATACGGCGCCGTCGATGGTGATGTTGTTGTCGTCCCAGAACAGCACCAGCTTGTTGAGCTTGAGGTGGCCGGCCAGCGCAATGGCTTCATGGCTGATGCCCTCCATCAGGCAGCCGTCGCCGCACAGGACATAGGTGCGATGGTTCTGCAGGTCGCTGCCGAACTCTTCCTCGAGCTTGCGCTCCGCAATCGCCATGCCGACGGCATTGGCAATGCCCTGGCCGAGCGGGCCGGTGGTGGTTTCGATGCCGGAGGCATGACCGTATTCCGGATGACCGGCCGTCTTGGAACCCAGCTGGCGGAACTGCTTGATGTCCTCGATGGTCATATCCTCGAAGCCCGTCAGATAGAGCAGCGAGTAGAGCAGCATCGAGCCATGGCCGGCCGACAGGACGAAACGATCGCGGTCTGCCCAGAGCGGCGCCTTCGGATCGAATTTTAGGTAACGGGAGAATAGCACCGTTGCCACATCGGCAGCACCCATGGGCAGGCCGGGATGGCCGGAATTGGCCTTTTCAACGGCATCCATGGAGAGGAATCGGATTGCATTTGCCATCCGGTCGTGATTTTCGCGAGAGATCATTGTCTGTTCCGCTTGAGTTCGGTGGACAGGGGACGGTCTCTATCCTCCAAAGACCGTATGAGAAGCGGCTGACACATAGCACCTGCTTCGACGGAGTCAACAAATACGGGCTTTCCGACTATGCCGGAAGGTGCTTTTTGGCGTGGTTTACGCTTAATCGGTACGGGCGGGCCTGCGGCATGCTAATCGATTTAAAAATCGTGATCCACAGGTTCCGCAGCCTGTGCGGGCCGTCGGCGTTGTGAACACTTGCCGAATGGGTTTATTAGTGTGATTGGCTTGAAATACAGGCTCCGGGCGGCGATTCGACGCGGCCTGGCGCGTATCAGGAAAGCGTGATGGCGGCAGGAAAGACAGTCAAGGCGGCGATCGACGAGTTGCGCAGCGCATTGGGCAGCCTCGAAAATGCCATTGATGGACGGTTCGACCGGGAGCGGGATCGCGGCGAGATCGAAGGTGAAGTGCGGCGTGTCAACACCGACCGGTCGCGGCTCGCCCAGGAACTCGACCAGTCACAATTCCGGGCAAACCGCCTTGAGGAAGTCAACCGCGAAGTCTCGCGCCGTCTGGTGACGGCCATGGAAACGATAAGGGCAGTGCTGGACCGCTAAGGCGCGGTCAGCCTGCGGGTCAGGTGACGTATGGCGCAAGTAACGGTGATGATCGACGGCAAGGCCTATCGCATGGCATGCGAGGAGGGCCAGGAAGATCACCTGACCGAACTGGCCACCCGCTTCGACCAGTATGTCAATCATCTGAAGAGCCAGTTCGGCGAGATTGGCGACCTCCGCCTGACCGTGATGGCCGGCATCATGGTGATGGACGAACTCAGCGAAGTGAACCGCAAGCTGAAAAACCTGCATGAAGAGGCCGATGGCCTCAGGCAGGGCCGCGCCGCGACCTTGTCCGATCAGCAGAAGAATGAGGATGCCCTGGCTTCGGCGCTCTCAGAGGTGACATCGCAGATCCACGACATTGCCGCCAAGCTCAGCGGCAAGGCTGTCCCTGCCCCTCATTGAATTTTGACAGTTTCAGCGCCTGCCACTGGCGCAAGCGGTCAATGCACTCTATATTCCAGTTGCGGTCTGCGCTTCCCGACAGGACACCACAATCCCTGGGGCCATACTCGATCCAAAGGGAGCTGTCCCTGACCTGGCCCGTGGGCTAGGTCACATGGCGCCCACCTACGTTTGTAGGCACCCAGGATCGTAAAAAGTCCATCGGTCGTGTGGATCGCACTTTTTCTCCTTTTGGAAATACTTACCCCTGCGCCGCTGGCCGAAAGGCCTCGCGGATGGCGTTGGACATGGTTTCGACGATCCGTTTGTTGCCGCGCGGTCTGGTTTTCATCACGACATTCGAAAAATCGATGACGTCGTAGCCATCCGCTGCGGTGAGCTCGCGGCAACCGGCGGGGATGCTTGAGCGGGTGAGCGGGGCGATGGCAAGGCCTGACGTGACTGCGGCGATCAGGCCGCTGCTGGTGCGGCTGATATAGGCGACCCGGCTATCGATGCCGCGTTTCGTCAGGCTGCGCAGTGCCAGCTCATCGCACCATCCGTTTTTCAAATAGGTATAGGTGGCGATCGGTAGAGGCTGCCTCGTGTGGGCACCGTGCTGGTCGGATGTCACCCAGACGGTTGGATCGACCATCAGCACTTCGTTGCGCGTCGGTCCGGCCGGCTCGAACACAACAGCAATGTCGATTTCGCCGGCATCGAGCGCTGCGAGGTTGGACATCGAGACACCCTGTTGCACGGTCACTTCGACGCCGGGATGAACGGCGGCGAATGCACCCAACGCCTTCGGCAGGGTCGAGCTGATATATTCCTCCGAGATGCCGATCCTGACCGAGCCATCCAGAGCAGGAAGCCGGATCGATGCGGCGGTGTCATCCAGCAGCGTGACGATGCGGCGGGCGTTGTCCAGCAGCCGTATGCCGTGGCCGGTCATGTTGACGCCGCGTGAACCGCGCTCGAACAGGCTCTCGCCCAGGATATCCTCGAGCTTCTTGATCTGCATGCTGACGGCCGATTGCGTCCGGCCGACGGTTTCACCCGCCTTGGTGAAATTGCCGCTTTCGGCGACGGCGACGAAGGTACGGAGAAGATCGCTTTCGAGAGGAGGAAACATCGTGCCAGCCATCATATTTTCTGATGATAGGCATGTTCGCAATTCGTTTGATTGATGTCAATGGACGTCCGATACTCCCTGTAAACACGTCGGAGTTGTCCGGATATGAAGCACGACCACAGAACACGGCGGTGGCCCGCCAGGCTGAGCACATGGGTATGGAGCACGCTTGCGCAATGGCAGCAGAAGCGCCGGGCGCGGCTGGCATTTACGGAAATATCGCGCCGTAAAAGCGCGCATCTGCTGGAGGACATCGGTTTGAACAGAAGGGATGCCGGATGCGATCTGCCTGATGGTGCCAAGCGGCACCGTTTCTGGATGTTATGAGATCAAATCCATCCGGGCGGCGCGAAAAACCGCTTCGGCGACGTTGCCCGCCTGCAGTTTCTCCATCGCCGAGGCGAAGGCCTGCTCTATCTTCTCGTGGCAAATATCGGTTTCCCGGGTGATGTCTTCCCGGGTTCTCCCGCGCGCCGTCAGTGACAGGCAACGCAGTTCCAATGGATCGAGTTCTTGCAGCATCTTGTCCTTCATGGACATATCCGGCTCCGTATAAAAGCTGAACAGTTCCCCGCATCGCCGGAAGCGGGCACCGAACTGTTTTCCTGATGTTGATTGCAGCCCTCTCTTGCACGGCGGCGAGAGGGCGCGAAAGTGGAACCGGTTTGCATGATGAACAGACTTCTAAAATCGTGCCAGTTTGGGAAAACCGCGCGGTTGTGTGGCAAAAAGTGGCAGATGTGCCGGTTGCGCGGTTTCCTTGGCCCGGTTTGATGCACTAGACATGAATGCTGGCAGACGGGAGAGCATGTCCATGACACCGAGGGAACTGAAAGCTGCGCTGCGTTTGGAACGTCTTGCGCTGCGCGATTCGATGACGCCGGAAGCGCGCATCGAGGCAGGTTTACGGATGCTCGACCATGCCGGCGATGTGATCGATTTTGAGCCAGGACAGGTGATTTCCGGCTTCTGGCCGATCCGCTCGGAGGTGGATATCCGGCCGCTGATGGCACGGTTGCGTGAGCGCGGCGCCCGGCTTTGCCTGCCGGCCATCATTGACAAGCAGACGATCGTTTTTCGTGAACTTGTACCCGGCGCCCCTATCGTGGAAACAGGGTTTGGTACGACCGGGCCAGCCGAAGACGCGCCGGTTCTCGATCCGGACATTATGCTTGTGCCCTTGGCTGCCTTCGACAGGACGGGCCACCGGATCGGCTATGGAGCTGGATATTACGACCGCGCCATCGAGCGTTTGCGCCTGAAAGGCCATATGCCGAGGCTGATCGGGATTGCATTTGACTGCCAGGAAGTGGCATCAGTGCCGGCGGAGCCGCATGATGTGGCGCTGGATGCCCTGCTGACCGAAAGCGGGTTCCGGATCTTCGGGCTAGGAATAAGCAATTATGAGACTTTTGTTTCTGGGTGACATGGTTGGCAAGACTGGCCGGACGGCGGTCTGGGAAAAACTGCCCGGCCTGATCAGCGACCTGAAACTCGATTTCGTCATCGTCAACGGCGAAAATGCCGCAGGCGGTTTCGGCATCACCGAAGATATCTTTCTCGAAACGATCAATGCCGGCGCCGATGTGGTGACCACCGGCAACCATGTCTGGGATCAGAAGGAAGCGGTTTCTTTCTGCCAGCGACACGACCAGTTCCTGAGGCCCGCCAATTATCCGGCCGGAACACCCGGGCGTGGCTCGAACCTCTATTTCGCCCGCAACGGCGCCCGCGTGCTCGTCGCCAATGTCATGGGCCGTGTCTTCATGCATCCGGAACTCGACGACCCCTTCAAGGCGGCCGAAAGCATTCTGGCCGCATGCCCGCTGAAGGAACAGGCCGACGCGATCATATTCGACTTCCATGCTGAGGCAACCAGCGAGAAGCAATGCTTTGGCCATTTCGTCGATGGCCGCGCCAGCTTTGTCGTCGGGACCCATACCCATGTCCCGACCGCTGACGCGCAGATTCTTAATGGCGGCACGGCTTACATGTCGGACGCTGGCATGTGCGGCGATTACGACTCGTCGCTCGGCATGGAAAAGGAAGAGCCGCTCAACCGCTTCATCTCCAAGATGCCGAAGGGCCGCTTCGAGGCCGCCTCCGGTCCGGCCACCCTCTGCGGAGTCGGTGTCGAGATTTCCGATCGCACGGGATTGGCCGAGAATATCGCGCCGCTGAGAATCGGGCCGCGGTTGGCCGAGACGATCCCCACGTTCTGGAGTTGAACTTTCCCTTTCATAATTTCACGCGATTAAATGTGATACAAAAATTATAAAAATCGTTTATGATGAGATCAAGCGGAAGCTCAATATAGAGAAGCACGGGTTTGATTTCGCTGATTTGACACTGGACTTTTTTGCGAGCGCCACGATCGTTCCGGTCAAGCAGGGACGATTGATGGCGATCGGAATCATGCGACCCGGCGTGATCGCCGTCGTCTTTGTCACTCTTGGTACGCAGGCCATTTCGATTGTCTCGCAACGCCTGGCAAGCAGAAAGGAAAGGTTGGCTCATGAACGTTCACAAGCCGCAAATCCCACCGCTGACGGATGAGCAGGAGGCTGACATTCAAAGAAAGATAGCCAGTGACCCGGACAACCCTGAAGCGACCGACGAAGAACTGTCGCAAGCGCGCCCTTTTGCCGAGGTGTTTCCCGAATTGATGGACAGTATCCGCCGTTCGCGCGGGCGCCCGGTTGTTGAAACACGCAAGCAGCAGATTTCTTTGCGGCTCGATCCCGATGTCATCGCGAAGTTCAAAGCGACGGGCAAGGGCTGGCAGGCGCGCGTCAACGAGATTTTGAAGCAGGCAAAACCCTAATCCAGCCATTATACTGATGACGTAATCGTGAGTGGCAGCTCGGCAATCGAGACTGGACCTTGCGCATCCGCTGTCTATCCTCAGCGTCCATGCCAACCTTGGTCCCATGAGGTGCATGATGCCGCGATTGATCCTGATTGCATTTGCCGCCATCGCTCTTTTGCACATTCTGTGGCTGATGCCAGCCCATGCGCAAAGCGCCCGTCCGCCTGTCAGCCAGTGCCAGGCGATCGCTAGGTCTCTTCCCGACGTTACCTTCGCCAGTTTCAAGCCGTCGTCCGCCTTTGGCGTTCAGGCCGTGGCCGACGACAAGGTCGTTATCACCTATGTCGGCCATTCGACGTTTCTGATCGAGACGCCGGGCGGCGTTTCGATCGCCACGGATTACAGCGGCTGGTATGCGCCACCGAAGGTGCCGGATGTGGTGACGATGAACAAAGCGCATTCCAGTCACTATACGCTGACGCCGGACCCGGCGATCAGCCAAGTGCTCCACGGGTGGGGTGATAACGGGCAACCGGCGGATCACGATGTCGTTGTCGGTGACGCCTATATCCGCAATGTCACGACGGATATCCGCTCGGGCGGCGCCGTGATGGAGCCGGACGGCAATTCGATCTTCATCTTCGAGGTGGCGGGCCTTTGCATCGGCCATCTCGGGCATCTGCATCATGAACTCGACGATACCGATTATGCCGAGATCGGCAGGCTCGATGTGCTGATGGTGCCGGTCGATGGCGGCCTGACGATGGGGGCGCAAAGCATGAGCCGGGTGGTGACGCGGCTGCGCTCGTCGCTGATCCTGCCGATGCACCGCCGCGGCCCGCCGGTCACAAGCTTCCTGCAGATGTTCGGGGATGGTTTCGACAAGAGTTTTTCCGCGCAGGCAAGCGTAACGGTCTCCATGCGTTCCTTGCCAAAGAAGCCGCTGATTTATATTCTGCAGGGCGTCTGACCCTGGGGACCCTGGAATGAAGTTTTTCGCCGCTTGCCTTCTTGCCGTTCTTTCCATGACAACTCAGGTTCTTGCCGACGGCGCCCCGCCGCCGCGTTTGCCCGCTGCGGAAGGCGGCAAGACGCCTATCACCGTGCCGGAGACGACAACGTTCGGCCGGCAGGAAGAGTTCGTTCTGCCCTCCGGCAATATCGGCTGCATCTATACGCCTGAAGGCGGCACGGAGGTGTATCAGCCAGCGGACGGCGGTCCGGAACTGTCCTGTGATCGCGTCGAGCCCCATTATGTCCGCGCGACATTGTCCCGCAAAGGGGCTGCCGCGCTTGTCAAAGATGTCGGCGATCCGAGTTGCTGCTCGGCAGGCCCCGTGCTCGATTATGGTCAGAGCTGGGCTGCAGGGCCCTTTTCCTGTCTTTCGACCCGAACCGGGCTGTCCTGCGAGCGCAGCGACGGCCATTCGTTCTTTCTCAGCCGCAAGCGGCTTGTCGCCAACTGAAAAAAGGCGGCCCCTTCTGGACGCAATGCGCCAATGAAACTATAAGGCGGCCAATTCCAAACATGACTAGCATGAGAAGAGGGCGCCATGGCCGGCCATTCACAGTTTAAAAACATCATGCACCGCAAGGGCCGTCAGGACGCCGTGCGGTCGAAAATGTTCTCCAAGCTCGCACGCGAAATTACCGTTGCGGTCAAGGGCGGTCTGCCCGACCCGACGATGAATGCCCGCCTGCGCCTGGCGATCCAGAACGCCAAGGCACAGTCGATGCCGAAGGACAATATCGAGCGCGCCATCAAGAAGGGCTCGGGTGCCGACGGCGAGAACTACGAAGAAGTCCGTTACGAAGGCTATGGCCCGGGCGGCGTTGCCGTCATCGTCGAGGCTCTGACGGACAACCGCAACCGCACCGCCTCCAATGTCCGCTCGACCTTCACCAAGGCCGGCGGCGCGCTGGGCGAAACCGGCTCGGTTTCGTTCTCGTTCGATCGTGTCGGCGAGATTTCCTACAAGCTTTCGGTTGGCGATGCCGACACGGTGATGGAAGCGGCAATCGAGGCCGGTGCCGAGGACGTGACGACCGACGAGGACGGCCACTTCATCATCTGCGGCTTCGAGGATATCGGCGACGTTTCCAAGGCGCTTGAAGCGACGCTCGGCGAAGCCGATACCGTCAAGGCGATCTGGAAGGCCCAGAACACCGTGCCGGTCGACGAAGAACGCGCCCAGTCGCTGATGAAGCTGATCGACACGCTGGAAGACGACGATGACGTGCAGAACGTTTACACCAACTTCGAAGTGTCCGACGAAGTGATGGCCAAGCTTTCGGCCTAAATTGCGCCGGTTCACGTCACCGCCTGTCGGAATTGGCAATCCAGTTCGGGCAGTTGGGCATTAGGCTCCTCATTTTCGAGAGGATGTTGATATGCAGACCGTGACGAAACTCGCGACACCCGTTCCCGCAGACGGGGATCCGGCAACACTGGCTGGTTGGGTTGTTGTCGCGGGTAATCCTTCGATGAAAACCTGGGCACTGCACACATCGTCTGACGGGTCGATGGTATCGGGCTTTTGGGAAGCGACGCCCGGCACCTACCACGCGACCTACACGGCCTATGAGTTCGTGCACATGATCGCCGGCAAGATCATCATCACACCGGATGGCGGCACGCCCGTCACGGTCTCCGCCGGCGATGCCTTCGTCGTCGAGGCCGATTTCAAGGGCACGTGGGAAATCCTTGAAACCGTGCGCAAGCATTTCGATTTCAAGGTTTCAGCCTGATCTAAGCTTGAGGTGATGGATACCCCGGATTTGTCCGGGGTATTTTTATGCCGCCTTTGCCAGTCGCTGCTGCGCATCTGCAAACAGCCGCACCGATTTCAGCCGCGCATCCATATCGTAGATCGGCATGGAGACAATCACTTCGTCGGCGTCCGTCTGGTCGATGAACCGGTCGAGCTTCGTTTTGATCGTCTCCGGCCCGCCGACGACTGCATAGGTCATGGCGTGATCGACGAAGATTTTCTCATTGTCGCTCCAGAGATCGTCCATCGAATCGACCGGTGGCGGAAACTGACCGCGGGCATTGCGGCGCAGCGCCACGAAAGACTGCTGCATCGAGGTGAAGAGGTGGTCGGCCTCGGCATCGCTATCGGCAGCGACGCCCATGATGCCGACCATGGCATAGGGCTGGTCGAGATATTGCGACGGCTCGAAACGCTCGCGGTAGATTTCCAACGCCGACAGGAGCATGTCCGGAGCGAAATGCGAGGCGAAGGCGAAGGGCAGGCCAAGCATGCCGGCCAGATGCGCACTGAAATGGCTTGAGCCGAGCAGCCAGATCGGCACATTGCTATCGGCGCCGGGCACGGCGATCAGGTCCTGGCCATCTTGAATCGGACCGAGCAGCGCCTGCAGTTCAATCACGTCATTGGGGAAATTGTTGGCGCTCGCTTCCATGTTGCGGCGAAGCGCCGATGCGGTGCGCATGTCCGTTCCCGGCGCGCGGCCAAGGCCAAGGTCGATGCGGCCCGGATAGAGCGCGGCCAGCGTTCCGAACTGCTCGGCAATCACCAGCGGAGAATGGTTGGGCAGCATGATGCCGCCGGAGCCGACGCGAATGGTCTTGGTGCCGGCCGCCACATGCGAAATGACGATGGCGGTCGCCGCACTGGCGATGCCCTTCATGCCGTGATGCTCGGCCAGCCAGAAGCGCTTGTAGCCGTATACCTCGGCTTCCTGCGCCAGCCGGCGGGAATTTTCCAGGGCTTGGGAGGCGGTCGACCCCTGCGTGATCGGGGAGAGGTCGAGGATCGAAAAGGGCACCATGGGAAAAGCCTTCGATGAATGGAATTGATAGAAGTGTATGTAAGATCGAATTTCGTAAATCCAAGCCTGACGATGACATGTGATGAGGCCGTATCGCCAAATTGTGGTGGATGTTTTTGTTTTGTTCACATTTTTCTGGCAGCGTCCGGGCATGAGTATTAAGCTTCCGACCATGCACAACACGATTCGAATCATTGGCATCGATCCAGGCCTGCGTCGCACCGGCTGGGGTGTCATCGATACGTTCGGCAATTCGCTGCGCTTCGTCGCTTCCGGAACCGTTACCTCGGATGGCGAGATGGACCTTGCGTCGCGGCTTTGCCAGCTGCATGACGGTCTGGTTGACGTTATTCACACCCATAAGCCGGATGAGGCTGCCGTCGAGCAGACCTTCGTCAACAAGGACGCGGTGGCGACGCTGAAGCTCGGCCAGGCGCGCGGTATCGCCATGCTGGTGCCGGCCCGAGCCGGTCTGCAGGTGGCCGAATATGCGCCGAACGCGGTGAAAAAGGCCGTGATCGGTGTTGGCCACGGTGAAAAAAAGCAGATCCACATGATGCTGAAAATCCTGATGCCGAAGGCAGAATTCAAAGGCGACGATGCTGCGGATGCCTTGGCGATCGCCATCTGCCACGCCCACAATCGCGGCGGCGCGCGGATGCGCATGGCAGCGCTCGCCGGCTAGTTTGTTCTTGACTTGTTCTTCTGGTAAGGATATTTCTTACTTTGAAGGAGAATGTTGATGCGTGTCACATCCAAAGGCCAAGTGACCATACCCAGGGACTTGCGCGAGTTGGCGGGCATAGCCCCGAATAGCGACGTGCTGTTTTCGATGGAAGGCGGCAAGCTGACCATCGTTCCCAAAGATGGCCATCAGGAGCAGGAAGACCGTCTGCGCCTCGAACGGTTCCTTGAAAGTCTGCAACGGCTGGAGGGGACGGGTGATCAGGCTATCGATGCAGACGCGCTAATGAGCATGACGCGGGACCACTGATCATGGCGACTTTGGTAGATACGAATGTTCTGGTCGATATCGCCGTCCGCGATCCTATTTGGCTTGGTTGGTCGAAGGCACAGCTCCTGTCTGCCGCGAAGCGTGGAGCAATCGTCATCAATCCAATTATATATTCCGAGTTTTCCGTGCGTTATCAGCGCATGGAAGATGTAGATTTGCTGCTGCCCGAGCCCGATTACAGCCGGGAAAACCTTCCTTGGACGGCTGCCTTTGCAGCGGGTGCCGCCTTTCGGAGATACAAGCAAGCAGGCGGCGGACGCGATCGGGTGCTGCCGGATTTTCTCATCGGCGCCCATGCGGCCATTCGTGGGCACACCATTTTGACCCGCGATCCAAAGGGTTATCGTGCCTACTTCCCCTCCGTCGAATTGATCACCCCAGACACTCACCCATGAAGGATTTTGCGCCATGATCGGCAAGCTCAAGGGAACGATCGACGAGATTGGCGACGACCATGTCGTGGTGGACGTTCATGGCGTCGGCTACGTCGCCCATTGTTCGTCGCGAACATTGTCGAAGATTGGTTCGGCCGGTGAGGCTGTGGTGCTGTTCATCGAGACCTATGTGCGCGAGGACCAGTTGCGGCTGTTCGGCTTTCTGTCGGCACTGGAGCGGGAATGGTTCCGGCTGTTGCAGAGCGTTCAAGGCGTCGGCTCCAAGGTGGCGCTGGCCGTTCTTTCGGTGCTGACGCCGGGCGAACTGGCCAATGCCATTGCACTACAGGACAAGACGGCGGTGTCGCGCGCGCCGGGCGTCGGGCCGAAGGTCGCGGTGCGCATTGTTACCGAATTGAAGAACAAGGCACCGGCCTTCGCCGGCGATGCGGATGCTAATATTGGCCTGAAGCAGGAGCTGGGCGAAGGCGTTGCCTCGGCGCCAGTCTCCGATGCGGTATCGGCGCTGAGCAATCTCGGCTATTCACGAGATCAGGCGGCCAATGCCGTGGCAGCGGCCTTGAAGAATGGCGGCGAGGGGCTGGACAGCGCCAAGCTGATCCGGTTGGGGCTGAAGGAATTGGCACGGTGATTTGGAGGAATTTTGGAAATTCCTCCAAATCTGATATTATCCGCCGAATGCCATTCTTTCTGAAGGATTTCTCAATGCAGTGGGAAATGACTATTTCTGCCAAAGGGCAAGTCACCATCCCGAAGGAGATGCGCGAATTGCTTGATCTGCGGCCGGGGGATCAATTGATTTACAGTATGATCGATGGGCACGTTGTCATCACGCCGAAGAATGTCGACTTCAACGATCTGGCCGGTCTTTTGGGTAAGGCACCGAATGGGCCAGCCACGTTGGAGGAAATCGACCATACGGTTCGGAAGGCTGCGGGTGCAAACGTGACCGACATGAAGGGCGATGCCGAGACGGGCGTCGCGGCATGAAGACCTTTGGTCTCGACACGAATATAGTTCTGCGGCTCATCGTTGATGACGATCCTGCTCAGCGTCGTGCCGCTTTGACCTTTGGCGCTGGTCTTGGTCGCGAACACAGCGCTTTCCTGTCGTTGATCAGCCTAATCGAGTTGGACTGGGCGCTGCGATCGCAATACGGCTTTCAGAAAGCAGACGTTGCGACCGTGATTGACAAGCTTTTACACACACGTGGATTGACGATAGAGCATCACAGCATGGTCGTTCGGGCTCTCAGGCTGGTAGAGAGCAGCAATGCGGATTTTGCCGATACCTTGATCGCCTGCCGCTCGCTGGACGAAGGCTGCCTGTCTATCAAGACTTTCGATAAAAAGGCCGCAGGGAAAATACCCGGAATGGAACTTCTCGCATGACCGATGCCGCACGTTTGATCACCCCGGAAAAGCGCGGCGAGGACCTCGATACGACGCTGCGCCCGCAATCGCTGGACGAGTTTACCGGCCAGGCGGAGGCGCGCGCCAATCTGAAGGTGTTCATAGAGGCGGCGAAGAACCGGGGCGAGGCGCTGGATCATGTGCTGTTCGTCGGGCCGCCCGGCCTTGGCAAGACTACATTGGCGCAGATCATGGCCAAGGAGCTTGGTGTCAATTTTCGTTCGACATCCGGCCCGGTGATCGCCAAGGCTGGTGACCTTGCGGCACTTTTGACCAACCTTGAAGACCGGGATGTGCTGTTCATCGACGAAATTCACCGGTTGAACCCGGCCGTAGAGGAAATCCTCTACCCGGCGATGGAGGATTTTCAGCTCGACCTGATCATCGGCGAGGGCCCGGCGGCCCGGTCGGTGAAGATCGACCTGTCGAAATTCACGCTGGTAGCGGCCACCACCCGGCTCGGGCTTTTGACGACGCCGCTGCGCGACCGTTTCGGCATTCCGGTGCGGTTGAACTTCTATACGGTGGAAGAACTGGAATCGATCGTCCGTCGTGGCGCCCGGCTAATGGGGCTGGGTATTACCGAAGATGGTGCGCGCGAAATCGCCCGCCGGGCGCGCGGCACGCCGCGTATTGCCGGACGGCTGTTGCGCCGGGTGCGGGATTTTGCCGAGGTTGCAAAGGCCGAAGCCGTCACCAAACAGATCGCCGATGAGGCGCTGACACGGCTTCTGGTCGACAATATGGGGCTCGACCAACTCGACAAGCGCTACCTGACGATGATTGCACTCAATTTTGGCGGCGGTCCGGTCGGCATTGAAACAATTGCCGCAGGTCTGTCCGAACCCCGCGATGCGATCGAGGACATCATCGAACCCTACATGATCCAGCAGGGTTTCATCCAGCGGACCCCACGGGGGCGTATTTTAACCGCAAACGCATGGAAACACCTTGGATTGCAGGTGCCGAAGGATCTGGAAGCCACGCAGTTCCGCCTGTTCCAAGAGGATGATTGATTGTTGACGCGGCGCAGCTTTGTCAGAACGCTTGGCGCACTGATGTTGTCGGGCGTGGCGTCCGGCGCTTATGCCGTGGGGATAGAGCCAGTGGGACGGCCGCGGGTCGCACGGTATCATCTGTTGCCAAACAAATGGCCGGCCGGGCTGAAGTTGCGGCTGGTGATCCTGGCCGATCTGCATGCCTGCAGGCCTTGGATGCCACCGCGCCGGATCGGCGACATCTGTGCGCAGGCCAATGCGCTTGATGGCGACATGATCCTGCTGTTGGGCGACTTTCTCTCCGGAATGCGCATGGGGGGCAACTGGGTAACATCCGATGAGTGGGCGGTCGAGCTTGCCCGCCTTGCGGCGCCTCTCGGTGTTCACGCGGTGATGGGAAATCATGACTGGATCGATGATCCCGATGCAATGATCGCAGGCATGGGGCCAACGATCGTGCACAAGGCTCTTTCCTCGATCAATGTCCCTGTCTACGAAAACCAGGCAGCCCGTTTCGAAAAGGACGGCAAAGGGTTTTGGCTGGCAGGTCTTGCCGACCAGATCGGGCCGCGCGAAGGCCTCGACGATTTACCGGGAACCTTGGCGCAGGTCACCGACGAAGCGCCGGTTATCCTGATGGCGCACGAGCCGGATGTTTTTCCAGCGGTGCCGGACAGGGTGTCGGTGACATTGTCGGGGCATACGCATGGCGGGCAGATCCGCCTGTTTGGCTATTCGCCGATCGTGCCTTCGCGCTACCGCAACCGGTACGCTTATGGGCATGTGGTGGAGGACGATCGTAACCTGATCGTTTCAGGTGGGCTCGGCTGCTCCATTGCCCCCATCCGTTTCGGCTCCCCGCCGGAAATCGTCGTCGTCGAACTTGGATAGGCCATGCCCAAACGAAAGATGATCCGGATGGATGGGCCGCAGAGACAGCGGTTCAATTTTCGCATTGCAGGCCTTGGCTTTCGCGACGGTTACGTTCTGGTGCATCGGGCAGTGCATGAGGATTTCTGGACATTTCCGGGCGGGCGGGCAGAGATTGGCGAGACGTCGGTTGAAACATTGAAGCGCGAAATGATCGACGAACTCGGCGTCGAGGTCAGCGTCGGGCGCATGCTCTGGACGGTCGAAAACTTCTTTCGCTACGAGGAGCGCATTATCACGAGATCGGCTTCTACTACGAGATGGAAATTCCCGCGCGGTTTCCGTTTCATCCCAGCGATATCGTTCATCGCTTGCGGGACGGCAAGAACGACCTGGAATTCAAATGGGTGAAAGCTACCAAGGCGGCGCTGACGGCGCTTGATATCCCGCCCTATTTTATCGCCGAACAGATCAAGGCCTTGCCGCAGACACCGGTCCATATCATCTGGGATGACGGCGATCTCGATCGGTAGATCACAGCGCCCGGCACACGGCCGGACACTGCCGGGCTAAGCCAGCTGTCCTATCGTCGCTCTGAGCAACTCCAAGCCACCCGGCTTCCAGCCCAGCGCCTCAATCTTGCAGGTGCCCATCGGGTTGCAGGCTGCCCTGTCCCCGGGGGGCGGCAGGGGATGCGGACAGTGCGTTGCGCGCTGCAGAATCGACAGGATTTCACGGGTGTCGGTCACGACATCGGAGACGTTGAAGGTTTCTCCGTTGATCCGCACGCTGTCCGCTTCCAGCATCAGCCGCACGGCCCGGGCAACATCGTCGCCGTGTACTTCGGTGCTGGCGCGCGGCGTAATGGGCTTGCCGCCAAGGTAGTCCTCAAACAGCCTGGCCCATTTATGACGACGCCCGGGTCCTGTGGGGCCGTAAATGCCGGTTGCCCGCAGGCTTGCGGTGACGAAGCCATGGCCGCAGAGGGAAAGCAGGCTGCGCTCCGCCTGCAGCTTGACTTCGCCATAGAGCGTGTCCGGCTTGCCGTGCATATCCTCTGTCAAGAGCGTGCCGGGCGGTTGCTGGCCATAGGCGGCGCGACTCGACAGGAAAACGCAGCGGCGTACGCCGGCGTCGCGGGCGGTTTCGAAAAGCCGCACGGTGCCGTCAAGATTGGCGCGTTGAAATCCTTCGGGATCATCCCCTTCGCCATCGCGATATTTTCCGGGCACATGATCAAAGGCGGCATGAACGAAATAATAGACATGATCGAAGGCTTCGATCTGCTCGGCATCCGGATCGAGCCGCAGCGGCACGAAAGCGACATCCTTGGAAAAGAAGCCCGGTTCGGGCGCGGTGCGGCCGCCGACGGTGACTTTGTAGCCATTGGCCAGCAGGTGCTCGACGATGAAGCGGCCGGCATAGCCGGTGCCGCCGGAAACGAGAACGCGTGTCATAAGCTTCCTGATGTCACTCCGGGCTTTGCGGGCTCGGGTTTGGCAGATCGGCAATGGACGGAATAGCCTTGCCGCTGAAAAAAGCATGCCAGAGATTGATCAGCGGTCGCAGTCTTTCCGCTTTTGGATGGTCCTTTTCCCACGGTTTTTCATATTGATAATGCAGCACACTGATGGATGACCAATCCCACAGCGCCGGCATGGTAAACCAGACATATTGCAGCATATTCATCGTGACAGGGAGCCCGTGCCATTCCGGGAAAAAATCCTGCAGAAAAGTCTGGTCGGTGCGCGGCCAGAAGGTATCCGGCGCATCCAGTCGTGCCAGCATGGCGTCGAACGTCTGGAGAGAGGGCGTGGCGACGAAGACCCCGGAGTTCAGCCGATGGAAATCAGCAAGGCTCTCATGAACGTTGGGCGCTGCGGAAAATTCCGGATAGTCGAAATAGCGGTCGATGTTTTTCAGGACCAGCGCATCGGCATCGATGAAGATACAGCGCTCGTAGCCAGTTAGTTGCCAAAGCCGCAGCTTGCAGAAATTGTCGAGCGGCGAGTGAAAGTCAGGCTTGCGCCCTTTGGTGAAGGGGGTCGTGCTGTGAATGCTCTTGCGTGCATGCCGGACGTTGAAAGCGTCCGAGAGCGGCAGAAGCTCGATGGCGACACACCGGCAGCCGAAGTCGCAGAGTGGTTTCAAAGCCTGCTGATCGACACCGCCGGTGTGGAGAACAACGATATCGGCCTTCGTTCCCGTCAGGCGGATCGAGCGGGCAAGCGCCGTTGCACCCATCGCGTAGTCCGCATTCGTTACCAGCGTCACGAATGCATACCGCGATCCGGCAGGGGCGGAGGGAGCGACACCGTCTGAGGCAGCAACGGATTGCATCATGAAACCGATTTCAGCCTTTTTCCTTCCGGATCGTGATTGATCCTGGCGGCAATGTCCTTGGTCCAGGCTGAAACAGCAGGCACGCAGCTGCGATCGACACGGTAGGCGTACTTCTTGCCGACATCGACGATTTCCGCAAGCAGGCCGTCCTGCAGCGTGATCGGGTTGAGGCCGAGCTGGCGGAATTTTTCGTTGCGCACGACCAGATCGTTTTCGGCCGCTTCCTTGCGCGGATTGGGCAGCCAGGCGATATCCGAACCGGTCAGGCCGGCGATCATTTCGGCAAGGTCACGGATCCGGTGCGTCTCGGTCATCTGGTTGAAAATCTCGACGCGCGCGCCGCGCTGGGGCGGGTTTTTCAATGCCAGTTCGATGCAGCGCACCGAATCCTGGATGTGGATGAAGGCGCGGGTCTGGCCGCCGGTGCCATGCACGGTCAGCGGATAGCCGATCGCCGCCTGGATCAGAAAGCGATTGAGCACGGTGCCGTAGTCGCCGTCATAGTCGAAACGGTTGATCAGCTGCTCGTGGCGGCGGGTCTGTTCGGTATGCGTGCCCCAGACGATGCCCTGATGAAGGTCGGTGATCCGCAGGCTGTCGTTCTTGGCATAGAACTGGAACAGCAGCTGATCGAGGCATTTGGTCATGTGGTAGATCGAGCCGGGATTGGCCGGATAGAGGATATCCTGCTTCGCCGTCTCGCCGCTTTGTGTTTCGATGCCGACTGGAAGGTAGCCTTCCGGAATGGCTGCGCCGACCGTCGAATAGCCATAGACGCCCATGGTGCCGAGATGGACCAGATGGGCGTCGAGGCCGATCTCGACCAGCGCGTTCAGCAGGTTATGGGTGGCGTTGACGTTGTTGTTGACCGTGTAGTTCTTGTGGCGGTCGCTTTTCATCGAATAGGGCGCGGCGCGCTGCTCGGCAAAATGGATGACGGCATCCGGCCGGTTTTCGGCGAGCCAGTTTTTCAAGAGTTCGTAGTCCCGGGCCAGATCGATCAGGTGGAAATGGATACGCCGGCCGGTCTCGGCATGCCAGATGCGGGTGCGTTCCTGAATGCTGTCCATCGGGGTTAGCGACTGCACGCCGAGCTCGGTGTCTATCCAGCGGCGCGAGAGGTTGTCGATAATGTGGATGTCATGTCCGGCATCGGACAGATGCAGGGCTGTCGGCCAACCGACAAAGCCGTCACCGCCAAGGACTGCAATCTTCATGCGCCAATCTCCAGTGGGATGGAAGTCATGCGCCGGTGATAGGAGAATAGTGTGACAAGCCTGCAAAGCTTGCAAAAGGCGTCCGGTTCCTGCACAGGAAAACGAATAATTTTGCGAGGTTGCGAATGACTTTGATCGCACTTTCAGGCGAACTGACGGATGCCGGACACCAGCTTGTGCAGCGTGTCTACTACGAGGACACGGATTTTTCCGGTGTCGTCTATCACGCCCGATACCTGCATTTCCTGGAGCGGGCACGTACCGATTATCTGCGACTGCTCGGCGTCGAGCAGGCGACGCTGGCGATCGAGGGGGATAGCGAAGGCCTGATTTTCGTCGTTCACCGGATGGAGATCGATTTCAAGCAGCCGGCGCGCATGGACGATATCCTGACAATCATCACGGCAACGGAAAAGGCCGGCGGCGCGAAGATGATATTGCAACAGGAAATCCGCCGCGAGGGCACGCTGCTGATCGCGGCCAAAGTGATCATCGCCGTGATCAACGGGCAAGGACGGCCACGGCGGCTGCCGGAGACGCTGGGCAAAAGGTTCCTCGAACAAGGCTGAATTTAGCCGTCCGCCTCGACGGCTTTCAGCATCGCCTTGGTCAGGCTCTGTTTCCAGTCCTTTGCATGGCCCCACGGGTCGGTGCCGCTTTCCAGCCGCTTGAGAATATCGGGAATATGAAACCCGTTGGCGGCGTCGAGACCGTCCAGTTCGTCCCAGCCGACAGGTGTGGCGACCGGTCCATTGGCGCGGGCGCGCACCGAATAGGGAGCGACGGCGGTGGAGCCGCGATCGTTGCGCAGCCAGTCGATGAAGATGCGGCCCTTGCGCTTGGCCTTGGACATGGTGGCGATGTAGTTGTCCGGATCGTTGTCGGCTATCCTGGCGGAAAGCCCCTTGGCAAAGGCCTTGGCTTCCTCCCACGGGGCGCGGCGCGACAGCGGCACGATGACATGGATGCCCTTGCCGCCGGAGATCATGGCGACCGATTTCAATCCAAGCTCTTCCAGCGCGTCGCGAAGCGCGACGGCGGCCTGTTTGACCGTCTCGAACGTCACGCTCGGATCCGGGTCGAGATCGAAGACGAGCCGGTCGGCGGCGTCGAGCTTGTCGATGGTCGAGCCCCAGATATGCAACTCGATCGTGCCCATCTGCACGGCGGCAACCAAGCCCTTGGCATCATTGACGTAGAGATAATTGGCCATATCGCCATCGGATTCCTTGATGGGAACCTGATGGATTTCATCGGGGAAACCGTCGCCGGCATGTTTCTGGTAGAAACACTGATGATCTGGTCCCTGCGGGCAACGCAGGATCGAGGCGGGGTGGTCGGCAGCGTAGGGCAACATTCGATCGGCGATGACGCCGTAATAGCGGGCGAGGTCGATCTTGGTGATATCCGGATCGGAAAACAGCAAACGGTCGGCATGGGTAATGCGGATACCAAGCACGTCGCCGTCCGCATCCTTCTGCCTGCGCGCCGGACGTTTCTTGTCCGCAGGCGGCTCGGCCGGTGCTTCCGCTTCATTCACCGCAGCTCTGGACGGTGGTGTTGGGTTCTTCGTTTCTGGTGTCACGGCGGAAGCCTCCTTGTCTTCACGCAGGCCCTGAAAAGCCCCGTGACGGATATGACCATCGTCGGTAAACTCGGCGAAATCGACCTCTGCAACAAGCTCCGGCGTCAGCCAGACAGCGTCACGGGCAATCTCCTTAGGGACCGCGTCAAAGGGTGACGTCTTGCGCTTCAGCTTCAGGAAGCGTTTGGCCATGTCTGCCATCGTGTCTTCGTCAAACCCGGTGCCGACGCGGCCCTGATAGACGAACTTCCCGCCATCATAGGCGCCAACCAGGAGCGAGGCGAACGGGCGGCCGCGTTTGTCGGAGGGCGAATAGCCGCCGATGACAAACTCCTGCCGTTTCGTGCATTTGATCTTCAGCCAGCTGCCGACCCTGCCTTCGCGATAGGGGGCATCGGCTTTTTTGGCGATGATGCCTTCTTGCCCAGACTTGCACATGGCCTGGAATACTTTCTCGCCATTGCCACGGACATGTTCGCTGTACTGTACCGATCGGCTTGGGCCGAGTGTGTCCAAGAGGGCTTTCAGCGCCTTCTTGCGCTCGATCAGCGGTTGCTTGCGCAAATCCTTGCCGTCGAGTTGCAGCAGATCGAAGGCATAGAACCGCGTTTCACCGCCGGTCTTGATCGCCTTCTGCAGAGCGGAAAACTTCGAGCCTTTGTCGGAGGCAGCGACGGCTTCGCCGTCGATCAATGCGGTATCGCAATCCAAATCGGCGAACCCATGGGCGATGTCGGGAAATTTTTCCTTCCAATCCAGTCCTGTACGGGTGAAGCAGGTGATGCCGTCCTTGCCGATGGCAACAATCAGACGGTAGCCGTCAAACTTGGCTTCGTTCAGCCAGCCGTCGCCTGCCGGTGCTTCGGCGGTAAGGGTCGCCAGCTGCGGCTTGACGAAGGCGGGGGCTTTGCCCGTGCGTTTCCGCGCACTTCGTGGCTCAGAGGGTTCCGCGGCAATGGCACCAGCCTTGACGTTGGCGGCAGCACTTTTCGCCGATTCCCAGACATGGGCTTTCTTTTCCCCCTCGCCGGACGCGATCTCCTCCATCGAGCGGCCGGTTTTCACGCTTGTCAGGTTTTCTGTCAAAAGGGTTTCGCCGTCCTCGCCGGTTTCCTCGTCATGCTCCTTGATCAGCAGCCAGTTTTCGCGCTTTTCTCCGTTGCGCGGCTTCATCCGCACCAAAGTCCAGCCGCCGTGCATGCGCTGGCCATGGATGTGGAATTTAAGCTTGCCTTCCCTCAGGCCTTCATCCGGATCATTGTCCGGCTCCCACCAGCCGGTATCCCACAGCATCACCGTGCCGCCGCCATATTGCTTCTTTGGAATCGTGCCTTCGAAATCGCCGTAGGCGAGCGGATGGTCTTCGGTACGCACGGCAAGCCGCTTGTCGTCAGGGTTGATGCTCGGACCGCGCGTCACCGCCCAGCTTTTCAAAACGCCCTTCCATTCCAGCCGGAAATCGTAGTGCAGCCGGGTCGCATCGTGTTTCTGCACGAGGAAGAGTTTGCCCGCCTTGGCGCGTTTCGCCGCACCCTTCGGCTCGGCAGTCCTGGTGAAATCGCGCTTGCGGTTGTATTCGGAAAGGGTGTCTTGATGCTCGGCCATGGCGGTGCCTCAAGCGGTTTTTTTCTTCGGGGCAGCTTTCTTGGGCGCGGCCTTCTCGCCGCCGCCTTCGAGGCTTTTCTTCAGCGCCGACATCAGATCGACGACATTGTCGCCACGTTTGCTGGTATCTTCCTCATCTTCGACCTCTATCTTGGCCTTCTTGCCCTTGAGCTTTCTCTGCACCAGTTCCTTCAGGGCGGTTGAGTAATTGTCCTTGAAGGTGGTGGCATCGAACGGAGCACTCTTCTTGTTAATCAATGCGGTTGCGACTTCCAGCAGGTCCTCGTCGGAGGTTTTACCGGAAAGGCCGTGGAACATCGGGTCGGCCTTGCGCAACTCGTCGGCGTAATGCAGCGTCTCCAACAGCAGCCCGTCACCGCAGGGTTTGATGGCGGCGATGTATTCGCGGCCCCGCAGTGTCAGCTGGCCAAGCCCCACCTTGCCGGATTTGCGCAGCGCATCCCGCACCACGCGATAGGCGTCCTCGGCCAGATCGTCGGCGGGGACGACATAATAGGGTTTGTCATAGTAGATCGGCGAGATTTCCGAGGCATCGACGAACTGAACGAGTTCAAGCGTCTTTTTGGTCTCGAGTTTGACGGCGTCGATTTCCTCGGGCTCGAGCAGGACATATTTGCCGCTCTCGTACTCATAACCTTTGACAATCTCGTCGGTATCGACCGGCCCGATGCCATCGACCACCTTGTCATAGTGAACCGGCTTGCCGGAGGGTTCGTGGATCTGGCGGAAGGCAAAGCGCGCGCCGGTCTTGGTGGCGCTGAACACTTCGACGGGGATGGAAACGAGGGAAAGGCGCAACTGCCCCTTCCACAATGCACGCGATACCATGGCTCCACCTTTTCCGTGTGTCGATGTTAGTGCGGAATATTCGTCGTGTTCGTGTCGCGGGCCAGCAGACGTTCCAGCGCCGCCACGTCCTCGCTGGTAATCACCGGCACCGGATCGGCGACCATGGCCTGCAGCAGGTCCGGCGTTATGGCACCGTTCTCGATAGCCCATTCCAGCGCTTCACGCGTCTCGCGCTCTGCCTTCAGTTGGGCGTAAAGCGCAAGGATCAGGCGGTCGCGATGATCCAAATGCGGCCGGGACAGAGGTTTGGACGATTTCTTCGGCGTGGTGGTGCTCATGGCCGGGTAACGCGGCGAGGGGCAAATTGTTCCGGTGCCAAGTCTTGGCAAAGATGACATTGCAGTGCGGCAAAGTAATACTCTCTTAACCATAATGATGTCTTAATGCGCATATTAGGGTTTCGTGCAGTGCACGTCATCCTTTCACCAAGATTGAACGCAAGAAGGCAGACAGGAAGCTTAAAGATCGGCATGACGCCGGTCATCGGCAGCTGCCGGGTCAATCTTGCAACAATGACGTTTGAGCACCCTGGCTGTGAGCATGTGACTGCTCTTGCCGGGCGTTTGGATTCGGGGATTTGAGAACGATGGAACAGGTTGGATTGGCTGCGGCGACGACAGACGTAACGCTGTGGTCGCTATTCATGCAAGCGGGCTTCGTGGTGAAGCTGGTCATGCTGGGACTGATCGGCGCGTCGATCTGGACCTGGGCGATCGTCGTCGACAAGACGCTGAAATTCGGCAAGGCCCGCCGCCAGCTGGACGCCTTTGAGCAGGTGTTCTGGTCCGGCCAATCCTTGGAGGAACTCTACCGGACGCTGTCCGACCGGACGACCTCCGGCATGGGTGCGATCTTCGTTTCGGCCATGCGCGAATGGAAAAAGTCGTTCGAGCGCGGGGCCCGTTCGCCGATCGGTCTGCAGATGCGTATCGACCGGGCGATGGACGTCACCCTGTCGCGTGAAGCCGAGGCCCTGGAGGCCAGGCTCGGATCGCTCGCCACCATCGGTTCCGCCGGTCCGTTCGTCGGCCTGTTCGGTACGGTCGTCGGTATCATGACCTCGTTCCAGGCCATCGCCGGTTCGAAGTCGACCAATCTTGCGGTTGTTGCTCCCGGTATCGCCGAGGCGCTTCTGGCCACCGCAATCGGCCTTCTCGCCGCTATTCCGGCGGTTATCGCCTACAACAAGTTCTCCGCCGATGCCGGCAAGCTGACGGCCCGCATGGAAGGTTTTGCCGACGAGTTCTCGGCCATTCTTTCGCGCCAGATCGATGAAAAGCTGCAGCCGCGCCAAGCGGCACAGTGACGGCCGCACAGTAAAAGCCTGAGCGGCACGAAGACGGAGATAGACCATGGGTATGTCAGCAGCAGGTGGATCTAAGGGTGGCGGCCGTCGCCGTGGCGGCCGTAGCGGCCGCGGTGGCAAGGGCGTCATGAGCGAGATCAACGTGACGCCGTTCGTCGACGTCATGCTGGTGCTCCTGATCATCTTCATGGTTGCAGCACCGATGATGACGGTCGGCGTGCCGATCGACCTGCCGGAAACGCAGGCCAAGGCGCTCAATGCCGAAACCCAGCCGATCACCATTTCAGTCAAGAGCGACGGCCAGGTCTTCCTGCAGGAAACGCCGATCCCGGTCGAAGAGGTCGCAGCAAAGCTCGAGGCGATCGCCACGACGGGCTACAGCGAGCGCATCTTCGTGCGTGGTGATGCGACGGCGCCTTACGGCGTGATCGCCGATGTCATGGCGCGCATTCAGGAAGCTGGTTTCAAGAATATCGGTCTCGTAACCCAGCCGCAGAAGGGCCAGTAGAGCGCGTACGATGAAGAGCAGTCTCATCACATCCGCTGTGCTGCATGGCCTGGTTCTGACCTGGGCGCTGGTGTCGCTTGGCAGTCCCAAATCGTTCGAGGTCTCCAGCATGGAGTCCATTCCGGTCGATATGGTCTCTGTCGAAGAGCTGACCCAGTTGCAGCAGGGAGACGCAAAGGCTCCGAAGTCCGAAAAGCCTTCGCCTATTCCAACAAAAAAGCCGGCCGAAATCAACAATGGTGAAAATACCGGCGACAACAGTGTCGATCTCAAAACACCGCCGAAACCGGAATCCAAGCCGATCGAGAAGGAATCGACCGGCGCGATCAAATCTGAAGAAAAGCCGCTGCCGACACCCGAACCGGTGAAGGAAGACACGCCCGACGTGACCGAAGAAAAGCCGGCATCGGAACCTGCGACGGAGGTCGCTTCGCTGCCGGAGCCGAAGCAGGAGGTCCAGCCCGACCCCAAGCCTGCGGAGACCCCTG
Source organism: Pararhizobium sp. DWP3-4 (assembly GCF_049898205.1). Classification (NCBI taxonomy): domain Bacteria; kingdom Pseudomonadati; phylum Pseudomonadota; class Alphaproteobacteria; order Hyphomicrobiales; family Rhizobiaceae; genus Pararhizobium; species Pararhizobium sp. DWP3-4. The sequence continues at coordinate 144,236 of NZ_JAFCXF010000003.1, read as the reverse complement.
CCGAGGAGAAGCCTGCGGAAAATCCGGATGCCGAAGCCCTGCCGGACAAGGTTCCGACGCCAATGGCAAAGCCCAAGGTGGAACAGCCGGCGCAGACGGCCAAGACGCCCGATCGCAAGAATGAAGAGAACAAGACGGAAAAGAAGAAGACATCGACAGCGATGAAATCGGATTTCGATGCTGACGAAGTGTCGGCCCTCTTGAACAAGCAGGACTCGTCCGGTGGCGGCACGAAGAGGTCCACCGAAACGGCTTCGCTCGGTGCCAAGAAAACGACGGGCAATACGCTGTCCGCCAGCGAGATGGATGCGCTGCGGGGGCGGATCGAGAACAACTGGTCCGTTGTTGCCGGGATCTCCGGTGCCGAAGGCCTGACGATCACGGTGACGATGCAGCTCGACAAGAATGGCGAGATCATCGGGCGGCCTGAAGTGGTTGCGTCCGGCGGAACGGATGCCGCGCGGCGCACTTTCGAGGGCAGCGTGCGGCGGGCAATCATGAAATCCGCACCATTCGATAATCTGCCCGCAGACAAATACGATTCATGGAGCGAAGTGGTCGTCAATTTCGATCCAAGCGCCATGCTTTAGAACATCACATGAATGAATGGCTGAAAGGCTCCGTTACAATGTTGAAACGCAATCCCTTCCGTTTTCTGATCGCGCTCGCGACGATGGTCACTCTGGCGATCGCGCCCGCACATGCGCGTGTGGAAATCAATATCAACAAGGGCAATGTCGAGCCCCTCCCGATCGCCATCACCGACTTCCTGCAGGGTGAACTGGGCCAGAAAATTTCCGACGTCGTCGCAGCCGACCTGAAGCGCTCCGGCCTGTTTGCGCCGATCGCCAAGAGCGCCTTCATCGAGAAAATCACCAATCCGGATGCTGCACCGCGCTTTGAAGACTGGAAGGTCATCAACGCGCAGGCGCTGGTCACCGGCCGCGTCACCCAGGAAGGCGATGGCCGTCTGAAGGCTGAATTCCGCCTGTGGGATAGTTTTGCCGGTCAGCAGATGGCAGGCCAGCAGTTCTTCACCCAGCCGGAAAACTGGCGGCGTGTCGCCCATATCATCGCCGACGCGATCTACGAGCAGATCACCGGGGAGAAGGGCTATTTCGACACGCGCATCGTCTATGTCGCCGAAAGCGGCCCGAAGACGGCACGCAAGCGTCAGCTGGCCATCATGGACCAGGACGGCGCCAATGCCCGCGGCATCACCAATTCCAACGATATCGTGCTGACACCGCGTTTTTCGCCGAACAAGCAGGAAATCACCTACATGTCGTTCGAGGGCAACGAGCCGCGCGTCTATCTGCTGCAGCTCGAAACCGGACAGCGCGAGGTGGTCGGCAATTTCCCCGGCATGACCTTTGCGCCGCGCTTCTCGCCGGACGGTCAGCGGGTGATCATGAGCCTGCAGCAGGATGGCAACGCCAACATCTATACGATGGACCTGCGTTCGCGCACCACGACACGCCTGACCTCGACGCCGGCAATCGACACGTCCCCATCCTATTCGCCTGATGGTGGGCAGATCGTCTTCGAAAGCGATCGCGGCGGCCGCCAGCAGCTCTATGTCATGAGCTCCGGTGGCGGCGGCCAGAACCGCATCTCGTTCGGCGACGGCTCCTATTCGACTCCGGTCTGGTCGCCGCGCGGAGACCTGATCGCGTTTACCAAGCAGTCGGGCGGCAAGTTCTCGATCGGCGTGATGAAGCCGGACGGGTCTGGCGAACGCATCCTGACGACCGGCTTCCACAATGAAGGCCCGACCTGGGCCCCGAACGGCCGCGTCCTGATGTTCTTCCGCCAGAACGCCGGTGCCGGTGGCCCGCAGCTCTATTCGATCGACCTGACCGGCTATAACGAGCAGCTGGTCCAGACCAAGGGCTTCGCGTCCGACCCGGCCTGGTCGCCGCTTCTTGAATAGCCTCCTCGAATAGCATCGTGACGGTGCGGCGGGAAATAAGGCGAAATTGCCGCTTTCTCGCCGCAAAGGACTGATCTAGCAAGCCCACAAGCCTATTTTGACAAACTGTTAACCATATCCGTTGAAATGGGATTAACCGCTTCCGGTTACAGTCTGGCAACCCTGAATTCAGACCATCCAAGGAGACCGGCCCATGAGCCGCATTCACGCCCAGGCCGCAGGCCGCATGCAATCCATCGCCCGCAACCCGATCATGATCGCTCTCTTCGCCAGTCTGGCACTTGCCGCCTGCGCCAAGAAGCCGATGAACAGCGCCGGTGATCTCGGTCTCGGTGCCAATTCTGCGGCGACCCCGGGTTCGACCCAGGATTTCACCGTCAATGTCGGCGATCGCATCTTCTTCGACACGGACTCCACATCGATCCGTGCAGATGCCCAGGCAACGCTCGATCGTCAGGCTCAGTGGCTGGCCAAGTACCCGAACTACGCCATCACGGTCGAAGGTCATGCCGACGAACGCGGCACCCGCGAATACAACCTGGCACTGGGCGCACGCCGTGCCGCTTCGACCAAGGAATATCTCTCCTCGCGCGGTATCTCAGCTTCGAAGATCCGCACGATTTCCTATGGCAAGGAAAAGCCGGTCGCCGTCTGCGACGACATTTCCTGCTGGTCGCAGAACCGCCGCGCCGTCACGGTTCTCGGTGGCGCCGGCATGTAATTGCTGGTCTGTGTGACAGCCGGACTTTTCGCCAAATGCCAAGGGCCGCGTGTTTTTCACGTGGCCCTTTTTTTATTTCACGCGGCGGGGGCATGCGCCGCGATCGCTCCGATGATCTGCGGCCAATCGTTCCGGTGCAGTTCGTGGCCGCCGCCTTCGATCCACTCCAGTTTCGCGTCTCCGACGACGTTTGCCAGAGCCTGGTTTGACATGAGGGTTCTCTCCGGTGCCGTGGTTTCAATCGCCGCATGGGCGAAAGGGTAGGCATTCCGGCCGTTCCTTTCTTTTTTGTCACACTTTGACCGAACTCCGTTGCTTTTTGAGGCCAATTGGAAAACTGTGCGGCAATCATCCGTCAACCGATTTGCAACGGTTTGGGTGAGAGTGGATATACAAACAGGACACATGACATGAAACATTTTGTCGTGGCGGGATTGATCGGCCTGACCGCCTTTGCGGGGTTTGGACAGACAGTGACCGCCATGCCGCTTTCCGCGCTGTTTAACCGCGCAATTCACGGCGAAGCCCAATCGCCGGGCAAAGCGCCGTTGCTCAAGGTCCAGTCGAGTGAGGTTGGACGCATCGGGCAGCTTGAGGAACAGATCCGCTCGCTCAACGGGCGTATCGAGGAGATGAGTTTCCAGCTTCTGCAGATGCAGGAGCAAATCCGCAAGTTCCAAGAGGACAACGAGTTTCGTTTCCAGGAACTGGAAGGCGGCAAGTCTGGTTCCACCAAGAAGAGCCAGCTTGAAACACCACGCACCAACGATCAGGCTTCCGGCACCGCGCCGGCAGCGACCGATCAGGCAACGGCAACCGATCCCAACGCAGGTTTGGGATCGGGTACCGTTGCCGGTGCCAGTACCGGCGCGCCGTCATCGACGCTCGGCCAGATCGTCTTTGACGAAAACGGCAATCCCGTCGCAGCAAATCAGGACACGTCGAGCCTTGAATCAACACTTCCCGGTGCTGATCAGGGCATCAACCAGACACCGGATAGCCAGCAACAGACAGCGGCGCTCGACAATCCCGGCGATCTCTATCAGTCGGCCTATGGCCATGTTCTGACCGGCGATTACAGCCAGGCCGAAAACGAGTTCCGCAGCTATCTCGACGCCTTCCCGAAGGGCGAAAAAGCCGCAGATGCCAGCTTCTGGATGGGTGAGGCGCAGTATTCCCAGGGCAAGTTCAACGATTCCGCCAAGACGTTCCTGAATGCCCATCAGGCCTATAGCAAGTCGCCGAAGGCGCCGGAAATGCTGTTGAAGCTCGGCATGTCGCTGGCAGCTCTCGACAACAAGGATACCGCCTGCGCCACGTTGCGCGAGGTCAATAAACGCTATCCGAAGGCTTCGCAGGCGGTAAAGACCAAAGTTGCCAGCGAACAGGGCCGCCTTGCCTGCTGAGGCGGACCGCGCCGCGCCGCACGCCGCGATCGATGCGGCAAAACGATTTCTCTCCACGTTCAAGACCCCCGGCCTGATTATGGCCGCCGTTTCCGGCGGCAGCGATTCAAAAGGCCTGCTTCTGGCGTTGCATGAAGCGATAACGCTCGGCGGCTTCTCAGCTTTTTCACTTGCCGCCTGTACCGTTGATCATGCGCTTCGGTCTGAATCTGCAGAGGAAGCACGTGATGTTGCGGCCTTCTGCGCCGAAAAAGGCATCCCGCATACCATCCGCCAATGGCTGGGCGACAAACCGGCGACCGGTATTCAGGCAGCTGCGCGGGCAGCGCGCTATGGGTTGCTCGCCGACGCGGCGCAGGGCATGGGCGCCTTGTGCATCGTCACGGCCCATACCGCAGATGACCAAAACGAAACGATTGCCATGCGGCAAAGCCGGTCGGACCCCAACGCGCCGGGTCTGGCGGGGATGGCTGCGGGGGTTCTGGTTGACCGTCGCGCCTGGGTGTGGCGTCCCTTTCTCCATGTATGCCGGGCAGACATCCGTGCCTTTCTTGCGGCGCGCGGTGAGGGGTGGTTTGATGATCCAAGCAACAGCAACCGCCGCTTCGAACGCGTGCGTGTGCGGCAGGCACTGAACGGGGATGGGGCTTTGTCTGCAGATATCCTTGCCGCCGGCACAGCCCGGCTTGGCTCGAGCGGGCGGGTAGCGCTATTGGTTGCCCAGCATGTGCAGGGTTTCGAAGGGCTGGTGGCGCGGGTCGATCCTGCACTCTCGGCGAATATGGCTGGCCCGGATGGTGCGCGGGCGCTGATGTCCATTGCCGCTGTTGTCGGTGGACGTCATCATCTTCCCGGCCGCGAGACGGCCGTACGGCTTGCCGCGTTTCTGAGAGATGCCGATGGCGGGCGGATGACGGCAGGGCGGGTGGTGTTCGATCGCCGCAAGTCCGGGCTCTATCTCTACCGCGAGGCGAGGGGGCTGAGACAAATGGAGCTTCAACCCGGTGAACGCGCCCTCTGGGATGGCCGCTTTCTGGTCAGCAATACGGGTTCGGACAGCGTTGCAGTTCATGCAGGGGGTGAAACGGCCGGATTACGCGCGAGACTGATTGCCGCAGGCCTGCCCGAACCGGTGGCCAAGCGCGCCGTCAAATCCGCCATCTATTTTTCCGCGATGGCTGAGGTATCATCTCCTTCCGATGCGGCGGCTCCCTTGCAGCCAACGCCTTGCGTGCAAACCCACATCAGCCTTTACGACACCTTTTTGCCGTGTTTCGACCTGATGATGGCCAACAGCATTGCCACGCTCTTTGGCCGTGACCGCTATCTTGCTCCTCCGGTTCACGATGTTTTGACGGAAAAGTCAGGTTAGTCTTGAGTTTGCCTTGGCAAGGCGGTCACGCAACCCTATGTTAGGGGCAAGAATGCAGCCACAAATCATTGCGGGTTGCGACAGAGGTTCCGGGGAGTTCGATGAACCCTAATTTCAGAAATTTTGCACTTTGGGCAATCATTGCCCTGCTTTTGATCGCGCTGTTCAGCATGTTCCAGCAGCCGACCGAGCGGACTGGATCGAAGGAAGTTCCCTTTTCCCAGTTCCTGAAGGATGTTGACGGAAGTCGCATCAAGGAAGTGGTGATCACCGGCAATAAGGTGATCGGCTCTTATGCCGAGAGCGGTGCGACCTTCCAGACCTATGCACCTGCGATCGATACCGCCCTGACCGAGCGCATGGAAGCCAAGAACGTAACCGTGACGGTTCGCCCCGAAACCGATGGTTCGTCCGGCTTCCTGAGCTATGTCGGCACGTTGTTGCCGATGCTGCTCATCCTCGGTGTCTGGCTGTTCTTCATGCGCCAGATGCAGGGAGGTTCGCGTGGCGCGATGGGTTTCGGCAAGTCCAAGGCCAAGCTTTTGACCGAAGCCCACGGCCGGGTGACGTTTGACGATGTCGCTGGCGTGGACGAGGCCAAGCAGGATCTTGAGGAAATCGTCGAATTCCTGCGCGATCCGCAGAAGTTCCAGCGCCTTGGCGGCCGAATTCCGCGCGGCGTTCTGCTCGTTGGCCCTCCAGGCACCGGTAAGACGCTTCTCGCCCGCTCCGTTGCCGGCGAAGCCAATGTGCCGTTCTTTACGATTTCCGGTTCCGACTTCGTGGAAATGTTCGTTGGTGTCGGCGCAAGCCGTGTGCGCGACATGTTCGAACAGGCCAAGAAGAATGCCCCCTGCATCATCTTCATCGACGAAATCGATGCCGTCGGCCGCCATCGTGGTGCCGGTCTCGGCGGCGGTAACGATGAGCGCGAACAGACGCTCAACCAGTTGCTGGTCGAGATGGATGGGTTTGAGGCCAATGAAGGCATCATCCTGATCGCCGCCACCAACCGTCCCGACGTTCTCGACCCGGCGCTTCTGCGTCCAGGCCGTTTCGACCGCCAGGTCGTCGTTCCCAATCCGGATATCAACGGCCGCGAGCGCATCCTCAAGGTGCACGTCCGTAACGTTCCGCTGGCCCCGAATGTCGATCTCAAGGTTCTGGCCCGCGGTACCCCTGGTTTCTCCGGTGCCGACCTGATGAACCTCGTCAACGAAAGCGCCCTGATGGCCGCACGCCGCAACAAGCGCGTCGTCACCATGCAGGAATTCGAAGACGCCAAGGACAAGATCATGATGGGCGCGGAACGCCGCTCGTCTGCCATGACCGAAGCCGAGAAGAAGCTGACCGCCTATCACGAAGCCGGGCACGCCATCATGGCGCTGAAGGTTCCGGTTGCCGATCCGCTGCACAAGGCGACGATCATTCCGCGCGGCCGTGCACTCGGCATGGTCATGCAGCTTCCCGAAGGCGATCGCTATTCGATGAGCTACAAGTGGATGGTCTCGCGTCTTGCCATCATGATGGGCGGCCGCGTTGCCGAGGAAATCACCTTCGGCAAGGAAAACATCACCTCCGGAGCGTCCTCCGATATCGAACAGGCAACCAAGCTTGCCCGGGCAATGGTGACGCAGTGGGGCTTTTCCGACGTGCTTGGACAGGTTTCCTATGGCGAAAACCAGCAGGAGGTTTTCCTCGGGCATTCGGTTTCGCAGACGAAGAACGTGTCTGAAGCGACGGCTCAGAAGATCGACAACGAAGTCCGCCGCCTGATCGATGAGGCTTATCTGGAAGCCAGGCGGATCATTACCGAGATGCACAGCGAGTTTGTTGCGATTGCCGAAGGCTTGCTTGAATACGAGACGCTGACCGGCGATGAGATCAAGGCGTTGATCCGCGGCGAGAAGCCTGCCCGTGACCTTGGCGACGATTCGACCCCGCATCGCGGTTCAGCCGTTCCATCGGCCGGAACCAAGAAAGACGGGTCCGTCGGTAAGGGTGACGAAGCCGAAGGCGGGTTTGAGCCGCAGCCTCAGTAATCTACCGAAGTAGACAAGCGAAACAGAGCCGCCGCGCCTTGATGCGCGGCGGTTTTCGTTTGTGTCTCCTGGTTTTCCGGCCTCCGGCTTGGTAACGCGCTGTAATGAATTCTGATGATAGGGTGGGATGCTGTTGCAGAAGATTTATGCCATGACGTAACGAGGTCGCCCAAAAGGATGCGTCGGATTTTGGCGCAACTGCAGGCATAACTGAAAACCTCGCAGTTGCGGGAGGGCAGCCGTCGATGACGCTCCCCGGCGACGGTTTCTTGAAATGACCCATTGGGCTTAAGATGGAATTCAGGGTGATGTCGCCGGCAGTGCTCTCTTGGTGAGCCGCCGGCACCCCTGATAAAAATTGGAGTTTTTATGAAGCGCAAATATTTCGGCACGGATGGTATCCGCGGACAGTCCAATGTTTTTCCGATGACACCGGATCTGGCAATGCGGGTCGGCATTGCCGTTGGCACCATCTTCCGCAATGGCGCGCATCGTCACCGTGTGGTGATTGGCAAGGACACACGGCTGTCCGGCTATATGCTGGAGAATGCGCTGGTCGCCGGTTTTACAGCTGCAGGGCTCGACGTGTTTCTGCTTGGACCTATTCCGACGCCCGGCGTCGCCATGCTGACGCGTTCGCTTCGCGCCGATGTTGGCGTAATGATTTCGGCCTCGCACAATCCGTTTGAAGACAATGGCATCAAGCTGTTCGGGCCGGACGGCTACAAGCTGTCCGATGAGATCGAAGCACAGATCGAGGATCTCCTTGAGAAGGACATGACCGCCCAACTCGCGAAATCCCAGGAAATCGGCCGGGCCAAGCGTGTCGAAGGCGACATCTACCGCTACATCGAACATGCCAAGCGCACGTTGCCGCGCGATGTGACATTGCAGGGGCTGAGGGTCGCCATCGACTGCGCCAACGGTGCCGCGTACAAGGTCGCCCCCTTGGCACTTTGGGAGCTTGGTGCAGACGTGGTGACCATCGGAAACGAGCCGAACGGTGTCAACATCAACCTCGAATGTGGCTCGACGCATCCGGCAGCGCTGTCGCGGAAAGTGCATGAAGTGCGGGCCGATATCGGCATTGCGCTCGATGGCGATGCCGACCGCGTCCTGATCGTCGATGAGAACGGCACGGTTATCGATGGCGACCAATTGATGGCGGTTATCGCCAACAGTTGGGCCGATGACGGTGTGCTCAAGGGCAATGGCATCGTCGCGACGGTGATGTCCAATCTCGGCCTGGAACGCTACCTAAACGGCCGCGGCCTCGATCTGCACCGCACCAAGGTTGGTGACCGTTACGTGGTCGAGCACATGCGCCAGCACGGCTTCAACGTCGGCGGCGAGCAATCCGGCCATCTGGTTCTGTCCGACTTCGGCACCACCGGTGACGGTCTTGTCGCAGCTCTTCAGATCCTCGCCTGCGTCAAGCGCCAGGGCAAAACCGTCAGCGAAGTCTGCCATCGCTTCGACCCCGTGCCGCAGGTGTTGAAGAATGTCCGGGTTTCTGCCGGCATGCCGCTCGAAAACGCCGCCGTGCGCCAAGCCATTGCCGACGCGGAATCCGAGCTTGCCAAGAATGGCCGCCTGCTGATCCGTCCGTCGGGTACCGAACCGTTGATCCGCGTTATGGCGGAAGGCGACGACCGGGCCCAGGTGGAGCGCATCGTCGATGATCTGATCAGCGTGATCGGTGGCGTGCGCAACGTCGCCTGATCCGCCCCGCGAGACGAGACTTGAAGAGGCCGGGTTTTCCCCGGTCTTTTTTTATGCGTTGCTTAAGGGGCAGGCAGCGTTGCTTAATAGTTCAGTCGATTTATTAACAGTTACGGTAAATTTTTGTAGTTAATTAGACCTTAACCTTTCCTATCCATGATCCACATCAACACGATTTGTTGGAGGCCGGTCTAACGGCTGACCAAGCGCGAGATGTATTGGAGTGTGGCAATGAAGACTATTTTGATTGGCGTTGTTGCAGCTTTGCTCGGCAGCACCGCGACCTTTGCTGCGGATCTCTACGAGCCGCCTATGGAGCAGCCCGTCGCAGAGCCGGTTCAGCTGGTCGAAGCGAGTGGGTGGTATCTGCGCGGTGACGTTGGTTACGCCTTCACCAATCTTCGCGGTGCCAATTTCTATCAAGGCCCGGGCCGCTACGTTCGCGATTTCGATGAGGCCGACCTCGATGACAGCTGGACGGCCGGCGTCGGTGTCGGTTACCAGATCAACAATTACCTGCGCACGGACGTGACGCTCGATTATCTCGGCAATGCCGATTTCGAGGGTTCGACGACCGGCGGCTGCGGCGTCGCCGTCGCCTGCACATCGCGGGATATTTCGGCAATCGCGGCCTGGAGCCTGATGGCCAACGCCTATGTTGATATCGGTACCTACGGTTCGTTCACTCCCTATATCGGCGCCGGTATTGGCGGAACGCAGGTCCGTTGGGACAAGCTGCGCAACACGAGCTGCGAAACGGCCAATCCAAGCAATTGCGATCCGACCTTCGAACATGAAGGCGGCCGCAAGTGGCGCTTCACATACGGCCTGATGGCGGGTACGGCGATCGACCTGACCTGTAATCTGAAGGCTGACGTCGGCTACCGCTTCCGTCACGTGCTTGGCGGCAACATGTTCGGCTACAACGAGAACAGCGGCCCGGGTTCAGACAAGGGCATGTATCTCCATGAAGCCCGCGCCGGTCTGCGTTACTCCTTCGGTGGATGTGCCGAAGCTTACGTCCCGCCGGCTGAGCCAATCGTTTACAAGTAAGCGCGCCGCGCTTCCCATCTGCAAAAGGCCGTCCGGTTTCCGGGCGGCCTTTTCAGTTTTGCGGACCCGTTTGGTTAAGGAGCATGCTTAACCTGAGGTTAACCGGCGGATGCGATGATGGGAGCATATTAACACGGGCGACGGAAGTTCCGGTCGCCGTTATCATTTTTCAAGGACAGCAAAATGAAGTTGCGGCTTTCTCTCCTCAATGCATCTGCACTGATCCTGCTGTTTGCCGGTGGGCAGGCGATGGCTGCAGATCTTCTCGAAGCGCCGGAAGTCAGCATCTCACCCATGGAGACTGTGGGTCAGGGGTTCTATCTGCGGGGCGATCTCGGTTACGCCGGATGGACGCGAGGCGGCGACCCATCGCTGCGCCTGTTCGATGCCGGCACGGGTGCGACCAACTCCGCGTCCTTTGACAATGACTTCGACCAACCTTTTTCCGGGACCCTTGGCGCCGGCTATCAGTTCAATGATATGTTCCGGGCGGATTTGACCGGCGATTATTTCGAAGGCGACGTCCGGGGAAGCGGCCAGGCGAACATTCCTTGCGACGGTGAAGCTGCCGGGACATCTTGCGCCGGCGGCCTCAATGCCGACTATAAGGCGATTGGCCTGATGGCGAACGGCTATGTCGATCTCGCGACGGTGGCCGGCTTGACCCCTTACGTCGGCGCCGGTCTCGGCGTGACGCAGCTTCGCTGGAACGATATCGCGTTGCGCACCAGCTGCGTGCCGGGCGCAGCCGGTTGCTCCGGTGCTGGGCCGGTCAATCAGACCTTTGACGGCGAAAGCAGCTGGCGCCTGACCTACGCGTTGATGGCAGGCGTTTCCTACAATATGACCGAGCAGCTGAAACTGGACGTCGGCTACCGCTATTCGCAGATCACCGACGGCGACATGTTCAACGGCAGCGATATCGACGGCATGGACGACGGCCTCGGCCGCCACGAAATCCGCGCCGGCTTGCGTCTGTCTTTGTGGTAGGCGAGACGGCATCGACCCTAGCAATGCTCTCAACGCCAAAAATCTTTCCGGAAACGACACATCATTCTTGACTTCCGGGCCTGTCCGCAATATCCACGGCGGCAGGCCACCTCTCCCTAACGAGAGGCTTTCTATCTGGAAGGATAGCATTGATGACGACCCCTGCGACACCGGAATTGCGTCCGGCAAACACCCATTTTTCTTCTGGTCCCTGCTCCAAGCGCCCCGGTTGGTCGCTTGATGCGCTCTCTGATGCGGCCCTCGGGCGCTCGCACCGTGCCAAGGTTGGCAAGAGCAAGCTGAAGCAGGCGATCGATCTCACCCGCGAAATTTTGCAGGTACCAGCGGACTACCGCATCGGTATCGTGCCTGCCTCCGACACCGGCGCCGTCGAAATGGCGCTCTGGTCGTTGCTTGGCCCCCGTGGCGTCGACATGGTCGCCTGGGAGAGCTTCGGCTCCGGCTGGGTCTCCGACGTCGTCAAGGAGCTGAAACTCGCCGACACCCGCAAGTTCGTTGCCGATTACGGCAAGCTCGTCGATTACGACCAGGTCGATTTCGACCGTGACGTCGTCTTCACCTGGAACGGCACCACCTCTGGGGTCCGTGTTCCCAATGCCGATTTCATTCCGGCCGACCGCAAGGGCCTGACGATCTGCGATGCCACATCGGCCGCGTTTGCGCAGGACCTCGATTTCGCCAAGCTCGATGTCGTCACCTTCTCCTGGCAGAAGGTTCTGGGCGGGGAGGGCGCGCATGGCATTCTCATCCTCAGCCCGCGCGCTGTCGAGCGGCTGGAAAGCTACGAGCCTTCCTGGCCGCTGCCGAAGATCTTCCGCATGACCAAGGGCGGCAAGATCATCGAAGGCATCTTCCAGGGCGAAACGATTAACACCCCGTCGATGCTGTGCGTCGAGGACTATATCGATGCGCTGAACTGGGCAAAGTCGCTCGGCGGCCTCAAGGCACTGATGGCGCGGGCCGATGCCAATGCGCAGGCTATCGATGACTTCGTTGCGAAGACCGACTGGATTGCCAATCTGGCGGTCGATCCGGAAACGCAGTCAAACACCTCGGTTTGCCTGAAGATCGTCGACAAGGACGTTGCAGCGCTTGATGCTGCCGGTCAGGACGCCTTTGCCAAGGGCATGGTTGCGCTGCTGGAAAAGCAGGGCGTCGCCAATGACATCGGCGCCTACCGCGATGCGCCGTCCGGGTTCCGTATCTGGGCCGGTGCGACGATCGAGACTTCGGATATCAAGGCGCTGATGCCCTGGTTCGACTGGGCGTTTGCGACCCAGAAGGCGACGCTGTCTCAGGCAGCGGCCTAACCGGCTTAGACCGCGCCAACAGGGCGCGGTCCTCCTCACCAATCAGAATTTTTGACGAAACCAATGGAGGCCTCTCATGGCACCGCGCGTACTCGTATCCGATGAACTGTCGGAAACTGCCGTCCAGATTTTTCGTGATCGCGGCGTAGACGTCGATTTCCAGCCGCAACTCGGCAAGGACAAGGAAAAGCTTGCCGCGATCATCGGTAATTATGATGGTCTTGCGATCCGGTCTGCCACCAAGGCGACGGAAAAGCTGATTGCTGCTGCGACCAACCTCAAGGTCATCGGCCGCGCCGGCATCGGCGTCGACAATGTCGATATCCCGGCTGCCTCGCGCCGCGGCATCATCGTCATGAACACGCCGTTCGGCAACTCGATCACGACGGCCGAACATGCCATCGCGCTGATGTTTGCCGTTGCCCGTCAACTGCCGCAGGCCGACACGTCGACCCAGGCCGGCAAGTGGGAAAAGTCCAAGTTCATGGGCGTGGAAATCACCGGCAAGACGCTTGGCGTTATCGGTGCCGGCAATATCGGCGGCATCGTCTGCTCGCGCGCCATCGGCCTGAAGATGCATGTGCTCGCCTACGACCCCTTCCTGTCGAAGGAACGGGCCGAGGAAATGGGTGTCACCAAGGTCGAGCTGGATGAGCTGCTCGCCCAGGCCGATTTCATCACCCTGCACGTGCCGATGACCGACAAGACGCGCGGCATCCTCAATCGCGAGGCACTGGCCAAGACCAAGCCCGGCGTGCGCATCATCAACTGCGCCCGTGGTGGCCTGGTTGACGAGCAGGCGCTCGCCGACGCCATCAAGTCCGGCCATGTCGCCGGCGCCGGTTTCGACGTGTTCGAAGTCGAGCCTGCAACGGAAAGCCCGCTGTTCGGCCTGCCGAACGTCGTCTGCACACCGCATCTCGGCGCCTCGACTACGGAAGCGCAGGAGAATGTCGCACTGCAGGTGGCCGAGCAGATGTCGGATTATCTGGTCAAGGGTGCGGTCTCCAACGCCATCAACATGCCATCGATCACGGCTGAGGAAGCCCCGCTTCTCAAGCCTTTCATCCGGCTTGCAGACGTGCTCGGCGCCTTCGTTGGTCAGGTGACGGAAAGTGCGATCAAGGAAATCGAGATCCTTTACGATGGATCGACCGCTGGAATGAACACCAAGGCGCTGACGAGTGCAGCCCTTGCCGGTCTCATCCGCAGCCAGGTTTCCGACGTCAACATGGTTTCGGCACCGGTGATGATCAAGGAGAAAGGCATCATCCTGTCCGAGGTCAAGCGCGACAAGTCGGGCGTCTTTGATGGTTACATCAAGCTGACTGTGACGACCGAGAACCAGACGCGCTCGGTTGCTGGTACCGTCTTTTCCGATGGCAAGCCGCGCTTCATTCAGATCAAGGACATCAATCTGGACGCCGATGTCGGCAACCACATGGTCTACATCACCAATACCGACGTTCCCGGCATGATCGGCTTTATCGGCATGACGCTGGGCGATGCCGGCGTCAACATCGCCAACTTCCAGCTCGGCCGCCACAATGCCGGCGCCGATGCGATTGCGCTGCTCTACGTCGATGGCGCCGTGTCGGAAGACGTGCTCGACAAGCTGCGCGCCAACCCGGCCATCCGGGCTGCAAAACCGCTGGTCTTCAACGTCGATTGATCAGCTGAAAGGTTGATGGCTTCGAAGAATTGAGAGGCAAACGCGCCGGATGCTCTCCGGCGCGTTTGCCGTTGATGAAAGTAATGGAATGAACGCGACAGACCGCCTAGCCGATTGGCGCCCTGCCATTTTGACGGATATTGACGCCATCTACGGTATCCAGTGCATCGTGCATGCCGAATACCCAGAGGCGCGGGAGGTTCTGCTTGAGAGGCTGGAACTGTGCCCGGCGGGATGTTTCGTGCTGGAAAAAGGCGGCGTGGTTTCGGGATATGTGCTCAGCCACCCTTGGCGCCGTCTCTCGCCGCCGCCGATCGATACCAGGCTTGGGGCAATTCCGGCAGGCGCGGATAGCTGGTATCTGCACGATCTGGCCTTGTTGCCGGGCACGCGTGGTTCCGGCGCGGGTGCGAAAGTGGCGACGCTGATTGCGGAACGCGCCCGCAGGAATGGATACCAAACCCTGGCACTAGTCTCGGTCAACGGATCGCAAGGTTTCTGGGAACGGCAGGGTTTTTCCGTGCACCAGGATGAAATGCTTGCCGTCAAGCTTTCCGGCTATGGCAACGAGGCCGTCTACATGGAGCGCGATCTGGCTGGTGCGGATCGGCGCTAGGATGTTTTCCCGGTGTCTGTCGCCAGGCGCGGGCGCCCTTTTTCCGCCACCGCAATACCACCCAGCACCAGCACGATTGCGACGATATGGAATGTCTGCAACGCCTCGCCGATCAGGGCGATCGACAGCAACGTGCCGAAGATCGGGATTGTGTTGATGAACAGGCCGGCCCGGTTCGGGCCGATCAGCTCAACCCCGCGCACGTAAAGAATCTGCGACACGAGAGAGGGCAGGAGGCCGGCATAGGCGACGATGATCCAGCCTTGCGTATCCGGCCAGATCAACCGGCCGGTGGAGAATTCCCAGACGACCAGCGGAAGGCTGCTGAGCAGCGCCCCGAAGGCAGAGATCGCGATCAGGCTTTTCCAGTGGATTGCCGGTTTCCAGCGCAGCGCCACCGTATAGCCGGCATAGACCAGCACCGCTGCCATCATCAGCGCGTCACCCTGGTTGAGATCGAGGGAGAGGAGTGTCGTCAGATCGCCATGCGACGCGGTCAGCGCCACGCCGAACAGCGTCAGTGTAAAACCGGCGATCTGCGCCATGGAAAAGGCGGTGCGGAACAGCACATAGTTCATGACGAAGATCACCATCGGAATGCCAGCCTGTTCGATGACGGCATTGATGGCGCTGGTGAACTGCAGAGCCGAATAGAGAAAAGCATTGAAGGCGGTGAAGCCGACGGTGCCGTAGCCAAGCAGGAGCAGCCAGTTCTTGCGGATCACCGGAAAATCGCGGCGCACTTGCGGGGCGGCAAAAATCAAAAGCACGCTGCAGGCAATCACCCAGCGCATTTCCGTCAGCATCATCGGACTGACATGGCCGATCGCCATCTTTCCGGCCACCGTGTTCCCGCCCCAGATCAGGGTGGTGATGCAGAGGATGATATAAGCTTGCAGATTAACGGGCACGGTATTCCCTAAGGCAAAACATGACGGGTATAGATGATGGTAAAAGACAGGTGCTGCCGTACCGGCCTTTGCCGACGCAGCTTTATCCGCGCATTGAATCAACCCGGACCGCAGAAGGCAAGCCCGCATTTTTGGGCGTTGGCAGTTGCAGCATGGATAGAGGGGGCTTACGCCACTCTCGACGACGATGCCGCTGCAAAACGGGCATGAATATTTCGCCGACCCAGCCGTTTTGTCAGTATCCCCGGTTAATTCCGTCCTGCCAAACAGCGCGTCAAGGCAAAATCTGAGGATCAAATGCGGTCTTTACCATGCAAAAACCGCGAATCCCGGCTTAAGCAGGGTCGCTTTCCAAAAAACAAAACAGTATAGATGCGCGGGTTTGAAGACAGCGCAATCACAGGCGCGTGGAAACAGGAAAACTGAAATGACGAATGTCGTGGTGGTCGGATCGCAATGGGGTGACGAAGGCAAGGGCAAGATTGTCGACTGGCTTTCCGAGCGTGCCGACGTGGTCGTGCGCTTTCAGGGCGGGCACAATGCCGGCCATACGCTTGTCATCGATGGCACCAGCTACAAGCTTTCCCTTCTTCCGTCCGGCGTCGTGCGCCCAGGCAAGCTCGCCGTTATCGGCAATGGCGTGGTCATCGACCCGCATGCACTGATCTCGGAAATCGAGAAGCTCGACAGGCAGGGCGTCACCATTACGCCGGAAAATCTGCGCATCGCCGATAACGCCACGCTGATCCTGTCGCTGCATCGCGAACTGGACGGTATCCGCGAGGATGCAGCCTCCAACAGCGGCACCAAGATCGGCACGACACGCCGCGGCATCGGCCCGGCCTATGAAGACAAGGTCGGCCGCCGCGCCATCCGCGTCATGGATCTTGCCGATCTCGATACGCTGCCCGCCAAGATCGATCGTCTGCTCACCCATCACAATGCGCTGCGCCGTGGTCTTGGCGAAGCCGAAGTGAGCCATGAGGCGATCATGACCGAGCTTTCCTCGATCGCTGCCCGCGTTTTGCCGTTCATGGAAACCGTCTGGCTGCTGCTCGATCGTCATCGCCGCAAGGGTTCCCGCATCCTGTTCGAAGGCGCGCAGGGAACGTTGCTCGATATCGATCATGGCACCTACCCCTTCGTGACGTCGTCCAACACGGTTGCCGGACAGGCGGCGGCCGGTTCCGGCATGGGGCCAGGGGCGCTCGGCTATATCCTCGGCATCACCAAGGCCTACACGACCCGCGTCGGCGAAGGCCCGTTCCCGACCGAGCTGCATGACGAAATCGGTCAGTTCCTCGGCGAAAAAGGCCATGAGTTCGGCACGGTAACGGGGCGCAAGCGCCGTTGCGGCTGGTTCGATGCGGCTCTGGTGCGTCAGTCGGTTGCCACCAACGGCATCACCGGCATCGCGCTGACCAAGCTCGATGTGCTTGATGGCCTCGACGAATTGAAGATCTGCGTCGGCTATACGCTCGATGGCGTCGATATCGATCATTTGCCGGCAAGCCAGGCGCAGCAGGCCCAGGCAAAGCCGCGCTACATCACGCTTGAAGGCTGGAAAGAATCGACTGTCGGTGCCCGCAGCTGGGCGCAGCTTCCGGCCCAGGCGATCAAATATGTGCGTCAGGTCGAAGAGCTGATCGGTGCGCCGGTGGCGCTGCTTTCCACCAGCCCGGAGCGCGACGACACCATACTTGTGACGGACCCGTTTGAGGACTAGTCTGACGTTGACGACTAGGGAAGAATTTGGCGTAAACGCGCCGATGGTATGAGAAAGTTCTGATGGCGGATTTTGTTGCAGTTATTCGAAGGACCGTCGATGGTCTGTCGGACAATGTTCCCGAAATGCGGGCCAAGGTCTATGACAAGGCCCGCGGCGCCGTCCGCCGTCAGCTCGAAAGCATGAAGCCTCGTCCTTCGGACGAGATGATCGAGCGCCAGATGGTCAAGCTCGAGGCGGCGATCAACGAGGTCGAGGACGATCACGCCGAGGCGCTTCCGCCGTTGGACGAGCCGCACGATGTTTCGATACCGGAAGCGGCCGATGCCGAGGATAACGTTGCTGACCCGGCAACGGTAGAGGAATATCAACCGGAACCGGAAGCCGCCGAGGACGAACGCCCGGAACCCGTTGCCGAGCCCTACGCCGCCGCCGAACCGGTGGAAGAGCCAGTGCCGGCCGCTGCCGTCCAGCCACCGGTGGAGGACGAGCATGTCTATCCTCAGCCAGAGCCGGAAGTGGTGGATGCCGGTACGGCAACTGCTGGTGTCGAAGACCACCTCCCGGCCGTATCGGTCCATCCGGAAGAGCCGGAAGGCGATCGCCACGAGCCTGCTGCCGAGCCGGAGCATCCGGCCACTACGGTGTTCGACCCTCTTGAGCACTACGGCGCGGCCGTCGAAGAAACGGTTCACACTCCGGAAGCCGTCGCCGAACCCCAAGCCGTCGCCGAACCCGAAACAGTCGCCGAACCGATCATCGAGCCCGCTGTAGAACCGGTCGAAGAAAAACCTGCGGCTTCCGCTGAGTGGGAATTGCCGGAATGGAACGATCCGGTTCCGGCAACTGCCCATAGCGAACCGGTCTGGACGGAGGCTGCGGAAGCAGCACCTGTCGTTGACGACATTCCCGACCTGACGCAGTACCAGCCTGTCGAGACGGTAACGCCGCTGAACGACGACACCGGCGTCAAGAACAGAGCTGCAGGTGAAGCGGCGGCGGCCTGGGCCTGGGACGATAACGATCCCTTTACCCAGGCGCCAGCCGCCGCACCAGCCGAAACGTCGGAACCTGCAATCGCTGACTGGTCCTGGCCGGTAGAGAAGACGGCTGCGGCCGAACCTGAACAGCGCAAAGCTGCCAATGACAGCTGGAACGATATCGACGAGCTTCTGGCGCACGGCAGCACGGCCGCAGCGGTTGGAGCCGCCAGCGCGTCACAGGCCGGTAGAACTTCCGCCGCCGTCGATGAAGATGTCGACGTGCCGGCACGGCCCGTTTCCTATCGGGTAGAGCCGAAGCGCTCGCGATTGAATGTGAAGGCGATCGGACTTGCCGCAGTGCTTGCGCTCATCCTGGGCGGCGGCGGTTATGCCTATTGGCAAAATCAGACCAGAGTGAATGCGTGGGTCTCCGGCGTGCTGGCCTCCATCACCGCCAAGATCCCAGGCCAGACGACGCCGGAGGCATCTGCGCCCGAAGAGGGCAACAAGAATCTGACTGCGCCGGAGACGAACAACCAGACGCAGACGCCGGCGAATGCCGAGGTCGCGGCGGTCGAAGGCAATAGCAAGTTCACACAGCGGTTGCAGCAGGATGGTACGGAGATCGATCCGGGTCCGGCGGCGGTGCCTGCAGGTGCAAATGCCACCGAGGAGGGCAAGTCGGTGGCTGCGCAGACCGAGGCCGGCAAGCCTGTCGATACTGCTCAGGCGACTGCAACCACGCCGGCAGGCCAGGCGGCCACTGACGCGCAGCCCGCCCAGCCCGTGCCCGGTCAGCAGGCAGCGGCCAATCCGGCGACGCAGCAGGTGCCGGCCGGCGCTCAGAAGATGTTCCTCTATGAGGAGCGGCTGGGCCAGTCGGCGCCAACGGCAATCGAAGGCAATGTCGCCTGGTCGGTCAAGGAAGAATCACCTGGTGGCGATGCCAAGCCGGAACCGGTCGTTCAGGCGCAGATCAATGTTCCCGAGCGCGGGCTGACGGCCCTCATGACGATCAAGCGCAACGCCGACTCATCGCTGCCGGCCAGCCATGTGATCGAGTTTGTCTTCTCGCTGCCGGAGAATTTCGAAGGTGGCAGCATCGATAGCGTCCAACGCGTTTCGATGAAGCGCAACGAGCAGGATCGTGGCGATGCGCTGATTGCGGTTCCGGCCAAGATCACCGAAGATTTCCACATGATCGCACTCAACGACTTCCCCGAAGCGGTCGCAACGAATACCGAACTTCTGCGCACGCGCGGCTGGATGGATATTCCTTTGACCTATCGCAACGGCCGCCGCGCGCTGTTGACCTTGGAGAAGGGGGCTGCCGGCACGGAGGCCTTCACCAAGGCGATGCAGGCCTGGAGCCTGGCCGCAAAGCCGGATCCGGCCGGTCAGTAATCTTCAAGAATACAAAAAAAAGAAACCCGGCTGGAGCGATCCAGCCGGGTTTCTTTTTGTTCAATCAACGGCGGTGTCAGGCGTCTTCGACGACCCGAAGCGCATTCTGGCGCTCCTGCGCCGCCTTGCGGACGGCATCCTGGACCTTTTCGAAGGCGCGGACCTCGATCTGCCGGACGCGCTCGCGGCTGATGTCGAACTCCGTCGACAGTTCCTCAAGTGTCACCGGATCTTCCGTCAGGCGGCGCGCCTCGAAGATGCGGCGTTCACGGTCGTTCAACACGTTCATCGCGCTCGACAAAAGGCTGCGGCGGTTATCCAGCTCGTCCTGTTCGATCAGGATGTCTTCCTGGTTGTCGTGGTCATCGACGAGCCAATCCTGCCACTGGCCGGATTCGCCTTCACCCGCCTTGATCGGCGCGTTCAGCGAGGCGTCGCCGGAGAGGCGCTGGTTCATCGAAATCACTTCGGCTTCCGACACCTTCAGGGTCGTGGCGATATGCGCGACCTGATCGGGCTTCAAGTCACCCTCGTCGAGGGCCTGGATTTTGCCCTTGAGGCGGCGCAGGTTGAAGAACAGCCGCTTCTGATTGGCGGTCGTGCCCATCTTCACCAGTGACCACGAGCGCAGGATATATTCCTGGATCGAGGCCTTGATCCACCACATGGCGTAGGTGGCCAAACGGAAGCCCCGTTCCGGGTCGAACTTCTTGACCGCCTGCATCAGGCCGACATTGCCTTCGGAAACGACTTCGCCGATCGGCAGGCCGTAGCCGCGATAACCCATGGCGATCTTCGCCACGAGGCGCAGATGGCTGGTCACGAGCTGATGGGCGGCCTTGCGATCGTCATGCTCCTGATACCGCTTGGCGAGCATGTACTCTTCCTGCGGTTCAAGCATGGGAAATTTGCGGATTTCATCGAGATAGCGGTTGAGACCACCTTCTCCTGCGGTGATGGACGGTAACGTACTGCGGGCCATGATGCACCCCCCTTTCGCGTTCCGGCCTCCTGCTGGCAGGCCGGGCATGTGGGTCTGTCCGACCCCACATCTTCATAGATAAGTGCAGCGAAAGCATGATTCAAGAACGCCGGTTTCACAGAGACGTGAAGCCGGAGACGCGTATGCTCCAGTTGGGTTACAGCCTGTAAATTGGGTCCGCCCCCGAAATATCAAGGGCGGAAACGGAGTTCACGATATTTTCCTGCGTCTGGATCAGTGGATAGGCGAATTGTCTTCTTCTTCCTCGAACATCACGGCGACGTCGCCATTGGCGCTGAGGCGCACACGATTGTCATCAACGCTTGCAACCAGTTCAAGGGCGATGAAGTGGTGATGGCCTTCATGGCCAGAGCCGCTATCTCTTTTGGTCAACTTGATCCGGTCGCCTTCGACATGATCGACCGTGCCGACATGAAGGCCGTCGGCGCTGATCACTTCGGCATGTTCTTTGATCTGTGTGACATCAATCATCGGGTTTCTCCTTTTGCTGTTTCGCAACAACGCGCCAGAGCTGGAAAGGATGCATAGCGGCGTCAGAAATCGTCGGGCGCCGCTATGCAAATTCTGCCCTTTGCTCGCGTTTGAGCGCGCCGCCCTTCGCGCATGACGTGCCTCAACAAGCGAATGTCCGAGTTTGTGCTTCAGCCGCGCAATGCTTCGACCAGTTCCTGCATGTCGTCGGGAACCGGCGATTCGAAATGCATGGTCTTTCCGGTGGTTGGATGTTCGAAGGCCAGCATGAAGGCATGCAGGGCCTGGCGGGGGAAGCGGTTGACGACCGCCTTTGCAGCATCCGGAAGAAGATTGGCTTTCGTCTTGAAGGCAGCGCCGTAATCCGGGTCGCCGATCAGCGGATGACCGATATAGGCCATATGGACGCGGATCTGATGGGTGCGGCCGGTTTCGAGATTGCAGCGGACCATGGCGGCGAGCGCCGTGGAATCCGGTTTTTCTAGGTAGCGCTCGATCACCTGATAGTGGGTGATCGCCTCGCGGGCGTCATCGGCGCCTTCCTGCTTGACGGCGCGCTTGATCCTGTCGCCGGCGCGGCCGAGCGGCGCGTCGATCGTGCCCTTCAGGCCGCGCGGGCGTCCCCAGACGATAGCCATGTAGGCGCGCTCCAGCGGCCCTGTACGGCCATGGTCGGCAAACTGGTCGGAGAGGTGGCGATGGGCGATATCGTTCTTTGCGACCACCATGACGCCGCTGGTATCCTTGTCGAGCCGGTGGACGATGCCGGGGCGCTTGACGCCGCCAATGCCGGAAAGGCTTGCGCCGCAATGATGGATCAGCGCGTTGACCAGCGTACCCGTCCAGTTTCCGGCGCCGGGATGAACCACGAGGCCCGGCGGCTTGACCAGAACAATGAGATCGTCGTCTTCAAAAAGTACGTCGAGCGGGATGTTCTCGCCCTTCGGCTCGGGGTCTTCCGCTTCGGGCATGCCGATCTCGAAGACATCGCCGGGCTGGACCTTCTTCTTGGCTTCCTTGACGGTCTTGCCGTTGACGGAGACCTCGCCCTGTTCGATCAGGGCTTTGATGCGGTTGCGTGAAAACTCGCCGCCCAGCGCTTCGGTCAGATAGGCATCCATGCGCCCGGTCGCGTCCTCATTTGCCGTGAGGACTTTCCTAATCGCCGAGGCTTGTTTAAAGGGGTCGTTCATTCTCATTCCATTCCGCAGGGTAGGCCAGCCATGTCCAATCAGAAACCAGTCGAACAGGAAGACAAGCCGCTCGATCCGGTGATGGAGAACGTGCGCCGCAAGATGGTCAAGCTGCAGCTGGTCTCGGCTGGTGTCATGGTGGTGATGCTTATGGTCGTGCTTTCAGCGATTGTCTATAAGCTTACGCGTCCGGGCAAGGCCGATGTGACGCAAAGCGCGTCTGTTACGGTGCCGGGCGAGGCGCCGGTCACGGCAATCGCTGCCCTGCCTGCCGGGTTCGAAGTTTCCGACGTTGCTTTGTCGGGCGGCCAGATCCTGTTTTATGGCGCGGTTGCCGGTGGCGATCGCAAGGCGATCGTCTTCGATATCGCTGCTGGCCGCATTGTTGCGGATGTTTCCGTCAAGACCAACTGAGAAGGCCTGGCCGTGATCCCGCTCCGCATCGATGACCCGGCCGATCCGCGCATCGCCGGCTTCGTCTCGATCAAGGAGCGCGACCTGACCGGCCGGCAGGGCCGGTTTATTGCCGAGGGCACGGTCGTACTGCGCATGCTGGCGGCCGCCCATCGCGCCGGGCGCGGTATCGAGGCTGAATCCATCCTGCTGCTCGAAAACCGCGTCGATGGTGTCAGCGGCATCCTGGCTGAATTCCCGGCGGACATTCCGGTCTATGTGGCCAGCGCTCCGGTGTTCGATGCCGTTGCCGGTTTCAACATGCACAGGGGCGTGCTGGCGCTGGGCAAACGTCAATCGGCACCCAGTCTGGATACGCTCGTCAGCAGCCTTCCGGAGAAGAGCCTTGTTCTCGCTGCCTGCGGCATTTCCAACCATGACAATATGGGCTCGATGTTCCGCAACGCCGCCGCTTTCGGCGTCGATGCCATCCTGATGGATGAGACCAGCTGCGATCCGATGTATCGCAAGGCGATTCGGGTCTCGGTCGGCTCGGTGTTGAGCGTGCCTTTTGCCCGCGAGGGCTCGGTGACAGCACTGATCGGGCGTCTGCAGGCCGAAGGTTTTGCGATCTGGGGATTGTCGCCGCGGGGCAGAACCGATCTGCACAATATTCCGCCATCGCCGCGCACCGTGCTGCTTGCCGGGACGGAAGGCGAGGGGCTGCCTGAAAACATCATGGCATTGATCCAGACCGCCCGCATCCGCCAGCGGCCGGGCCTCGACAGCCTGAACGTCGCGGCAGCGACAGGCATCGCACTGCATCAGGTGGCGATGATCAACGGCTTTATCTGAGCAGAAGTTATCGATGGTCCGGCGGCAGCATGTCGCGGGCGCGGGCTGCGAGGCTTTTATCCGAACGATTGGGCTGCGTGTCTGCCGCAGCGAGGAGGGTGGGTATCGGCGATCCCTGGCCTTCCCTGGCCGCTGTCAAAGCCACCATGGTTGCCGCGATGTCGGCAATTTCCTCGCGCAAGGCGTCGTCGTGTGCTGAGGATGCCGAGTTGATCAACTGTTCCGAAAGTGCGGCAGCCCGGTTGCGGGCATAGTCAGCCGGCACGGTCAGATCGATGGTGGCTACGGGTGACATGGCGTTCTGTGCATCCGGGTTGTCCTGTGTTCGTATGGTGCCGACTGTTGCCGGATCCGGTGCCGCAGTTTTCTTCTCGCGGCGCACGGGCATGGTCAGACCGGCGGCACGCAACGCTTTTGAGGCATCGCGCAGGTCCGTGCCCGCATCCCTGACCTTGGCTTTCAATCGCTCGATCTCGCCGCCCCTGCGTTCCAGAAAACTGTCCTTGTCGGCATTGGCGGCCATTTCTCTGGCAAGCTTTGCCTCCAACTGCTTCAGGCGGGTTTCGTCACGGGCAAGCCGGACTTCCAGTTCGCGCGCCTTGGTGCTTTCGGCTTTCAGTTCGTTGCGCATGATCTCGCGTTCGTCCTTCAGGCCGGCAATGCGGCTCTTCAGGTTCTCTGCCTCTGCATCATGGGCGGCAACGTCGATCTTCAAACTGTCCATATCGCCGGAAAGGTGCTCCACCTGTCTGGTCAGGGTTTTGATGTCGATGTTCTTTTTGACATTGTCGCGCTCGACATCGGCAAGCGTCACTTTCAGCCGCTCGATGTTCTGCTCGAGCTGCCGGGCAGCAGAACGCAGGTCCGCCGCTTCGACATTCATGTCGGCAAGCTGCGCATGCAGGTCGGCGTTTTCACCGGCGAGGCGCTGGGTTTCCTTCAGGGTGGAACCGTTTTGCAGCAAAAGAGCGACGTTCTTGTCGCGCTCGCGTTTCAGCATCTGGCTGGTCCTGGCATTTTCGGCCGCGTACCCGGCGCGGGCCGCGTCTTTCTGGGCCCGGACCTCCTGTGGCGACAGCGGCATCGTTGCCGTCAGCCGGTCCTCGGCAAAGCGGACGATGCGCCTGTGCACGACGGGCGCCACCAGCAGGCCGAGCAGCGCCGCAGTCAGAAAACCCAGGGCGAACAGGAGTGCGAATTCAATCACGGGCTGGCCATTTCAGTTCAGGGCACGCGGCGATACGCAATAATCCATGGTTTTCGTTTCATTCGCACTAAAGACGAACGAGAATATCACTTCAAGTGCTCGCGAACGCGCAATTTTTTCCAGCCGCCTCAGCGACTGGAAAACCTCGGGAAAATCAGCAGACGTTTTGCCTCAGAAGGGGTTCCAGGTCGGCTGCTGTGTCAGCTTCAGGTAGCCGACATTGATGCCGAGGCGGGCGCCAAGGCCGGTGCGGATCGGAACCAGGACGATGTTTTCGTCGGTGAGTACCGTCATGCCGACGCCGGCGACCACGTAGGCCGAGCCCGAGACGCCGCCAAAACGCTTGTAGAGCGAGGGGACGGCAGGCAGGTTGTACACCAGCATCATCGTCCGGCTACCCTGCCCACCCCAGTCGAGTCCGAGTGACGGCCCCTGCCAGAACACGTTATGCTGGCCGGCATTCTTGGTATAGAGGTCGCCTTCGCCATAGGTCAGGCCGGCCACGAATGCGCCGGATCCTTCCTGGCCGAGAATGTAACCGTTCGGCAGGCCGTATTTGGAAAATGCGTTCTCGACCACCTTGGCAAGTCCGCCGGAGGTGGAGCCGAAGAAGCCGTGACCGGCATCGACGATTTCCTGCATCGTGTATTGTTCGCCTCTGCTCTGCGCAAGCGCCGCCGGCATGAGGCTGAACGCGGCCATCATCGCCACGAATGTGCGCAAGAGTGGGAATTTCACGGCATTGAGGATCCGCTGCATGTTTTTCTCCGTAATCTCAGGAGCGCCGCGACGTCATGCGCGGGCCGCTATCCTGCCCCGTTTCACTCTGTGACGGGGGTCGGGCTGATTGTCAGCAATTTGAACCGATGATCTTAACAATCGGTTTACCAAATGTGGTGTCTTTATGATCTTCGCCTTGAGACTATGCCCGCGCAATCTTCGCGGGCTAGACCAATGGGCAATAGGATCGCGGAAGGCCGCCTGATCTCGCTTGTGAGCCGTCCGGCGGCTATTGAGGATACGACCATGGGAAAGAACCCGAACCTGACCTTGACCGGTCCCGATCTCGCAGCGCTTCTGTGCAGCCGTGTCTGCCATGACATCATCTCGCCGGTTGGCGCGATCAACAACGGCCTCGAACTGCTGGACGAGGGCGGGGCGGATGCCGATGCCATGGACCTCATCCGCACCAGCGCGCTCAACGCTTCGGTCCGGCTGAAATTTGCCCGTCTGGCCTTCGGTGCTTCGGGCTCGGCCGGCGCTTCGATCGATACTGGTGAGGCGGAAAAGGCGGCCAAGGATTTTGCCTCCGTCGAAAAGAAGACGGAAGTCACCTGGACCGGACCACGCGTGATCATCGCCAAGAACCGGGTCAAGCTGCTGCTCAACCTGTTCCTGATCGCTTACGGCGCCATTCCGCGTGGTGGTTCGATCGATGTCGTCCTGGAAAACCCGGAATATGACGCGGCCTTCAAGCTGATCTGCAAGGGCCGGATGATGCGCGTACCGCCAAAGCTTGTCGAGCTTCTTTCGGGAACGCTCGAAGAGGCCGTCGACGCGCATACGATCCAGCCCTACTACACGGTTCTGCTTGCCGACGAGGCCGGCATGGAGATCGAGGTCAACTCGAACTCGGAAGAAATCGTGTTTTCCGCGAAAATGGTTGCAGCCTGAAGTCGAGATAAATCTGCTTTTAGGCATGGCAGTAACTGATTCTTTGCCAAAGCGGCATACGGTTGTAGATAGGGATTAATTCCCGCTGTAGCGCCAAGAGGGAGCTTGAGATGCAACGCTTGATGATTGCCGATGATTCGGACGTCGTACGCAAGGTCGGGAAGCGCATCCTCTCGGGCCTGAATTTCCTGGTCTCCGAGGCCGCAAACGGTCTCGAAGCGCTCGTGCGCTGCGAAGCGGAACTGCCCAACATCATCATCGTTGATGCGGGCCTTGATGGCGCGCTGGATTTGATTGCCAATATCCGCAACCTTCCCGACGGCAAGGCCGTCCGCATCTATTATTGCGTCGTCGAGGCGGACCTGAAGAAGATGATGGCCGGCAAGCGCGCCGGTGCCGACGATTTCCTTTTGAAGCCGTTCGACCGCAAGATCCTGACCAGCGTCTTTGGCAGCCTGTCGATCGCCGCCTGATCCTTGATCAACCGATATCGTTTCAAACTAGCCGTTGCCTTTCCAGGCGGCGGCTTTTTTGCGCACCCTTCGTAAAGGGGGCGGGCGCGTTACGACGCTGAAACCCGGAAACGCAAAAGCCCGCCATCATCGGCGGGCTTTCACGAAACTTTCGGCACGATCAGCCGTGGCGTCCCTGCATTATGCGGGATGCGAAACACCGCCGGCTGGAATGGCCGGTGGTTATCAGGCGCTTTCTGCGAATTCGCCTTCCGGCTCGCGCAACACATAGCCGCGACCCCAGACGGTTTCGATATAGTTGGCGCCGCCGGCAGCATTTGCGAGCTTTTTGCGCAGCTTGCAGATGAACACGTCGATGATCTTCAGTTCCGGTTCGTCCATGCCGCCATAAAGGTGGTTGAGGAACATTTCCTTGGTGAGCGTGGTACCCTTGCGGAGCGAAAGCAGCTCCAGCATCTGGTATTCCTTGCCCGTCAGATGAACGCGCTGGCCGCCGACTTCAACGGTTTTCGCGTCCAGGTTGACGATCAGTTCGCCGGTCGAGATGACCGACTGCGCATGGCCCTTGGAACGGCGCACGATCGCATGGATACGAGCAACCAATTCGTCCTTGTGGAAAGGCTTGGTCATGTAGTCGTCTGCGCCGAAGCCTAAGCCCCGAACCTTATCCTCGATGCCGGCCATGCCGGAGAGGATCAGAATAGGTGTCTTGACCTTGGACAGACGCAGCGTTCTCAAAACCTCGTAACCGGACATGTCCGGCAGGTTAAGATCGAGCAGAATGATGTCGTAATCATAGAGCTTGCCGAGATCGACACCCTCTTCACCAAGATCGGTGGTGTAAACGTTAAAACTTTCCGACTTGAGCATCAGTTCGATGCTCTGCGCTGTCGCGCTGTCGTCTTCGATGAGTAGAACCCGCATAATTGTCCCCTTTTCCGCCGCCGAAAGGTCGTTGTGGCCCCCTTACGCGATACGGATCCAGTCGTTGCCTGATTTGGAGGCTGCCAGCAAATGGTTAACAAATTCTGATTCACTCTGGCAAGGTGTATCGAAAATGTTAAATATTTTTTGCAGTCCTCTGATTTTACATGTGAATCTAGAATGACATCCTTAACGCACAACATTAAGGAAATCGGCTATCTGACTCATCTGACTCAATCTATGCCAAACACCAAATTTAGCGCTGGGCATTTACTGACCCTTAAATGATCGTCCCTATGATTAACGATGCCCGTAAACGAAAGGTTACCAGCGGTAGGATTTTGTTAAGATCGCTGTAATTATTTTTGTTTCCGACGCCGTAAGGTCGGTTGAACGGGTCAAATCCAGTAACCGGGGTCTCGCATCACGGGAGTATTGCGTATGAAGTCACGTGAGAGCCTTGTTCGCCTGAAGGAATTTCAGGTGAAGGAGAAACAGCGTCAGTTGAGCCAGCTACAACTGATGATGTCCGAATTTGAGCGGATGACCAAGGAATTGGAAAATCAGATCACTTTCGAGGAAAAGAAGTCCGGGATCACCGATCCCACCCATTTCGCCTATCCGACGTTTGCCAAGGCTGCGCGACAGCGGGCAGACAATCTCCAGGTCTCGGTTCGGGAACTGAAGGTACAGCAGGATGCGGCGGAACTTGCGCTGGAAGAGGTTCAGGCGGAATTCGCCAAGGCCGCAGCGCTCGAAGAACGCGACAGCGGTGCGCGCATGCGCGCTTAGGCGCGCTTGAGGCTTGCCCAAGGCCAAAAGGCCCTTCTCACGGACTTACTTCAAGTCCGTGAGAAGGGCCTTGTGTATTTTTGAAGCAGGTTCAAGGACGCTTCTTAAGCTTGGATTGCGTCCTGCCATTCCGGATGACGCTGTGTCTGGGCGCGCATGAAGGGGCAGAGCGGAATGATCTTCCAACCGCCTTTTCGCGCCGCGTCAATTGCGTGCGCCGCCAGCGCTTGGCCGACGCCTTTGCCGCGCAGTTCATCCGGAACCGCAGTGTGATCGATGATGATCAGTTGCGGCGATGACCGGGAATAGGTCATTTCAGCCGTATGGCCCTCGACTTTTGTACTGTAGCGGCCATGCGAGCCGGTTTCTTCGCTGATAATATCCATCAATCTCTCCCCCTTGCCGGCTGCCCGGACCGTTTCCATCGTGGTTGGTTCATCACTGTTCAGCGCCACCAAAGGTGATATGTAATCCCGTCCGTGCAAGAGAAGACAGGAATCATGCGTCTCATCCCTCCGCTTTTCCTTGTTCTGTCCGCTTTTTTTCTCGCTCTCGGGCTTGTGCTGCCGTTGGTTCAGTTTGAAAAATGGTTTTTTTCACCGAAACGCCGTCGCTTCTGGGAATCGTATCGTCGCTTTGGGGAGAGGGCAACCAGATGCTGGCCATCATCGTGGCGCTTTTTTCCATCGTGTTCCCTTTTGCGAAGCTGGTCGGGATTGCCTTCGAGGCGACAGCACCGGCGAACGGCAAGGCTGCGGACGGAATGGTCGCCCGCCTTCTGCCGTTACTCGGCAAATGGTCGATGATGGATGTGATGCTTGTAGCGCTCGTCATCTTTGCGGCAAAGACCAGTGGAATGGCAGAGGCTTTCACCCAGCCGGGCCTTTGGTTCTACGCAGGATCGGCGGTGCTGACGGGGCTGCTTCAAATGCAGCTGCGGCCGCACTGAATGCGGCCGCTTGAGCTCTTGCAAATGAAGGGTCTGGCTAGTGGCGATATTGCTGGATGCGGGTCGTCCGCAGGCCGGCAAGGCCATGGTCGCTGATCGAGGACTGCCAGGACAGGAATTCTTCGACGGTCAGGGTATAGCGGTCACAGGCTTCTTCCAGGCTCAGCAGTCCGCCACGCACGGCGGCGACGACTTCTGCCTTTCTGCGGATCACCCAGCGGCGCGTATTGGCCGGTGGCAGATCAGCAATTGTCAAAGGGCTGCCATCGGGTCCGATGACATATTTCACGCGGGGTCGTATCATTTCGGTCATTGGACTCTCTACACATACTCAAGACCATGTAGGCTCAACTTACCCTGCCACATTTAACATTTGCCTAAGCGGGTGGTAACAATTTGCTAATAATTTTAGAGACTTCCAGAGCGCTCTTCGACCAATTGCGGATCGTCCAAGCCGTATATGGAGCGGCGTAACTGTTCTCGCGGAGCCATTTTTATTGTAGTCTTCTAAAGCTTTGTCCTGGTAATTTCCAGGTATGCATGGGAGCTATGCAAATATAATGGTTCAATTTTCATCAAATTGTTGATAATAACGGCGAGTAATTGAGCATATGCAGCATTTTGTTGCTCTGGAATGCTCTCGATGCGCCATTTTATTTCAAAACACCCTCCTTTTCGCTTCGATTGTGTCCCTGGTGGCCTCTCGGAGTTTTTGTCGGTGTTGGATCTATCGTGCTGCTGCCGAAAAAATTCCGGAATGAGAATTTTTCGAGAGCTGGCGCGATGGCCGGCAGGTTGGTGATGAAAATATGAGAGACCCTGACAAGCTGACCTTGCGAAGCGAAGCTTATGCTGATTTTCTTTCAGGCATGAACAGTTCCGCAGTCCAGACGGAGTATGAAGTGCTCCACCTGATGCGCCAGTGCACGGCGCAATTCGGTTTCAGCCATTTCATGATCGTGCGTATTCCCTTCGGCGAGCAGCAGCGCTTCGCCGAGCGCCTTGTTTTGAGCAGCTGGCCATCGGAGCTTGTGCGGGAATACGACGCCGCCACGGTTTTCCAGGCCAGTGCACTGATCGAGCGGCTGCGTCATACGAAACTGCCGGTCTTCGGCGCAACACAATCGCTGCTCAATGCGCAAGGCTCTGCAGCCCGTGATACTGTCGGCGCGCTGTTTGCCGCGCAGGCGATGAACAATACATTTGCCGTTACACTGCACACCACCCATGGGGAGGCATTTGCTGCTCTGCTGTGCGGACCGCGTGGCGAGCCCGAGAGGGCCGAGACGGCCGATCTCTATCTGACCCTGCTGCAACTGTTCGAAACCCTCGAGCGAACCTTAGAAGTCGGCGCCTCGGCGCGCGACAAGCTGTCGACGCGCGAGATCGAGTGTCTGCGCTGGGCTGCGGCCGGCAAGAGCAGCGACGAGATCGCCATCATCCTCGGTATTTCCGCCTATACGGTTTCCAGTTACTTCAAGACCGCGACCCGCAAGCTCGATTCGGTCAATCGCATGCAGGCGATCGCCCGCGCCATGCGGATGAAGCTGATCTGACCAGCCCAAAGCCGTCGCCCTTGTTCAATTCCCCGCGACTTTCTATATAACGGCTTGCGGCATGGCCGGCCTGGGCCGGAACCGCTTTGCTGCGGCGTTGGCCGTTTGCAGGAAACAGGGTATGGTCGCGCTAAAATGCGAACAACCCGCCGATTGACCGGAATGCCGGATTGGATGCCGTGAACAGTCTCGATTTTGATCGCAAGCCCGAAGATACGCGCGTCGTCGTTGCCATGTCCGGCGGCGTTGACAGTTCCGTGGTGGCCGGCATCCTCAAACGCCAGGGCTACGACGTTCTCGGCATCACCCTGCAGCTTTACGATCACGGGGCGGCCATCCATCGGGCCGGCTCCTGCTGCGCCGGCCAGGACATCGACGATGCCCGCCGCGTCTGCGAGGTGCTGGGCATTCCGCATTACGTTCTCGACTACGAGCAGCGCTTTCGCGAAACGGTAATAAATCCCTTTGCCGAAAGCTATGTCGCCGGCGAGACGCCGATCCCCTGCGTTGCCTGCAATCAGACCGTCAAATTCGCCGATCTTCTGGCGACGGCCCGCGATCTCGGCGCCGATGCGCTGGCGACCGGCCATTACATCCGCTCAAAGGCCAATCCGCAGCCGGACGCGCCTAGCCGCCGCGCATTGTTTCGCCCGACGGATGCCGATCGCGACCAGAGCTATTTCCTGTTTGCCACCACGCAGGAGCAGATCGACTATCTACGTTTTCCGCTCGGCAACCTCACCAAGGCGGAAACCCGGCAGCTGGCTGAGGATATGGGCCTCGTCGTCGCCAAGAAGGCCGACAGCCAGGACATCTGTTTCGTGCCGCAGGGAAAATATGCCGATATCATCAACAAGCTGAAGCCGAATGCGTCGCTGGCGGGCGATATCGTCCATCTGGATGGCCGCGTTCTCGGCAGCCACGATGGCATCCTGCACTATACGATCGGTCAACGCCGCGGCATCGGCGTCGCCACCGGCGAGCCGCTTTATGTGGTGCATCTCGATGCCCGTTCGCGCCGCGTCATCGTCGGTCCGAAGGAAGCACTGGAAACCCGCCGCGTCTATCTGCGCGACATCAACTGGCTGGGTGACGGCGATATTTTCGATGTAGCGGCTGATGGGTTTGCCTGTTTCGCCAAGGTCCGATCGACGCGTCAGCCGGCGCCTGCGATCCTGCGCGCCAGCGCAGACGGCGTCTCGGTCGAGCTGCTGGAAGGCGAGGCGGGCGTTGCCCCCGGCCAGGCCTGCGCGCTCTATTCCGGTATCGGAGAAGACGCCCGCGTCTATGGCGGCGGTTTCATCCTGCGCTCCGAACGCGAGGCCGCAGCCGAAGCTGCTCTGAAGGACCTGCTGCAGAGCGTGGTTGCAGCCTGATCCAGGGCCGGGGACTGCGCATCACGCGCTGTGTCCGGCCATTGTCCAGCGTCCCTTGAAAAACTTCCGGTTTTTTGAAACGGCTCGGCTTGACACCAGCATGAACCGCACCTTATAAGCCGCCCACTGACGCGACGACAGCGGCCAAGCGCCCAAGTCGCAGTCTGATGGCGGGGTAGCTCAGGTGGTTAGAGCAGCGGAATCATAATCCGCGTGTCGGGGGTTCGAGTCCCTCTCCCGCTACCAAAATCCCAAAATCCCAAAATCTTTTGAACAACTGGTCAGATGCTGCCAACATTGGCAGCTATTCTCTACCGCTAGCGTTTTATCAGCTTCTTTGGTCATTCGGCCGGACTGGAAATGAGCGGAGTCCCGGCGTGCTCCCACACTAATTGTAGCC
Source organism: Pararhizobium sp. DWP3-4 (assembly GCF_049898205.1). NCBI lineage: Bacteria > Pseudomonadati > Pseudomonadota > Alphaproteobacteria > Hyphomicrobiales > Rhizobiaceae > Pararhizobium > Pararhizobium sp. DWP3-4. The sequence continues at coordinate 111,088 of NZ_JAFCXF010000003.1, read as the reverse complement.
CTGTCGTCTTGCGCGGTGACAGAGCGAGGGACTGCAATCGGAGCAGGCTCCGGCGCAATCATCGGCGGCGTTGTCAGCAACAGCTGGGGCGGCGCGGCTATTGGCGCAGTAGCGGGCGGCATCGTCGGCAATCTCATTGGCCGTTCGCATGAGCGCCAAGGCTATTGCATCTATCGAGACCGTAACGGCCGGCGGTTCGAGGCGCGCTGCCGGTAAGGCATTGTCATCCTCTCCAGCGTTGTGGAAAAAGTGACCCGACTGGCGTAGCCCGTCGTCGGGGCCTCAGGAGACGCGCCTTTGCTGCTCATGGCAAAGAGCATTTCTCCTCATTTTGGCGCACCTCTTTCAGCGGCGGCAAAGCTCACACCGCTCCGCCCGCGGCCTTCATAAACCGCACATATTTCTCAGCCAGCCCCTCCTGCAGCCGGTCGATGATCAGCAGGGAGATCTGGAAGGCCGTGTCGAGATCAGGGGTCTGGCCGGTCAGTTCGGCCAGATAGACCACTTCGGGGTCGTATTGATCAGGGGTCTTGGTGACTTCGTGCAAAAAAGTGCGGAGGGCCAGCCGGGCATTGGCCATCTGCGCAGTCCGGCGCTGGGCATCCGGAAGGGGCAGGCTGACCAGGAAGACGTGCACGTCTATGAACCGCAACAGGGCCGAGAAGTGCTCTGCCGTGTCGGGCAATCCTGCCTGCAGATAGAGGCTGGTTTTTGCGGCCTCCAGCTTGCTGCTGCTCGCCCAGCGGCCAAGGTCATAGCGGTAGACCGTCGATGTATCGGTCAGAAATTTTCCGGCGGCGCAGAATGCAAAGCTCAAGGCCCAGTCACAGTAGCCGCCATGCGTCGGATGGGCGTCCGAAAACAGCGAAAACAGGCCTTTGAACAGGTCCGAGCGATACATGCTGTAGTAAAGCCCGTTATTGCCATTGGCCTTGCCGTTATATTCGAGCAGCCGGCCGCCGGCATCATCGGCGGTGATCGAAAACCGATCGACTTGCTGTACGCCTTTTTCGTTTGTCCAGACGAATGTTTGCGGACGAATCCCGATCACGTCGCCGGGCAGGGCCGAAAGGTCAAGCGGTTGTTTGTCATCCAGGCCATAGATCTCGTCGTCATCGCCCATCGGCATCAGGAACGGCGTTTCGACCTTTGACAAAGCAGAGGCCATGTTTTGCAGCCCGCCATCGCCGTCTGGAACGACATAGGTCAGCCGTGGATGGCAGTTTTCGTAGCGGGCGCGTTTCTGCGGATCTCCGGAATTGTCGGATACGACCAGCCGGCAGTCCCTTTTGTCCGCGTAGATCAGTGCCGTTTCGATCGCGCTGGCGGAGTGCTGGAGATTGCGGTTGCTTGGCATGCAGAGGGTCAGCTGTGTCATCAGGCGTATCCACGCGGAATTGAGGTTTCCCGCTGTAGGCCGTGTCGGGTGCGCGAGGCTTGCGTGGGCGTTTTCGGTCGATCCAGCCTTGCACCAGCCGGTTTTGCTAGCGATGGCCTATCTGTGGATACGTCTGGAAACTTGATGTCGGCATCTCTTTCAAAAGCGCTCGGTTTTTACAATGCAGGTCACTATGACAAGGCATTGGGCATTCTGTCGCCGGCCCGCCGGCAACCGTTCGTGCTCAACGAGCTGCTGTTGATTGCCCAATGTTATGCCAAGACGCAGAAGTTCACTGAGGCCGCTGCATTCTACATCAAGGGTGCGGAAATGGGCGGCCCCAAGCAGGCGATGCTGCGGGCCCTTGCGGCCAACATGCTGCAGGAGGCAGACGATTCCTTCGCATCCTTGAACTTAGCCCGGCTCGCCGCCAAATCCGGCGTATTCGATACCAACGCCGAGGAAACCTATCGCCGGTATCTGCACGAGTTTCTCTGCCTCGACGAAGCGCAGATGGATGACCAGCGATTTCTGGACCGGTTGAAAGCCGGCGATGAGCGATATCTAGCCGCAGAGTTTCCACATCGCCATATCGGCTGGTGCGGCGACGAGAGCATCAATGCGCGGCAGACGAAAATCCACGGTGCCGCAGCCTTCACGCCGGCATCCAGAGCGGCAAGGCGGGCGGCGCCCCACAGGTTTTCTGACAGGATCAGGGTCGGCTATCTCTCGGCCGATTTCAGCGATCAGCATGCCACGATGCGCCTTTTCCAAAGCGCGCTGCTGCAGCACGATCCGGACCGGTTCGACATCGCGCTTTTCTGTAGTACCGGCGACGACCTGATCCGGCTCGACCAGGGATCGCGCGACACATATCCCAATCTGCAGCGCATCGGCCACCTGTCGGACCCGGATGCGGCGGCACTGATCCGCCGCTCGGGTATCGACATTCTCGTCGATCTGAAGGGGCATACCAAGGGCTCCCGCGCCGGGTTGCTCAATCACGGGGCTGCCCCGGTCCAGGTGGCCTATCTCGGGTTTCCGGGGTCCGGGACCGGCATCGACTGCGACTATATTCTCACCGACGCCGTGGTGACGCCGGAAACCAGCCGGCCGTTCTATCACGAGAAATTCTGCCTGCTTCCCGGCACCTACCAGGCCAATGACAATGTCACACGCCCGCTTCCGTCCGCTGCCCCGCGCAGTGCGCTTGGCCTGCCGGAAGACCGCGTCGTCTTTGCCTCCTTCAACACGCACCGCAAGATCAAGCCGCAGACGGCGGAGCTCTGGGCGGATATTCTGCGGCGAACGGATGACAGCCTGTTATGGGTCATGTGCTCCAATCGTTTCGCGCGTGGCAATCTTCTGCGCTGGATGGAAAACGCAGGCATCGCCGGTGACCGGATTATCTTTGCCGATCCGGTTGCATATCCTGATCACATCGCCCGCCTTCAGGCGGCGGATATCGGGCTGGATACGTTTCCCTGCAACGGCCACACGACGACATCCGACAAGTTATGGGCCGGTCTGCCGGTGCCGACCTTCAAGGGCACACACTTTGCCTCGCGGGTGACGGAGAGCCTGCTGCGGGCGCTTGGGGTTGGCGAACTGGTCGCGGATAATGCGGAGGGCTATGTCGAACTTTGCGTCTCGCTGGCGAAAAGCCGGGATGAACTGCGTGCCGTGAAAGAGAAAATTGCCGCGCAACGAACGGTCGCGCCGTTGTTTGATACGACGCGCTTCATCCGCCATCTGGAAAAGGCGTTCGAGCTGATGATCGCGCGCGCTCGCAACGGCCAGGAACCGGATCATATTGCGGTGCCGGTCCTCGTTTAGGAGCCCAAGAGCCGCTGGCCACCTTTTTGGCTGCGCTCCCTATCCATGACCGATGCTCAGGACTGCAGGATTTTCTCGATCGTGGTGGTGGCCTCGTTGAGGCCGCAGAGTTCGTAGGCACCTGTTTCCTCCACCTGGCGGCAGACGAAATTGACCCTGGCTTCGTCGTGATCGAGCGCCGCAAGCAGGGTCTCGCGCAACCCCATCGCCGTCAGCAGCACCGGTTCCCGCAGGAGCCGCCCCTCCCGCCATGAACTGAGGCGTACGGTGACTGGCATCATGGTGATTCTCCTCCGTGCCAGTCTACCACGAAGCCGATCAGAATATGAGCGAGCGGTTTTTCGGTCAGCCTTCGCTGAGTGCTTCCATGCCGCCGGTCAGACGGTCCATCAGGCTCCGGCGGACACGGCCGACATCCCTCAGCGGCGGCTCACCAAACTGCCGGGCATATTCGCGGCTGAACTGCGACTGGCTCTCATAGCCTACCTGATGGCCGGCGGAACCGGCATCCAGCATGTCCTCCAGCATCAGCCGGCGGGCTTCCTGCAGCCGCAGCTGCTTCTGGTACTGCATGGGGCTCATGGCGGTGATCGCCTTGAAATGGTGGTGCAGCGAGGAGACGCTCATGCTGACGCGGCTGGCCAGATCCTCGATCTTCAGGGGCAAGGCGTAATGTTCCTTCAGCCAGACGCAGGCACGGCTGATCTGGTGCGATTGGCTTTCGGTAACCGCCATCTGGCGAAGGCGCCCACTCTGCGGACCGGTCAGGAGCCTGTAGATGATCTCCTGTTCGATCAGCGGTAGCAGAGCCGGAATGTCATCCGGCCGGTCCAGAAGCCGGAGCAGCCGGATGGCGGCATCTTCCAGGTCAGGTGTTACCGAACTCACAGCCATGCCACGCGCGCCCGGCGCGGGCGCCCCGGTTTGTACGCCGGCCCGGTCCAGCAAGCCGGCAATGCGCGTGGTGTCGATGCCGAAGGTCACGCTCAGATAGGGTTTTTCCTCTGACGCTTCGACGATCTGCGTGGTCACCGGCAGGTCGATCGAGGTCAACAGATAATCGGCGCCGCCATACCGGTAGATGTCGTCGCCAAGCACCACCTGCTTTGCGCCTTGGGCAATCAGTGCCAGGCTGGGCTTGTAGGAACCACAGGATTTCGTCCCGGTTCCTGAGCGCCGGTGAACGCTGACGCCCGGTATAGCCGTTTTATGATCGCCATCTTCCTTGGCGAAACGGGCAATAAGATCAATCAGTTCCTGACTGCGTGGGGTTCGTGAAGCTGTCATAATCGAAAGTCTTTCCAGCTATTTAGATTTTGTCTCGCAAATCGCAAGTTAGTCGCTCTGCGGTTATCTGCAAAACCTTGAAGGCACGTTTTGCAGGATCGTACAATAATCTTGCAGGATTGCTCTAACGTTCTGCCAACATGATCTGCAAGTATGCTTCCGGGGAGAGGCGATCTGTGCTTCCATCACAATCCCCGCTTCATCAGATAAAGGAGTGACCCATGGCCCTGGCAAGAGGATATGCTGCGACGGATGCGTCGAAGCCGCTGCAGCCCTTCACATTCGAACGGCGCGAACCCCGCGAGGACGACGTCGTCATCAGCATCAAATATTCCGGCATCTGCCATTCGGATATCCATCAGGCCCGCAATGAGTGGGGCAATTCGGCGTTTCCAATGGTTCCCGGCCACGAGATCGCCGGCATCGTTACAGCGGTCGGCTCGAAGGTTTCCAAGTTCAAGGTCGGCGACCGGGTCGGCGTCGGCTGCTTCGTCGACAGCTGCACCACCTGCGCCAGCCGCGATGTCGATCTGGAACAGTACATGCCGGGCCTCGTGGTCACCTATAACGGCGTTGAAGCCGACGGCAAGACCCCGACCCAGGGCGGCTATTCCGATTTCATCGTCGTCAAGGAAGGCTACGTCCTTTCCATTCCGGAAAACCTGCCCTTCGAGGCAACCGCGCCGCTGCTTTGCGCCGGTATCACGCTCTATTCGCCGCTGCGCAACTGGGGCGCTGGTCCCGGCAAGAAGATCGCAGTCGTCGGTATGGGCGGTCTTGGCCATATGGGCGTCAAGCTTGCTCATGCGATGGGTGCCGATGTCACGGTCCTCAGCCAGTCCCTGTCGAAGAAGGAAGATGGCCTGAAGCTCGGTGCCGATCACTATTATGCGACCGCCGATGCCGAAACCTTCACGAAACTGGCAGGAACGTTCGACCTCATCCTGTGCACGGTCTCGGCTGAGATCGACTGGAACGCCTATCTCGGCCTGTTGAAGGTCGATGGCACGCTGGTGCTGCTCGGTATTCCGGAAAAGCCGGTGCCGGTGCATGCGTTCTCGCTGGTCCCGTCGCGCCGCTCGATTGCCGGTTCGATGATCGGTTCGATCAAGGAAACCCAGGAAATGCTCGATTTTTGCGGCGAGCATAACATCGTCTCGGAAATCGAACTGATCCGTATGGACCAGGTCAACGAAGCCTATGAGCGCGTCATCAAGAGCGACGTGCGCTACCGCTTCGTCATCGATATGGCGACACTGTAATCCATTAAAACGAAAAGGCCGGCACATTCCCCTTGCCGGCCTTTTGTCGCGTCCGCCCAATCATTTGACTTCGGTCAAAACTTCGGTGCCGGAGCCGTCCTTGCCGGTAATCGTCCAGGCGCCGTCAAGCGTGCCATTGCCCTTGACCTGGTAGACGATCAGCCCCATGGCGTCTTCGAGCACGTAGGCAGCTGCAAAAGCATCGCCGTTGAGCATGCAGACGCCGGTCGATTTGACGCCGGCGGTTTCCCACTCGATCACGCAGGTGGTTTCGCTGGCGAGCGTGATTTCCGCCGTACCGGCATAGCTCGACCCGTCGAGATTGGTACCTTGAACGGTGTACTTGCCGGCATTGACGGTTTGCGCATTCGCGCCGGAAGCAGCTGCGAGCGCGAGCGCTGCAGCGATAATGATCTTCTTCATGGCACCCCTCAAAAATTGGCTCGTTGGTCGAGCTGCGCTCCCAGCCTATGCGTAATCAATGCCGTTTGAAAAGAACCAAAATTGTGGTGATCGAGGCGAACCTCATCGCCGGCTTAGACGGCTGGATTTGCTGACGAGATCGGATTCTGAGCCGTAGCGGGAAGGGCTGCCCGCGTAAGATCGCCCGCGTCTTCGCTTGGGCTAAGACCGTACCGCCTGATGGACCGCACGCAATGTGGAAAGCAGGCTCCCAGCCATGTCGAGGGGAAGGCAGCTTGGCCCGTCACAAAGCGCCCGGTCGGGATCGGGATGAAACTCGAGGAACACGCCATCGGCACCGGCGGCCACGGCTGCCTTGGCGATGATGGGGACACCCTCGCGGCGTCCGCCCGTCGAGCTGCCGTTGGTGCGGGGATCGGCGCCCGGCAATTGCACGGAATGCGTCGCATCAATCGTGACAGGGACGCCGAGGCGCTGCATTTCGGCGATACCAAGCATGTCGACGACCAGATTGTTATAGCCAAAGGAACTGCCGCGTTCGCACAAGGCGATCTGAAGATCGGGCGCCACCGCCCGCGCTTTGGCAATGATGTTTTTACAGTCCCAAGGAGCAAGGAACTGGGCCTTCTTGACGTGCAGCAGACCACCCGCGCGGCCTGTGGCAACGGCGGCGGCGACAATCAGATCGGTTTGGCGGCACAGGAATGCCGGAATCTGAACCAGATCGGCAACGGCGGCAACCGCTTCAGCCTGATCGATCTCGTGAATATCCGTGGCGATCGGCACATCTAAGGTTCGCTTGATTTCCGCAAGCATGGCCAGCCCATCTTTCAATCCCGGACCGCGATAGCTGGCGTTCGAGGACCGGTTGGCCTTGTCGAAGCTGGCCTTGAACACGAAAGGCAAGCCGAGATCGGCTGTGACGGCCTTCAGGTGCCGGCCCACGTCCAGTGCCAGCTTAAGATTTTCCAGGACATTCAAGCCTGCGATAACGGCTAGCGGCTGGCCCCCGCCAAACGACATGTTCCAGTGTTTCAGGTGCGCTACGGCCATTGTCGACTTTCCCTTGCAAGACGCAACTGTGCGCCCGCTACCATCCAGGTTGGAGCGAGAATCAGACCTCTGATCGTCGCAAGTGCGCACAATATGGAATTTGGTCAGGGCTGCAACTCAGCGCTGTTACGCTTGTGGCTCCGGTTGTCACCGGTTGCTGAGTGTGGAAACAGACGCACCTCAGCCGAGCGGCAGTGGTCCGTCGTTCTTGATTTCTTCCATCACCGCATAGGTCCGGGTTTCCTTGACGCCGGGCAAGGTCCACAGCACCTGGCCGAGGAAGTTGCGATAGGCGTTCATGTCCTCGAAGCGGGTCTTGACGAGATAGTCGAAGCCACCGGCGACCATATGGCATTCGAGTACCGACGGCGCCTGTTTGACGGCGATGGCGAACTTGTCGAACACTTCGGGCGTCGTTTTGTCGAGCATCACCTCGATGAAGACGAGAAGCCCGAAACCCAGCTTGTGCGGATCAAGCCGCGCGCCAAAGCCCGAGACATAGCCTTCCTTCAGCAAGCGGCGCAGCCGCTCGCTGGTGGCAGTCGGAGAAAGCCCGATGCGGTCGGCCAGTTCCAGATTGGTGATCCGGCCGTCCGCCTGCAGGATGTTGAGGATCCGCCGGTCGATTTTGTCTATCTCATGCATCGGATTCTCTACCCTTTCAGCGCTTGCGGCAGCTTAAGCCGCCAGCCGCGTTTCGGCCAGCTTCACCCAGTACGAGATGCCGTGCGGGATAGCCTCGTCATTGAAGTCGTAGGCCGGATTGTGCAGGCCGGCCGTGTCGCCATTGCCGATGAAGATGAAGGCGCCGGGACGGGCCAGCAGCATGTAGGAAAAATCCTCGCCGCCCATCATCGGATCAAGATCGCCCGATACCTGGTTTTCGCCGGCGATGATTGCCGCAGCCGAAAGGGCATGGCCGGTTTCCTCGCGATGATTGACCGTGACCGGATAGTTGCGGGCATAGGAAACCTTGATCTTGGCACCATAGGCGGCACCCAGGCCTTCGCAAATCTGCTTGATACGCTGTTCGGCGAGATCGCGCACTTCCGGCATCAGCGTGCGCACCGTGCCGCCCAGCAGGGCCTGTTCCGGAATGATGTTATGGGCAAAGCCGGCATTGAATTTGGTCACCGAAACGACCACCGAAAACAACGGATCGACCGAGCGGGAGGCGATGGTCTGCAGCGCGTTGACGATCTGCGAGCCGATGACGATCGGGTCGATCGTCTTGTGCGGCTGGGCGGCGTGGCCGCCGCGGCCATCGATGGTGATGGTGAATTCATCGGTCGAGGCCATGATCGGGCCGACGCGGCTGCCGAACTGGCCAACCGGCATGCCCGGCATATTGTGCATGCCGTAGACTTCCTCGATGGCGAAACGCTCCATCATGCCGTCCTTGACCATTTCGTGGCCACCGGCGCCGCCTTCTTCTGCCGGCTGGAAGATCACCGCAACGGCGCCTTTGAAATTGCGTGTTTCGGCAAGGTATTTTGCAGCGCCCAGAAGCATGGCGGTGTGGCCGTCATGGCCGCAGGCGTGCATCTTGCCCGATGTCGTCGAGGCCCAGGGCTTGCCGCTGGTTTCGGTCATCGGTAGGGCATCCATATCGGCGCGCATGCCGATGGTGCGGCCTTCGCCGAGATTGCCCTTGATCAGGCCGACAACACCGGTGCGGCCAAGACCCGTGACGATTTCGTCAACGCCGAATTCCTTCAGCTTATTTTCGACGAAAGCTGCCGTATTTTCAACGGCAAACAGCAGTTCCGGTTTCGTATGGAGGTGGCGACGCCATTCCGTGACTTCGGTCTGGAGCTCTGCTGCGCGGTTCAGAATAGGCATTTTGTCTTCCTGTGGATCCATTGCGGGCATGGGATACGAGAAATTTGGCATCGGCGCAAAAGAATGGTCTTTGCCATCTCCTCGCCATATAGGTTAAATAGCCGGACGATACGAGGCAATTCCCGAAATTTCGAGGTTTGACGTGGTGACAACTGGAATTCGCAAGAGTGGCGCGTTGAAGCTATTCGCAGTCCTGACTGGCGCCTGCGCGTCGCTGCTTTCGGCGACCTTGCCGAGTGCGGCCAATCCGCAGCTGGTTGTCGATGTCAGTTCGCTGAAGGTCTACGAGCAGCGAGAAATCTATCAGAAATGGTATCCGGCCTCGCTGACCAAGCTGATGACGGCCTACACGACGTTCCGGGCACTGAAATCCGGCCAGCTGACGCTGGAAACACCGGTGGTGATGAGCAAGAACGCCGCCGGCGAGCCGCCGAGCAAGATGTTCTACAAGCCCGGGCAGGCCGTCACGCTCGACAGTGCATTGAAGATGATGCTGATCAAATCGGCCAACGACATTGCCGTTGCGATCGGCGAAACCGTGGCTGGCTCCGAGCCCGCCTTCATCAACCAGATGAATTCCGAGGCGCGGCGCATCGGCATGACATCCTCGCATTTCGTCAATCCGAACGGGCTGCCTGCGCCGGGTCAATATACGACCGCCCGCGATCTCGCCGTTCTGGCGATCACGATCAAGCGCGAGTTTCCGCAATATGCAGCCTATTTTGCCTATGAAGGCTTCACCACGGGCAAGAAAAACTATCCCAATTTCAATATGCTGATCGGCCGTTTCGATGGTGCCGATGGCATGAAGACCGGCTTTATCTGCGCTTCGGGCTTCAATCAGGTTTCATCTGCGACACGCAATGGGCGTGCCGTCGTTTCCGTCGTGCTTGGCGCCGACAGCCTTGGCGGCCGGGCGGACGAGTCTGCGCGCTTGCTGCAGCTCGGTCTGACGTCGAGCGGCGCCGGCAAGCCCGGGCTTGGCCAGATTGCACCCTATGGTGAGACGCGCGACATGGTCGCCGATGTCAGCAAGGAAATCTGCAATCCGAAGGCCGCCAAGGTGCGCTCGGAAAACCGTGATGAAGGTGGCCGGCAGAAATTGCTGTCGCCCTATATTCACGAGATCAACCGCCCGCTGAACCTTGTCGCCGCCGGGCTTATCCCGGGCACCGAAAAGGTGGCCGATGCCAAGGGCAAGGACCAGACGGAGACCGCGCAGGGCGATGTCGCCAATGTGCCGATCCCGGTTCCTCGCCCCGTTTTTTAAAGCCTCCGCATACTGATCGGATAAACTAATGAGCCTTCTGCTGAACGCCGTGCCGGTGTCGATCCTCACCGGTTTCCTCGGCGCGGGAAAGACGTCCCTTCTGAACAGGCTTCTAAAGGATCCTGATCTCACGGATACGGCCGTGATCATCAACGAGTTCGGCGATGTATCGCTGGACCATCTGCTGGTCGAGGCATCGAGCGACGGGATCATCGAGCTGTCCGACGGCTGCCTCTGCTGCACGGTGCGCGGCGAACTGGTCGATACGCTGGCTGATCTGATGGACCGGATGCAGACCGGCAAGATCAAGCCGTTGAAGCGCGTGGTCATCGAGACCACCGGCCTTGCCGATCTGGCGCCGGTGCTGCAGTCGGTGATGGGAAATCCCGTCATCGCCCAGAGCTACCGGCTCGACGGCGTCGTCACCGTCGTCGATGCGGCCAACGGTTTATCGACGCTCGACAATCACGAAGAAGCGGTCAAGCAGGTGGCGATGGCCGACCGGCTGGTGATCAGCAAGATGTCACTGGCGACGCCGGATGCGGTGATCTCGCTGAAAGCGCGGCTTAGGGCGCTCAATCCGCGCGCACCGATGATCGATGGCGATCTGCCCGAGGCTGGCAAAGCGGAACTTTTCCATTGCGGGCTCTACGATCCGGCAACCAAGATCGCCGATGTCGGCCGCTGGCTGCAGGATGAAGCGGCGGCGGACCATGACCATGCCCACGATCATGCCCATGGTCACGACGACCACCACGATCATGAGCATTGCGGTCACGAAAATTGTGGCCATGACCATCACCACCATCATCATGACGAAAACCGGCATGGTGCCGATATCCGCTCGTTCAGCCTCGTCCACGACCGGCCAATCGATCCGATGGCGCTGGAAATGTTCGTCGATCTGCTGCGCTCCGCCCATGGCGAAAAGCTGCTGCGGATGAAGGCCATCGTCTCGATGTCCGACAATCCGGACCGGCCGCTGATCCTGCATGGCGTGCAGACCGTGTTCCATACGCCGCAGCGCATGGCTGCATGGCCCGACCCGTCCTACCGGCGCACCCGCATGGTGCTGATCACCAAGGATCTACCGGAAGCGTTCGTGCGCGATCTTTTCGACGCCTTTACCGGCAAGCCGCGCATCGACCGGCCGGACCGGCAGGCGCTAGAGGACAACCCGTTGGCGGTTCCGGGGCTGCGGATGTAACCAATCGGCAAGGGGCCGGCATGTTTCTCGAGGCGGGCGAAGTCATCGGCAACATGCGGGCGCCAGCCTATCCTTCCAGCCGTCCCGGCGGCTGGAGTATCAGCGCCTCGCTCGGCGTCCATCTGCTCATCGGGCTTGCCCTGCTTCTGGCCGTGACGCCACGCCGGCAGGTCCCGTCATCGGAAGACAGCGTTACCGTTGATGTTCTGACACCGCAACAGTTTGAAGCTGCCAACAGCCCACCGGCCGCTGAGGTGCAAACCCAGGTTCAACCGCCCCAGTTCCAGCCCCAACCCCAGCCCGGGGCCATGAGCGATGCGGCACCTGAGCCACAAACAGAAAGTCCGGTTCCGGATTTTGCCAAACTGCCAACAGACCGGCCACGTCCTCAAGCAAGCGTCATGGTTCAGGCGACACATCTCCGGTCGGCGAAGGTCCTGGCGGATCCGCGCAGCGCCAAGGCGCGCAAGACGCTGGGCCAGCTGGCGCCCTTCGAGCGCATCGTCCAGCTTTGCAATATCGAGGCTATGGAGCAGGTCCATCTTTGGAAAGCCGCGCTGAAGCCGGACTTTCTGGTCGCCTATGCGATGGCCGATACCGAACTTTCCGGGCAGAAACTCCAGGCCGATGGCGCGGCGTTTCGCAGCAAAAGCCACTGGTACAACATTGGTTTCACCTGCGAGGTCACGCCGGACCTGAAGCAAGTCGTATCGTTTGCCTTCGCGGTAGGTAGCGAGATTCCGAAAAGCGACTGGGCCGATCACAATCTGTCAGCCGATGACGGTCCTGCGGACTAGAAAAGGCCAGCGGTTCAACGGCTGCAGGCAGCGGCCCGGGCCAGAAAGAACGCCTTTTCGCGGGCGTTGCGGGTGAGGTCTGCCGCGCGATCGAATTCAACTTTGGCTTCCGCCAATCGCCCGGCACGGAACAGGAAATCTCCTCTTGCTGCTGGCAGGGGAACGTAGTTTTGCAATCCAGCTGCCAGACCGATTTCGTCGAGGCGTGCGAGGCCTGTTTCCGGTCCGAAGGCCATGCTGTGGGCCACCGCCCGATTGAGATCGACCACCGGCGACGGCATCACTTGGCGCAGCGTGTCGTAGAGGCCAGCAATCTTCTGCCAGTCCGTGTCCTCCGCCTTGCGGGCGCGTGCATGACAGGCTGCCAGGGCCGCCTGCAGGGCATAAGGCCCATTGGCGCCGCCAAGCGTTTCCACGCGCTGCAGGGCTGCAAGCCCGCGGCGGATCAGCAACTGGTCCCAATGGGCGCGGTTCTGCTCAGTCAAAAGGATCGGCGAACCATCCGGGGCAACGCGGGCGGCGAGGCGGGAGGCCTGGATTTCCATCAGCGACAGCAGGCCGAGCACTTCCGGCTCTTCTGGGAGCAGGCCTGCGAGAATACGGCCCAACCGTTGCGCTTCAGAGCATAGGGCCGGACGGATCAGGTCCTCGCCAGTGGTCGCCGCATAACCCTCGTTGAAGATCAGGTAGATCACCTCCAGCACCGAGGAGAGCCGTTCTCCGCGCTCCGGCCCGCGCGGCACGGCAAAGGTCAGGCCGGCATTGCCGATCGTCTTCTTGGCCCGGACAATCCGCTGGGCGATGGCCGCTTCATTGGAGAGAAAGGCACGGGCGATCTCGTCGGTCGTCAATCCACCGATCAGGCGCAGGGTGAGTGCTGCGCGCGCCTCTGCCGACAGGACGGGATGGCAGGCGGCGAAGATGAGACCCAGCAGCTCGTCGCCGAGATCGTCGTCCAGTGCCGCCTCGACATCCTCAACGCTGGTATCGCGTTCACTGTCGAGATCGCGGCCGATTTCGGCATGTTTGCGCACCAGCATCTTCTTGCGGCGAAAACCATCGATGGCGCGGCGCTTGGCGGCGGCCATCAGCCAAGCTCCCGGATTTTTCGGCACGCCGGTCTTCGGCCATTCGGACAGGGCGGTCACCAGCGCGTCCTGCGCCAGCTCTTCGGCAAGACTCACGTCCCTGACCATACGGGCCAGGCCGCCGATGAGCCGGGCCTGTTCGATCCGGAAAACTGTTTCAATCGCCTGGTGTGTTTGGTTAGCCGCCATGCTTCCGGATTAAGCGAGCAGCAGCGGCTGCGTCAAGCCGCAGTGGTGGCTTGACGCGGTCCGGCCGAAATCAGCGCTTGGCTGCCTTTTCGCGCAGCCGTTCTTCCTGCTCGGCCAGTTCAGGCGTCAACGCCTCGCCGAAATCGGCTGCCTCGAACACCCGGCGGATTTCCAGCTCGCTTGGTCCAAGCATCGGATTGGGGCAGCGCTTGGCCCATTCGACGGCTTCGGCCATGTCCTTGACTTCCCAGAGCCAGAAGCCGGCGATCAGCTCGCGGGTTTCGGCAAAAGGGCCGTCGATAACGGTGCGGCTTGGCCCGTCGAAGGCGATCCGCTTGCCTTTGGACGAAGGGTGCAGTCCTTCGCCAGCCATCATGATGCCGGCATTGACCAGCTCTTCGTTGTATTTGCCCATGGCTTCCAGAAGCTGGGTCGTCGGCATGATGCCGTCTTCGCTATCTTTCGTCGCCTTGACGATCACCATCACACGCATTGTCTTCTCCCTTGGTTATTGGAAGCCGGTGGGGCCTTCCTGATCATACGACGAACGAAGCCCGGCTCGATCGACGCCAATCGAAATTTTTTTGAAGAATTTTTTAAAACATGATCGGCAGTTCACCGCTGGGGCCAACAGCTAGACGGGATTGGGGCCACTTGGCCGCCCTCAAGCCTTCTTGCGGATGACGAAGCGGTGTCCGCCAGCCAGAACCTCGGATTGCTCCAGACTGTGGCCGTCTTCCTGGCAGAAATGTGGAATGTCGATGATGGCGAGGGGGTCCGTCGTCTCCACCGTGATCAGCGTGCCCGGCGCAAGGGTCAGCATGCGCTTGCGGGTTCTTAAAACCGGCAAGGGGCATTTCAGCCCCTTGAGGTCATAGACCAGGCCGTCGGGCATCAATTGCCCCAGATTTTCCAAAACGGCCGCTTCTTCGGCTGCTGTTCGGCAACGGCCTGCTCGGCCATCGGCGCCGCCTCGGTGGTGGCCGCTGTCTGTGCGGTTGCGTCAGCCGGTTTTTTCGCTGTCGCAGTGGTCACCGGCTCCGGCGTTGCGATAGCTGCCGCGTGCTGCACGGCTTGCTTCTGGTCGAGCGGCTGCTGTTGAGCCGCCTCGACCGGGGCTACGGCTGCCGGCTCAAGTTGCTGCGCATCGGCACTGTTCTTGGAGAACAGGCTGCCCCAGAAGCCTTTGCGGGCAGCACCTGGCTGTTCGATAGCGGCCTGCTGTACCGGCTTGGGCAAGGGGTTTTCCACAGGCACCGGCACGCTCTTGCCGTTGCGGGTGGATTTGTCCAGCTCGGCCTTCTGGATTTCGATCGCCTTCTTGGCTTCTTCCAGCTCGGCGCGGCGGGCTTCCTGCTTTTCGAGATCGGCGACCTTCATCAGCTTGCCGGCGTCGAGCGAGGTGCCGGTCGGCGCGTAAGCCAGTTCCTTGCCGACACGCAGCTTCGCGACGATCGCCTTGCGTTCCGCTTCGGTCGGCTCGTACCAGACCAGGCCGTCGAGCTTCTTCGTCGCCTTGGCGTAGTCGTCATTGTATTTTTTGTTAAAGGCCGCGAGTGCACCCTGCATCGCCGCCGGGGTCGACATGGCCGGGCATTGACCGGTTGGGCTGAATTTGCCGTCCGTCTGCTGGTTGAAGACGTATTTCTTCTCGCAGATGTTCACTTCCGGCGGCCGCTTGGTGATCTCGAACTGGTCGTAGCCGGGTTTCAGCATGTTCCAGAAATCGATATTCGGGCTGTTGCGATGCCGCGCCATGTTTTCGGCGGTCATGCGGAAGGGCAGGGCCTGCAGCTGGATCGCCTGTTGGCCGCCCTTGTAGGCGTCCCGCGACAGCGCAAAGATTTCCTGCATCTGCTCGTCGGTCATCGAATAGCAGCCGGACGACGAACAGGCGCCGTGGATCATCAGATTGGTACCGAAACGGCCATTGGCCTGGTCGAAGCGGTTGGGAAAGCCGGTATTGATGGCGAGATAATAGCTGGAATTCGGGTTCATCTGGCCAGGCGAAATCGGGTAGAAACCTTCCGGCGCCTGCCGGTCGCCTTCCTTGACCTTGGGGCCAAGCTTGCCCGACCAGGCGCAGATCTTGTACTGGCGCAGCATCTCGAAACGGTTGGAAGAATTGGCCTTCCAGACTTCGAGAACGCCTTCCTCCTTGAAGATGCGCAGCATGATCGGCGAATCCTTCGCCATGCTCATCGCCTGCATCTTCTGGACTATTTTTCCGGAGAGCTGGTAATTGACCTTGCTGGAGACTTTCTTGAGGTCGACATCGACTGTGTCCATCGCCTCATTGGCGGTGCAGCTCGCAAGGAGTGCGGCGATGGCAGCGGTGGCAACAAGATGTGTCAAACGCATCGGCAAAGGTCCATCAAGAAAAACTGTCGAACGTGGCGTTCCGTGCAGGCGGTCCACAGGGAATCAATATGCCCTTTTACTTCACAAAATATTAACCTTACAAAACCGCCTTGCTCAACCGTTCCAGACGCCCAGAATATGGCCAAGGTTGGACCGCGCACTCCATTTGCCACGCGAACCCCGGCAAAGCCAGCAAATATGATTAGAGCTGGCGGCCGATCGCCAGGTATTTTTGGCGGCGGTCGGAGCGCAGCTCGTCGCCGGTGCGGCCCGAAAGCTCCTTAAGCGCGTCGGCGATGACGGTGCCGGTCTTGTCGATCACGGCATTTGGATCGCGATGGGCGCCGCCGACCGGCTCGGTGATGATGCCGTCGATGATCCCCAGAGATTTCAGGTCTTCGGCGGTGATCTTCATGTTGGTCGCCGCTTCCTTGGCACGGGTACTATCGCGCCAGAGGATGGAGGCTGCACCTTCCGGCGAGATCACGCTGTAGATCGAGTGTTCGAGCATATAGACGCGGCTGCCGGTAGCAATCGCGATGGCGCCGCCGGAACCACCTTCGCCGATAACGACGGAGACGATCGGAACGCGCATGTTGAGGCACATTTCCGTCGAGCGGGCGATGGCTTCCGCTTGGCCGCGCTCTTCGGCACCGATGCCGGGATAAGCGCCGGCGGTATCGATCAGGGTAATCAGCGGCAGGCCGAAACGATCGGCCATTTCCATGACGCGGATCGCCTTGCGATAGCCTTCCGGACGGGCGCTGCCAAAGTTGTGCTTGATGCGCGACTTGGTGTCGTTGCCCTTTTCCTGGCCGATGACGGCGACAGGGGTGCCGCGAAAGCGCGCCAGACCAGCCTGGATCGCCTCGTCATTGGCGAACTTGCGGTCGCCGGCCAGCGGCGTGAATTCGGTGAACAGGTTGGCGGCATATTCCTGGAAGTGCGGGCGCTGCGGGTGGCGCGCGACCTGCGTCTTCTGCCAGGGATTCAGCTTGGAATAGATTTCGGCCATCGCCTCGCGGGCGCGCACTTCAAGGCGCTCGACCTCATCGGCGGTGTCGATGCTCTCGTCCTCGCTGGCAATCTTCTTCAGCTCGTGAATCTTGCCTTCGAGATCGGAGATTGGTTTTTCGAAATCGAGATAATTGTGCATGTGATGCGTTTCCGATCATATTGCGCCAGTGGCCACGGGTCTGACGTTTCAGCCGCCCCGGCCAAGTGTTCTGGCGCTCCTAATCCTGTTTTTTCGCCTGTTTGGCAAGAGGGTGATGGTTCTGGACCAGCTGATGCAGCCGTTCTTCCAGCACATGGGTATAGATTTGTGTCGTTGAAATGTCCGAATGTCCGAGAAGTTCCTGCACGGCACGAAGGTCGGCGCCGTTGGCCAGAAGGTGGCTGGCAAAGGCATGGCGCAGCACATGCGGCGAGATCGCCGCAACCCGGATACCGGCGCGGGCAGCAAGATCCTTGAGGTCGCGGGCAAAAACCTGGCGTGGCAGGTAGCCGGCTTTGCTTGAGGAAGGGAACAGCCACGGGCTTTCCGGCGGTGGGGTTTTCTGCGCGGCATTGTCGCTTGCCATCGCCGTACCATAGGCCTGCATTGCCCGGATTGCCGAATGCGACAGCGGCACCATGCGCTCCTTGTTGCCCTTGCCGCGAACGACGAGAAATCGGCCGTTTTGGGCGAGCACGGAGGCCGGTAGCGAGACGAGTTCGCTCACCCGCATGCCGGTGGCGTAAAGCAGCTCGATCAGCGCATGCATGCGCAGCCGCGCCACCGTATCCTCTCCGCTTTTCGCCGCCTCCTGTTCAGCCTGTCCAATCAGCTTCGAAACGTCGTCGATGCTCAGCACCTTAGGCAGCGAGCGGCCCTTCTTCGGCGCGTCGAGAACGCCGGTCGGGTCGTCGGTGCGCAGTCCTTCGGCATAAAGGAACTTGTAGAACTGCCGCAGCGCCGACAGCCGGCGGGCCTGCGACGAGGCCTTGAAGCCCTGCTGCGCCAGATGCGAGAGATAGGCGCGCAGATCGTCAGAGGTCGCGGCGGTCGGTTTGACGCCGCGCTGCTTCAAAAAGGAATAGGCGTCTTCCAGATCGTGCTCATAGGAGATCAACGTGTTGTTGGCAGCACCCCGTTCGGCGCTCATCATCTCCAGGAAGGATTCCATATGGGCGGCGGAGAGATCGATCATTGCGGCTTGTTGATCCGTTCGGAGGGAATGCGGATGGTCACGTCGCGCTCCACAGGATTGACGAAAGTCACCAGCGCAACCATCGTTCCATAGATCACGCCGGCGATCAGGGCGCAGATGAACAGGAACCGGAACAGGGTGGGCATTTTCAACTCCTAGGGTCAGGGGTCTATATGACCATGCCTGTTTGCAAGTGCAAGAACCGCTGTATCGCACGGGATTCCCGTTGCCTTATGCCGTGAAGTCTTGACGCTTCCGGCTGTTTTGTCGATACCGGAACGGAACGGGGAAATTGAAACTGCATGAGCGACGTGATTGAACCGGTTTCCGAAGCGCTGATCGGGCGAGCGAAGGCCGCGCTCGGGCGACGAAACCTCGTCTTCGTCGGTCTGATGGGGGCCGGAAAATCGGCGATCGGCCGGATGACGGCATCGGCGCTCGGCATTCCCTTTGTCGATTCCGATCATGAGATCGAGCGCGTGTCGCGCATGACCATCAGCGAGCTTTTTGCAGCTTACGGCGAAGACGAGTTTCGCGCGCTGGAGGCTCGCGTCATCAAGCGGCTGCTCAATACCGGCCCGCGCATCGTCTCCACCGGCGGCGGCGCCTATATCAATGAGCGCACCCGCAAGCATATCAAGCGCCATGGCCTGTCCGTCTGGCTGAATGCCGAACTCGACGTGCTGTGGGAGCGTGTCAACAAGCGCGATAGCCGTCCTCTGCTGAAAACCGAAAACCCCAAGCAGACGCTCGAAAACCTCATGCACGCCCGTTATCCGATCTATGCGCAGGCGGACCTGACGGTGCTGTCCCGCGATGTCAAGAAAGAGGTAATGGTGGAAGAGGTTCTCGCCGCTCTCGCCAGTCTCCCGAAGAAGTGAAGTCATGACCAGTGCCAGCCTATCCGCCGCCCGCAAAACCGTTCGCGTCAATCTGGGCGATCGTTCCTACGATATCCTTATCGGCCCCGGCCTGATCGCCACGGCCGCCGGCGAGATCGCCGGGCGGCTGAAGGGCCGCCGCATGGCTGTCATCACCGACGAGCACGTCGCGCCGCTCTATCTCGAGCCGTTGATGGAAAGTTTGAAGGAAAACGGCATCACGGCCGTATCGCTGATTCTGCCGGCTGGCGAAAAGACCAAGAGTTTCGAACACCTGATCCCTGTCTGCGAGGCGATCCTCGGCGCCCGGATCGAGCGCAATGATGCCGTCATCGCGCTCGGGGGCGGTGTCATCGGCGATCTCACCGGTTTTGCAGCCGGTATTGCCCGGCGCGGATCGCGGTTCATCCAGATCCCAACCTCGCTCTTGGCGCAGGTGGATTCGTCCGTTGGCGGCAAGACCGGTATCAACTCTCCGCACGGTAAGAACCTGATCGGCGTTTTCCACCAGCCCGACCTGGTGCTGGCCGATACCGATGTGCTGGATACGCTCAGCCCGCGCGAGTTCAGGGCCGGTTATGCCGAGGTCGCCAAATACGGACTGATCGACAAGCCGGACTTCTTCGCCTGGCTGGAAAACAACTGGCAGGCCGTGTTTGCCGGTGGTGACGCCCGCATCGAGGCGATCGCCATCAGCTGTCAGGCCAAGGCCGATGTCGTTGCAGCCGACGAGCGCGAGAATGGCCGTCGTGCCCTGCTCAATCTTGGCCACACGTTCGGCCATGCGCTGGAAGCGGCGACACAGTATGATGGTACGCGTCTGGTCCATGGCGAAGGCGTGGCGATCGGCATGGTGCTGGCGCATCAGTTTTCGGCGCGCATGAATCTCGCAAGCCCCGATGACGCCAGGCGTGTCGAAGCCCATCTGAAGACAGTCGGTCTGCCGACCCGCATGGACGACATTCCCGGTACGCTGCCGCCGGTGGAAAAGCTGATGGACGCGATTGCGCAGGACAAGAAGGTCAGCGGCGGCAAGCTCACCTTCATCTTGACGCGCGGTATCGGCCAGTCCTTCGTTGCCGATGACGTTCCGGGATCGGAAGTGACAGCCTTTCTCAAGGAAAAACACCCGGGATGAGCAACGAGACATTCATGGTTTTCCTGGCGGACTATGGTCCGGGCATCCTGATCATCCTCTTGATGATCCTGCTGTCGGCGTTTTTCTCGGGCTCGGAAACCGCACTGACTGCGGCGTCACGATCCCGCATGCATACGCTGGAAAACAATGGTGATGAGCGTGCCGGGCTGGTCAACCGCCTGATCGAGCGCCGTGACAGGCTGATCGGCGTGCTGCTGATCGGCAATAACCTCGCCAACATCCTGTCGTCGTCGATCGCCACCAGCCTGTTCCTGCATTTCTTCGGTGCGTCCGGCGTTGCCTATGCGACGCTTGCGATGACCGTCATTCTGGTCATTTTTGCCGAAGTGCTGCCAAAGAGTTGGGCGATTGCATCGCCGGACCGGTTCGCGCTGACGGTGGCGCGGGTGGTCAATATCGTTGTGCTGGTGGTCGGCCCGGTTTCAAGCCTGGTGAACTGGATCGTCCGGCGCATTCTCGGCCTGTTCGGCATCAATCTGTCCTCGGAAATGCCGATGCTGACGGCGCACGAAGAACTGCGCGGTGCCGTCGATTTCCTCCACCGCGAAGGCTCCGTCATCAAGGCCGATCGCGACCGGCTCGGCGGCGTTCTCGATCTGGGCGAACTCGAAATCTCCGACATCATGATCCACCGCACCTCGATGCGCGGCATCAATGCCGACGACGCGCCGGAAGTAGCGGTTCGCACCGTGCTCGAAAGCCCCTATACCCGCATGCCGGTCTGGCGCGGATCGACCGACAACATCATCGGCGTCGTGCATGCCAAGGACCTGTTGCGGGCGCTGGCCGAACCGGATGTCGAGCCGGAAGATCTCGATATTGTCCGGATCGCGCAAAAACCATGGTTCGTACCGGAAACCACCAATCTGAAAGAACAGCTCAACGCCTTCCTGCGCCGCAAGGGCCATTTCGCCATCGTCGTCGATGAATATGGCGAGGTACAGGGGCTGGTGACGCTGGAGGATATTCTGGAAGAAATCGTCGGCGATATTTCCGACGAGCACGATATCGAAATCCAGGGCGTGCGCCAGGAGGCCGACGGCTCGATCGTCGTCGATGGCAGCGTGCCGATCCGCGATCTCAACCGTGCGCTCGACTGGAACCTGCCGGACGAGGAGGCGACGACGGTGGCCGGCCTGGTGATTCACGAATCCAAGACGATCCCGGAAGAGCGGCAGGCGTTCACCTTCTACGGCAAGCGCTTCACCGTGATGAAGCGGGTGAAGAACCGGATAACGCGGCTCAGAATCAGATCGGCCGATGATGCAACAATGCCTCCGCTCTCGATGAAGAGCGAAGGCATTGAAGGATAGGCCGGTTTTGTCTTAACGGCTGCCGATAATACCCCCAAGAGCGCCGCCGAGCAGGCCACCGGCGAAGGCTGCCCCTGCGGGATCGACTCCGCCGCCGTTTCTTTCCACAGGGCCTTCCAGGGTTGCGCCATTGTGTTGCCGCTTGACGCGCTGTCCAGCCACCTTTTGGCGGGCCGGGTTTGGCGCCTTGCGAACCGCAATCGCAGCTTTCTGCGTTTCATACTGGGCGCGGATCTGCGGCATCATCGGATCGGTCTGAATCATCAGGAACATGTGCTGCTGTCGCGTCAGGTAGGTTGTCTCGACCATGCCGTTCTGCTGTTGCCACGCACCGATCGCCGTGCGTGAGCGGGCACCGAGCGCACCATCTGCGCCGCCGGTGACATGGCCAAGCGCGCCGAGCCTGAGTTGCAGATCGATCCTGCCCTCCTTGTCGAGATTAAGCGCCGTTTCCGTTTCCGGCGTCCCGACACTGAGCTTGACATCATCCGGCATTGCGACGGCGGTGCGGACTTGCGAGGCCGATGCCGTCGCCTCACCGGCCGGAGCAACGGAAGCGACTTGCGTGGTCGCCGTGGCTTTCAGCTGGTCGAGGTTGAGCTTGGCAAGCGTGGCAAAATTGCCGCTTGGATATTGCTGAAGGTAAAGCTCGTAATGCGCGACGGTGTTGCGCTTGGAGGCCTCTTCCCACAGTTTCTGCTCTACGGTCCAGTTGACATCGTTGGCGCCGGCCGCAGTCGCTTGACCCGCAGGTTTCACGTCGGCGGGTGTAGCAATTGCAGCCTCGGCCGCAGGCTCTCCACCAATGAACACTTCGCGCGATAGCGAGGCATTGTGCCAGGGATGCTGGGCGCCACCGGTTGCTTCCGAGACGTCGGCGCGGACCCGCGTCAGGGCGCTCTGGATTTCAAGCCCGGGTGTCGTCAGATGCCGCGCCAGTGCAGTTGTATAGGGACTGTTGATGCCTTTGCCGTCATAGGCCACGGCGCCTGGATCGGTCGCATAGGCGATCAGCAGTCCGCCGGATCCGGGTGTCTGGCTGTTGGCTTGCACCGGTGCCAGCCCCACGCCCATCGAGGCGGAGCGGCTGGCGGGCATGGCCTTTGCCAAAGAGCGTGCCAGCGGATTGTCGCGGCAGGCATCCAGGATGATGATGCTGACGGCAGGGTCCGGCGGCAGGGCGGCCAGGAATTTTTCGGCGGGCACCGTGCGGGTCTGTAATTGCGCCGCCTTTTCCAGCTGCGCATCGATCGGCACGAGATAATTGCGCCCATCGACCTGCAGGCCGTGGCCGGCGTAGTAGACGACGGCAACATCGGCGTCATAGGCGATTTCGGTGAACTGATCGACCAATGTGCTCATTGCCGTCTTGTCGAGATCTTCGCCCTCGATGACGGTGAAGCCGGCCGTGCGGAACGTTTCCGCCATCAGTTTGGCGTCGTTTTTCGGGTTCGGCAATTCGACCGCGTGCTTGTAGGCACTGTTGCCCATCACAAGGGCTACTTTTTTACCCGATGGCGTTGCTGCCGAACCTTCACTGAATGATAGAAACGCGGCGACGAACGCCGCGACAAGCCCAAACCTCCTGAGCATCGTCTTGACCCCAAAAAAGAGGCTCCCCGGACAACCTTGAACCGGCTCCGCCTATGATGAAAATTTTCTGTATGTCGTAATAATAAACGGATCGCCCGATCCGATAAATCTATGGCCCCACCGGCAATTGTAGATGTCGGCCACAATCTCGTCAATTCGGCAGAAATTAAACCCTTCGGTCTACCTTCGTTGCTTCAACAAACGCTACCCTTATCCTTACCAGCGGGTTGTTTCCCCGGGAACAGCTGGTTCAAGGGCAAGCGCATGCAATCCGGCGTCGATTTCGGTCTTCAGAACATCATTGATGGCGCGGTGCCGGGCGATGCGGCTCATGCCGATAAAGGCGCTGGAAACAATCCGTACCCGCATATGAGTTTCGCCGGTGCCGTCGATGTCGGGATGATGGCCGGCATGCAGATGGCTTTCGTTGACAACGATCAGCCGTTCGGGCGAAAATGCCGCGTTGAGTTTTGTTTCGATGCGGCTTTGAAGCGACATGTTTTGGCCCCGTTTTTCTGGCTTTTCCGTCAGCATCGACCTCAAACGAACGACCCGTGCGGGATTGCGTTTTGCGCGGTGCAAAATTGCTTCACAAAGCCTGCAACATTCCGGTTTGTCAATTCTTGTTGTGGCGTCCGCCACGCCCCATAATTAGCGCCATGAAACTTGATTCAAAATACTTTGACGGGATCCGGACGCGCCGCAGGGTGACCCAGAAACCCGAGCCGATGGCACCCAAGTGCCAGTGGGACGGCTGCGAGGAGAATGCGGTTCATCGCGCGCCGGTGGGCCGCAATGCCGAAAACGAGTTTTTCATGTTCTGCTTCGAGCACGTCAAGGAATACAACAAGGGCTACAACTATTTCTCCGGCCTTTCCGACAGCGAGATCGCCCGCTACCAGAAGGAAGCCATCACCGGCCACCGCCCGACGTGGACGGTGGGGGTGAACAAGAATGCCAAGAATGCGCCGCAGCAGTCGCAACAACGCTCCGGGTCGGCCGGTGCCCAGGCCCGTATGCGCGATCCCTTCGGTTTCGTCGATCAGGCGCGTGCCCGCGCCAACCGGCAGGAACCGCGGCTGCGCAAACTGAAGACATTGGAGGCTAAGGCCTTCGAGACGCTCGGTCTGCATGCCAATGCGACCGCGGCAGATGTGAAGACGGCGTATAAAGAGCTTGTAAAAAAGCATCACCCCGATGCAAATGGCGGAGACAGGGGATCGGAAGATCGTTTTCGCGCCGTGATCCAGGCATATCAATTGTTAAAACAGGCTGGCTTCTGCTAGGAACCCGTTTTATTACGGTCACACTTTTATAAAGGCATAGACGGGAACGCCCCCGCCATTCGAGTCAAGGGGCTTTACCGTGCTGGAGACATGATGAGCAAGGTAGACCTCGATATTTCCAACCTCCCCGATACGACAGTTTCCGTCCGTGACGTTTTCCGTATCGACACCGATCTGCGCGTGCCGGCCTATTCGAAGGCCGATGCCTATGTGCCGGATTTCGATCCCGACTATCTCTTCGACCGCGAGACGACGCTCGCCATTCTGGCCGGCTTTGCCCATAACCGCCGCGTCATGGTGTCCGGCTATCACGGCACCGGCAAGTCGACCCATATCGAACAGGTCGCCGCTCGCCTCAACTGGCCCTGCGTACGCGTCAACCTCGACAGCCATGTCAGCCGTATCGATCTCGTCGGCAAGGACGCCATCGTCGTCAAGGACGGCATGCAGGTCACCGAATTCAAGGATGGCATCCTGCCCTGGGCCTACCAGCACAATGTCGCGCTGGTCTTCGACGAATATGACGCCGGCCGCCCGGACGTCATGTTCGTCATCCAGCGCGTGCTGGAATCGTCCGGCCGCCTGACGCTGCTCGACCAGAGCCGCGTCATTCGCCCGCACCCGGCTTTCCGCCTGTTTTCGACGGCCAACACGGTCGGCCTCGGCGATACGACCGGGCTCTATCACGGCACGCAGCAGATCAACCAGGCGCAGATGGACCGCTGGTCGATCGTCACCACGCTGAACTACCTGCCGCATGACAACGAAGTCGATATCGTCGCCGCCAAGGTCAAGGGCTTCACCAAGGATCGCGGCCGCGACACCGTCTCCAAGATGGTCCGCGTTGCCGACCTCACCCGTGCAGCCTTCATCAACGGCGACCTGTCGACCGTCATGAGCCCACGCACCGTCATCACCTGGGCTGAAAACGCGCATATCTTCGGCGATATCGCCTTTGCCTTCCGCGTCACCTTCCTCAACAAGTGCGACGAACTGGAACGGGCGCTGGTGGCGGAACACTATCAGCGCGCCTTCGGTGTCGAGCTGAAGGAAAGTGCTGCCAATATCGTGCTCGAAGCCACGGCCTGATCGATGGCAGGCCGGGGCGATAATTCGAAAGCAAGGCCGGCCGGCGTCGTGGATGTGGAGCCATTCCGCCGCGCACTGACCGGTTGCATCCGCTCGATTGCCGGGGGTTCCGAAATCGAAGTCGTGTTTGCCAACGAGCGTCCGGGTCTTGCCGGCGAGCGCGTGCGGCTGCCGGAAATCTCCAAGCGGCCGACGCGCCAGGAGCTCGCGGTCACCCGTGGGCTCGGCGATTCGATGGCGTTGCGCAAGGCCTGCCACAATGCCCGTATCCACGCGACCATGGCGCCGCAGGGCGCTGATGCACGCGGTATCTTCGACGCTGTCGAACAGGCGCGCGTCGAGGCGATCGGTTCGCTGCGCATGAGCGGCGTTGCCAGCAACATCACCTCGATGCTGGATGAAAAATACGCCCGGGCCAATTTCGGCAATATCGACCGCCAGGCGGATGCCCCGCTCGAAGAGGCCGTTGCCCTGATCGTGCGGGAAAAACTGACTGGCCAGAAGCCGCCGGCCTCCGCCGGCAAGGTGCTCGATCTCTGGCGCGACTTCATCGAGGAAAAAGCTGCCGGCGACATGAAGGAACTGTCTGCCGCGGTCAATGACCAGCAGGCGTTCGCGCGTGTCGTACGCAATATGCTGACATCGATGGAGATGGCCGAAAAGTACGGCGACGAGGATGTCGAGCCGGACGATCAGGAAAGCCAGACCGACGAAGACCAGCCGCGCAGCCAGGAGCAGGATGAAAACAGCTCCGACGAGGATGCCGGTTCCGACGCTGCCCCCGCCGACGAGAACGAATCTGCCGACGAGCAGATGGACGAAGGCGAAATGGACGGTGCCGAAATCTCCGAGGAGGAGATGTCGGACGACGGCGAGGACGACAGCGAAACGCCCGGCGAGGTCAAGCGCCCAAGCCATCCCTTCGACGATTTCAACGAGAAGGTCGATTACGGCGTCTTCACCGAGGAGTTCGACGAAACCACCACGGCCGAAGAGCTTTGCGACGAAGCCGAACTCGACCGCTTGCGGGCCTTCCTCGACAAGCAGCTGGCCCATCTGCAGGGTGCGGTCGGCCGTCTGGCCAACCGGTTGCAGCGCCGCCTGATGGCGCAGCAGAACCGGTCCTGGGAATTCGACCTGGAAGAGGGCTATCTCGATTCGGCGCGGCTGACGCGCATGATTATCGACCCGATGCAGCCGCTTTCCTTCAAGCGTGAGAAGGACACCAATTTCCGCGATACGGTGGTGACGCTTCTGATCGACAATTCCGGCTCGATGCGCGGACGGCCGATCACGGTTGCCGCCACCTGCGCGGACATCCTTGCCCGCACGCTGGAGCGCTGCGGCGTCAAGGTCGAGATCCTCGGCTTCACCACCAAAGCCTGGAAGGGCGGACAATCGCGCGAAAAATGGCTGGCCAGCGGCAAGCCGCAGACGCCGGGCCGCCTCAACGATCTGCGCCACATCGTCTACAAGTCCGCTGACGCCCCATGGCGGCGGGCACGCCGTAATCTCGGCCTGATGATGCGCGAAGGCCTGCTCAAGGAAAACATCGACGGCGAAGCGCTGATCTGGGCGCATAACCGGTTGCTTGGCCGTTCCGAGCAGCGCCGCATCCTGATGATGATCTCGGATGGTGCGCCGGTCGATGATTCGACCCTGTCGGTCAATCCGGGCAACTATCTCGAACGGCATCTGCGCGCCGTCATCGATCAGATCGAGACGCGCTCGCCGGTCGAACTGCTGGCGATCGGTATCGGTCACGACGTGACGCGCTACTATCGCAAGGCCGTGACCATCGTCGATGCCGACGAGTTGGCCGGGGCGATGACCGAGCAGCTGGCGTCGCTATTCGACGATGAAAGCTCCCGCCGCCGCGCTGGCCCCGGGCGCCGGCGTGGGAGCTGACAATAGCGTCTGGCCGGGACATCCTGTGTCCCGCCTTGCCCGCCTATTGCTTGCTGATTTTTACGGAGCCGCTTTGCGCTCCATGCCGGCCTGCCGGAAGGACGTCTTTTGAAAGCGACACTGATCCAGGCCGCCGCCTTTTCCCTATTGCTGGCCGTCGCGGCCTCGGCTGCGCCGCAACTTGCACCTTCGGAAACCGTTCCGGTGAAAAGCCGGCAGATCGAGAACTTCAAGATCGGCTCGGATCAGCACCTGTTCGGCAAGCTGGAATTCATCGGCGGCATCGAGATGTCGTCGTCGAATGCCCTGCTCGGGGCGATCTCGTCGATCCGCTTTCGTCCGGACCGGACATCGTTTGTCGCGATTATGGACACCGGCCATTGGGTCGAAGGCGCAATCGAGCGCGACCCGAAGGGCCGGCTGTCAGGCACTAGCGATCTGACGGTCACCTCGATGATCGATGCCAATGGCCGCTCGGAGCAGGTCAAGGAGCGCATGGACTGCGAAGGTGTGGCGCTGCATGATGGCGCGGTTCTCGCCAGCTATGAGGGCCTTCACCGCGTCGATATCTATCCGGACCCGGGCTTTGCCCGGTCCGGGCCCGTGGCGACCCTGCCGCTTCTCATTCCGGTCACGTCGCTGCGCGGCAATCGTGGGCTTGAAACCATCGCCGTTTCGCCGAAGGACAGCCCGCTTGCGGGCGGCGTCACCGTCGTGTCCGAGCTAAGCTTCGACAAGAACGGACATCTCTTGGCCGCCGTCCTCGATGGTCCGCGCAAGGGTGTCTTCGGGGTCGTCCGCAAAGGTCCGTTTGCGGTGACTGACGGCGCGTTCCTGCCCAATGGCGACCTTTTGATTCTGGAGCGCCGCTTCAGTTTTGCCGAAGGCATCGGCATGCAGATTCGCCGCATCAAGGGCGACGATATCAAGCCCGGCGCGGTGGTCGATGGCGAAATCCTGCTGAGCGCCGATATGGGCTACCAGATCGACAACATGGAAGGTCTGGACGTCGTGGTGGAACCTGGCGGGGACATCCGCCTCATCCTCGTTTCCGACGATAATCACTCCATCCTCGAGCGTAACCTGATGCTGGAATTCCGGCTGGTCGAGTGACGGCCTGTGGTGTTGTGAGTCGGGAACTCCGAGCAAGCTCGCCCCCTCTGTCACTCCGTGACATCTCCCCCACAAGGGGGGAGATTGGCCGAAACTTTGCTGCTTCCTGACAGCGGGGGAAAGTTGAGGCGAGGCATGTAAGGTAAAAGAACGATCTCCCCACCTGTGGGGGAGATGTCAGCGCAGCTGACAGAGGGGGGTGAACTTGCTCTGCCGTCGCCTTGTTGCATCACGCAGCTCAGGCGTTTGCCTTCGCTCCCGGCATCGGCTTGATCACGTTCATCAGTGCGCCATAGGGCAACAGCATCACCAGACCGACGATGATCTTGACGCTGAGGTCGCCGAGCGCCCAGGAGATCCAGCGCGGCGCTTCCGCTGTCATCACGCCGAGGATCGGAGCGGCTTCGAGCGCGAAAGGATCGTTGGGGCCAAAGAAAACGAAGACCGCGGCAAAGGCGAACGAGAAGAAGATCGCCGTGTCAAGGAACGAGCCGAATAGCGAGCCGACCAGCGGCGCGCGCCACCAGCTCTGCATCCGCAGCTTGTTGAACACCGAGATATCCAGAAGCTGGCCGAGCAGGAAGGCGGAGCCCGAGGCGATCGCGATGCGCGGCGTGGCGACCAGTACCGACAGGACGATGGCGACGGCAAAGCCGGCGATCACCACCTTGCGGGCAGTGCGGGGGCCGAACTGGCGATTGGTAAGGTCGGTGACGAGAAAGGCGATCGGATAGCTGAAGGCGCCCCAGGTCAGGAGATCACCCAGCTGTATGCCGGCGATCGAGCCGGGCAGGGGGTACTGGACCAGGAAATTCGAGGCCACGACCACGAGGGTCATCAGCGCGACATAGGTTAGGAACGTGCGGTTTGTAAGCATTTTTTTATCCTGGGGTATGCCACCAGTTGGAGTCATCTGAGCCCGCAATTCACCGGGCCTTAAGCCCGGCAAGCGCGAACGGTGCACTGGAATATTACACGAGAAAAAGGCTCGCCGGTTGCCCTGGCAAGCCTTTTAAACTGTAGAGCCAAGCTCGCCGATTAAGCGGCGATAGCGACGGCTTCAGCCGTCTTCTTGACGATCTGGCGGCGCAGCAGACGCGCGCGCATCGACAGCTCGACTTCGTCAGCCTTGATCAGGAATGCGTCGAGACCACCGCGATGTTCAACCGAACGCAGGGCTGCGGCCGAAACGCGCAGACGGTAACGCTGGCCGAGCACGTCGGAAATCAACGTGACCTGGCACAGGTTCGGAAGGAACTTGCGCTTGGTCTTGTTGTTTGCGTGGCTCACATTGTTGCCCGACTGGACGCCCTTGCCGGTCAATTCGCAACTACGGGACATGATGCACCTATTTTCTTTTCGCCTTCGGTCCATGCGTTGGCGGGCCATATGCCCAGGCCGCATTCCGTTGGCCATGATTGGAAAGTTGCGGTTCTATAGTCAGCGAGAGCCGCGGCGTCAAGCCAAACCTTCGTTTTCCGGGAAAAACTCTTGAGAAACGCCGTGGTCTTTCAAGCCGGAGATGCCGTTCGGTTCAGATTCTCTGCGTCCTATACATCTTTGCAGCAGCCAATTCCACTTTATTGGTCCACGGGTTAAGGCTTGTGGCAAAAGCGGGTTTCACGGCGCATAAATGCCGCAAACCCGCCGTATCGGCTAATGTCGCATGACGAAATGGAAGGGCTCTGGAATGAACTGGCGCATCGGTGTCTCGGCGCTTCTGGCGTTTGCAACGGCAACGTTTTCCACAGGTACGGCTTATGCCGTCGATGTGACGCACAATACGGATTACAGCATCTCGCTTGCCGGCCTGCCGATTGCAAAGGCTTCGTTCCATACCGCGTTGAACGACAAGCGCTACACTATTTCCGGCACGATGAATTCTGCGGGGCTTGCCGATATCTTCGCCCAGACCTCGGGCGAAACCTCGGTCTCCGGCATCGTCGGCCGCGACCAGTTGAGCGCATCCGAATATCGGGTCAAGTATCAGACCGGCAAGAAGGGCCGGGCGATCGACGTCCAATTCCGCGATGGCGATGTCGTGTCCGCCTCGATGAAGCCACCGCGCAAGATCCCGAAGAATTGGGTGCCGGTGACTAAGGCGGATATGCGCAATGTCGTTGATCCGCTTTCCGGACTGATCTTCCCCGCCGATACGAAGGTCTGCCCGAAAAGCGTGCCGGTCTTTGACGGCGAATCGCGCATGGACCTGAAGCTTTCGCCCAAGGGCACCCGGCCGTTCAAAACGGAAGGTTTCCAAGGCGATGTTATCGTCTGCGGCATCAAGTTTGTACCGAAATCCGGCTTCCGCAAGGGCCGCGACGACGTCGATTACCTGCGCAAGCTGGAAACCATGGAGATCTGGTTTGCCAAGGCCGAGGCGGTGAATGTATATGCTCCGGTCTACGTCCGCATCCCGACCAGCTATGGCCCGGTCACCATCTGGGCAACGCGTTTCGGGAGCTGACGATCAATCAAGGCCGGGGGGTGGGGTATGAAAGTCAAGGCAACGCTGATCGGGTGTTCGGCGATCCTGATGTGGTCGCTGCTGGCGCTGTTCACGGCCGCCTCCGGCACCATGCCGCCCTTCCAGCTTTCGGCAATCTGCTTTTCCATCGGCAGCATTCCCGGCCTCGTCGTGCTGGCGCTCAAGCCTGAGCGGCTGGCGCTTCTCAAGCAGCCCGCAAAGGTCTGGATCGTCGGCATTGCCGGCCTGTTCGGCTATCATTTCCTTTATTTCACAGCGCTTCGAAATGCGCCTGCGGTCGAAGCAGGCCTGATTGCCTATCTCTGGCCGCTGCTGATCGTCGTCGGCTCTGCCCTTTTGCCCGGCGAGCGGCTGCGCTGGTATCACGTCGCCGGGGCCGTCTGCGGTCTTGCCGGTACGATCCTGATCGTCGCGCGCAATGGCGTTCAGTTCGATGATGCCTATGTCATGGGGTACAGCGCGGCTTTGGCCTGCGCCTTCACCTGGTCCGGCTATTCGCTGCTGACGCGGCGATTCGAGGCCGTTTCGACGGATGTCGTCACCGGGTTCTGCCTGGCAACGGCGGCATTGTCGTTCCTCTGCCATCTTGGCCTCGAAACCACTGTCTGGCCGCAAACGGCGACGCAATGGATCGCCGTTGCCGGTCTCGGCCTGTTGCCCGTCGGTGCTGCCTTCTATGCCTGGGATTTTGGCGTCAAGAACGGCAATATCCAGATCCTCGGCGTAGCCAGCTATGCCGCACCGGTTCTCTCGACGCTGGTGTTGATCGCTTTCGGCTTTGCCGAGCCGTCGTGGCGTATCGCGCTTGCCTGCCTGTTTGTGACGGGCGGCGCGGTGCTGGCGGCCAAGGACATTATTTTCCGTGACCGCTCAAGTGCCGCGCAACCCGCCGAATAGGCTTAAGCCGCCGGCGGCTGCCAGCCGGCCGGAGCCATTTCGAACGCCGAGAAATCAAAGCCCGGCGACACTGTACAGCCGACCAGTGTCCAGGCACCAAGCGAGGTCGCCGATTGCCACCCGTTGGCCGGGACGATGGCCTGCGGCAGTTCGCCGATCAGGATGTTGGAACCGAGCTTGACGGTCGTGGCCGGTTTGCCGTCCTCGGCGATGCTGAGCGACAGCGGCGCGCCGGCATAGAAATGCCAGACCTCGACCGCATCGCGCACGCGGTGCCAGTGCGAGTGTTCGCCGCGCTCCAGCAGATAGTAGATCGCCGTCGAGTGGCCGCGCGGCCCGCCCGCCTTGTCCTTGAACGTCTGGATATACCAGCCGCCTTCCGGATGGCGCTCCATTTTCAAGGTCTCGATGATGGCTTGCGCCGACAGCGGCAGTTGAACATCCATCAGAAATTATCCTTGCGCTTGCGGATCTCGGCAAAGACTTCGGCATCCGAAGCGCTCTGCATCCCCAGATGTGTCCGTATGCCCGCGTCGTGCGGCCGCAGGAACGGGTTGGTGGCCTTTTCCAGTCCCAGCGTCGTCGGTGCGGTAAAGCTGCCCTTGGCGCGCAGAGCCTCGATCTCGGCCGCACGCGATTTCAGCGCCGCATTGTCCGGATCCACCGTTACCGCGAAACGGGCATTGGAGAGCGTGTATTCGTGGCCGAAATAGACGACGGTATCATCCGGCAGCGCCATCAGCTTCTGCAGCGAAGTCCACATCTGCGCCGGCGTTCCTTCAAACAGGCGGCCGCAACCGAGCGCAAACAGCGTGTCGGCGGAAAACAAGAGCTTGTCGTCGGGAAAATAAAAACAGATATGCCCGGCCGTGTGCCCCGGCGTTTCGAAAACATGTACCTTGTGACCGGCAAATTCGAAGTCGCCGCCATCGCCGATGGTCATGTCGAGACCCGGAATTTTCGAGGCCTCGTTTTCCGGGCCGATGATCGTCGCCTCATAGCGCGTTTTCAGCGCCAGGTTGGCGTCCACATGGTCTGGATGATGGTGCGTGGTCAGGATGTGGGTCAGCGTCCAACCCCGGCGTTTCAGGGCGTCGAGGATGGGCTGTTCTTCCGGCGCATCGATGGAGGCGGTGGCGCCGCTGTCCGGATCGTGGATGAGCACGCCGAAATTGTCGGTGCGGCATGGGAACAGTTCGATGTCGAGATTGGCCATGAAGAGGATTCCTGCGGAGGGGGCGGGGCGTTCAGGCGAATGTAGTGAGCGCCGCCTTGAAGTCCACCCGTTCCAGTCTAACATGAGGGCATGCACGCAGATATCGTCGACCTTCGCCAGTTCTATCATTCCCGCCTTGGGCGCTTTGCCGAACAATCGATCGGCATGGCGCTATCCTCGGTCTGGGCTAGGTTGCCGGAAGAGCGTCTGGTGGGGCTCGGATATGCCGTTCCCTATCTCGATCGCTTTCGTGCCGATACCGAGCGCACCTTCGCCTTCATGCCGGCGGGGCAGGGGGCGGTGAACTGGCCGGTTGCCGAGCTTTCCTCAACGGCGCTGATCTTCGACGAGGAACTGCCGCTGCCCGATTCGTCGATCGACCGGGTGCTGATGGTGCATTCTCTCGAATTTGCGGAAAACCCGCGCGAGACGATGAAGGAGCTTTGGCGCATTCTGGCGCCGGGCGGGCGCCTGGTGATCGTCGTGCCGAATCGCCGCGGCGTCTGGGCCCGCATGGAGCACACGCCATTCGGTTCCGGCCGGCCCTATTCGCGGGGACAGCTGACCGCGCTGTTGCGCGAAACCAATTTCACCCCCGGCGCTTCCGCCGATGCGCTGTTCTTTCCGCCTTCGAAGCTGAAGGTAGTCCTGAAAATGCGCCAGGCCTTCGAGCGCATCGGCCGGTCGCTCTGGCCGGTGTTTTCCGGTGTCATTATCGTCGAGGCGCAGAAACGGCTCTATCAGGGCCTGCCGGTCGCCGCCCGCGCCTCGCGCCGCGTCTTCGTGCCGGTGCTGGCGCCGCAGGGCGTGCCGACGACGCGGGATGCTGGGTAGCGTCACTGGCGACCGAGCCCAGTCGCCCCCCTCTGTCACTATGTGACATCTCCCCCACAAGGGGGGAGATCGTTCTTTTTCCTTATGGCCACCGAGCTTTCGTTCAATCTCCCCCCTTGTGGGGGAGATGTCGGCGTCGCCGACAGAGGGGGGAGGTCAGAGGTGTGAGCGAAGAAACAATGCCACACTCGACAAAAACCCGCTGCACCGGTATTGCCTGAGCGTCATTTCCCTGTCGCCGAAAGCTGATCCCATGAGCACAGACCTTACGAGCCCAACGCCACGCCCCGGTATCCTCGATATTGCCGCTTATGTGCCGGGCAAGGAGCATGCGCCGGGTGTCGCCAAGGTCTATAAGCTGTCCTCGAACGAGACCCCGCTGGGTCCGAGCCCGAAGGCGATCGAAGCCTTCCAGAAGGCGGCGGCCAAGCTTGAAATCTACCCGGACGGCCAGGCGATCGAGCTGCGTGAAGCCATCGCCTCCGTCTATGGCCTCAACACGGCCAACCTGATGTGCGGCAACGGTTCCGACGAGCTGCTTGGCCTGCTCTGCCACGTCTAT
Source organism: Pararhizobium sp. DWP3-4 (assembly GCF_049898205.1). NCBI lineage: Bacteria > Pseudomonadati > Pseudomonadota > Alphaproteobacteria > Hyphomicrobiales > Rhizobiaceae > Pararhizobium > Pararhizobium sp. DWP3-4. Next base: position 76,564 of record NZ_JAFCXF010000003.1, on the reverse strand, counting down.
CTCGCCCCCGGCGACGAGGCCATCATCACCGAGCACGGTTTCCTCGTCTACAAAATCCAGATCATGGGTGCGGGGGCTACGCCGGTCACCGTGCCGGAAAACGATTGCCACGTCACCGTCGATGCCATCCTTGCAGCCGTCACGCCGAAGACCAGGATGGTCTTCCTTGCCAATCCCGGCAATCCGACCGGCACCTATGTTCCGGTCGATGAAGTGCGCCGCCTGCAGGCCGGCCTGCCTAAGAACGTCATTCTGGTTCTCGATGCTGCCTATGCGGAATATGTCCGCCGCAACGACTACGAAGCCGGCCTCGAGCTGGTATCGTCCAACCAGAACGTGGTGATGACCCGCACCTTCTCGAAGATCCACGGGCTTGCAGCGCTTCGGGTCGGCTGGATGTATGCGCCGCTTGCCATCATCGATGCGCTGAACCGGGTGCGCGGGCCGTTCAACATGAATGCGCCGGCGATTGCCGCCGGTGCCGCCGCAATCCGCGATCAGGCGTTTATGGCGACTGCGCTTGAGCACAATTCGCTGTGGCTCGGCAAGCTAACCGACGCGTTCTCCGCGCTCGGTCTGCGGCTGACGCCGTCGGTCACCAATTTCGTGCTGATCCACTTCCCCGATATCGACGGCAAACGCGCGCCGGAGGCGGACGAATTCCTGACCAGCCGCGGGTTCATCCTGCGGGCGGTGCGCGGCTATGGCCTGCCCAATGCGCTGCGCATGACGATCGGCTCGGCGGAAGCCAATGAGGGCGTGATCGCGGCGCTGACCGAGTTCATGGGGCAACCTTGATGTCAGGTGGCGTGATGGCAAAGCAGTTCGAAACCATCGCGCTGATCGGCATCGGCCTGATCGGCTCGTCGATCGCCCGCGAGATCAAGGACAAGGGCCTTGCCGGGTCGGTCACGATCTCGACGCGCAGTGAAGCAACGTTGAAGCGGGCAGAGGCACTGAATCTCGGCGACCGCTATACGATATCGGCCGCCGATGCGGTCAAGGATGCCGATCTGGTCATCGTTTCGGTGCCGGTCGGTGCATCCGGCGCTGTCGCGGCCGAGATCGCGCCTCATCTGAAGCCGGGTACGATCGTCACCGACGTCGGCTCGACCAAGGGCTCGGTGATTGCCCAGATGGCGCCGCATATGCCGCCGGGCGTGCATTTCATTCCCGGCCATCCAATTGCCGGTACCGAATATTCCGGCCCGGATGCGGGCTTCATCGGCCTGTTCAAGGGCCGCTGGTGCATCCTGACGCCACTGCCGGATACCGATGAAACGGCCAAGGCCAAGCTGCGCACCTTCTGGGAAACGCTGGGCTCGATGGTCGATGACATGGACCCGGAACACCACGACAAGGTTCTGGCGATCGTCTCCCACCTGCCGCACATCATCGCCTATAACATTGTCGGCACGGCGGACGATCTGGAAGCCGTGACCGAATCGGAAGTGATCAAATATTCAGCTTCCGGTTTCCGCGACTTCACCCGTCTTGCGGCGTCTGACCCAACCATGTGGCGCGATGTCTGCCTGCACAACAAGGATGCGATCCTGGAAATGCTGGCGCGCTTTTCCGAGGACCTCGCCTATCTGCAACGGGCGATCCGCTGGGGCGACGGTGACAAGCTGTTCGACCTCTTCACCCGCACCCGCGCCATCCGCCGCTCGATCGTCCAGGCCGGCCAGGATACGGAAATGGCCGACTTCGGGCGGCATGCGATGGATCAGAAGTAGGCGTTTGGCTGAAGCATCGAACAATGTTCGATGACTTGGTTCCTGTTTCGTCAGTCGTGACGCTTCACCCTAGGGTTGTGCTGAGTTGCGCAGCCACAAGCGATGCTCAGGCAACATATCGATAAGGGTGATATCGCTCTCTTCCACCTCCTTGACTCTTGCGTGTAGGATTGGCCACTCTGCGCTCATAGGGAGTGGGGAGAAATATGACTAACGAACAGATCGTCGCCATTGCGATTGGGGTAACAGCGCTGGCGTGTCCCATCCTACTGATAATGTTCATCTACATGTATGTGCGGGCAAGAGCGCGCCTCAAACTGACCGTTAAATCCCTAGCGGAAACGGTCACATTACTGAGCGAAAGCCGCTCAGCTGGTCATCAAGCCGTTGCGCGTGGTCGTCAGTTCGAACAGGAAAGAAACTCGCTGGCGACTTATGTAGGTAAGCTTGAGGAGCGCTTCAGACCCGTCATTGACCTGGATAAGGAAGTTGAAAATGTCAACGCCACGATCTCAACTTTAAACGGAGATCTAGCGGCACTCAGATCATCTTATGCCGAAAAGAAAAGTATCTATGACCGGCTGATTAAAGAAGTGGCCGTCTTTGATGAGAAACTCGCCTTTGCGGAGATGGGTGTTTACGAACCTCACTTCGATTACAGCGACAGCGAAGAATATAAGCGTAATATCGAGGTCATTCGCACCGTCCAGAAAACGATGGTAGCCGACAAGACTGCTGTGGTTTGCCCGACCCAGTGGCATGTCGAGGGCAGTCTTGCAAAGGGCAAGGTGATGACAAATCGCAACATCAAACTGACCCTCAGGGCGTTCAACAATGAATGCGAAGCGGCGATTGCCAATACTCGCTGGAACAATGTGAATGCCATGGAAAAGCGGATAGCCAACGCCTACACGCAGATTAATAATCTGAACGAGTCGACGCATGTCTCAATCGTCCTCGACTACGTGAAGCTCAAATACCAAGAATTGTTTCTTGCGCACGAATATCGGGAAAAGTTGAAAGCGGAGCGAGAAGAGCGTGCAGAGATGGCGCGAGCTCAAAAAGAAGAGCAAAAGCTAATGCGTGACATGGAGCGTGCCGAGGAAGAAGAAGCCCGTTATCATAGGCTCCTTGACAAGGCGAAGGCGGAAGCGGAGAGCGCCGTTGGCCCAAAACTAGAGGCGTTCAACACACAGATAGAAATGTTGGAGCGCGACTTGGCAGAAGCTCATGCCAAGTTCGAACGGGCCCAGGCAATGGCAGAAAGAACTAAGTCAGGCTATGTCTATATTATCTCGAATATTGGCTCATTCGGCGACGACGTGGTGAAGATTGGCCTTACCCGCCGTCTGGATCCCGCAGATCGCGTTCGGGAATTGGGCGACGCCAGCGTGCCATTCATCTTTGATACTCATGCCATCATCTACAGTGACGACGCGCCGGCACTTGAGCGAGCATTACATAAAGAATTCGACCCGGTCCGAATAAATGCGCAGAACTACCGTAAGGAGTTCTTCCGTGCACGGCTGGAGGATGTAGAGGCGGCTGTTGCCAGGCTCGCGCCGGATGCTCCATTCTTCAAAGATGTTGAGGCGCAAGACTACCGGGAAACGCTGGCGCGGCGGAATGCGGCACTGCTCGCTATTGATGGCGTCAATGAGTACCAGTTGCCTGAGGCCATCTGATCTCACCAACCCGATATGATCAGATGGAAATAAGTAGTGAGAGGAGGTGCAGAACGCATGACACTGACTGCGTGTTCCTCCAAAACACCCTCAAAGCTGCGGCAGTTCCCCAATCGGAAAGAACGCCAGAAACGCGATCCCGTCGCGGACGTTGAGCTTCACGGTCGCCTCGTTCTTGCCGTCGGCCAGTGCCGTCAGCATATTGGCGATATTGTTGATCATGACGGTGCCATCCTCGTCGGGAAAAACCTTGACGAGGTTCTGGCGCCAGCCTTCGATATTCTGCATGGTGACGCTGAACTCTCCCGAGATCAGGCCTTGGTCGTTGACGCTGAACGGGCCGGTCGCTGATGTCACCATGCCATTGCCGAGATCGAGCGTCAGGTTGCGCATCTCGCCCTTGCTGCCCCGCAGGGCATCCGGCTTCCATCCGCCCCGCTGCATCAAATTGGCGCGATCGACGAAGGTCATGTCGGCGCTGGCGTTGACGGGCGGCAGCAGGCTCAATCCGGCATCGAGCTTTAAATCGAACTTGTCGATGCTGAGGGCCGCATCGAGATCGGGGCCGTTCTGGCGGAAATGCGCCTCGCCATGTCCGGCATTGAAGATGAATTTATGCGTGTCACCCGGTGTGGCATCGTCCTCGAAGGCGGGCAGCATCGCCGTGCCGGCCAGCTTGTCATAGGTCAGCGAGGTGCGATCGAGGCCTGACAGCGTTGCCTGCACGCTGGCATGCATCAGTTCCCAGTCTGCAGAGACGGTCATGCCGGGCGAGAAGCGGATTTCTGCCGGACCGTCGAGCTCGATGATGGCATGACCGGGTCTATAGACTTGTGCTGCCGAGCGCAGCGCGCCGAAGGATGCCGATGCTCCGCGCGTCATGTCGTCAAGACGTACGCTATTGCAGAACAGGCCGATGCGGAAGGGAAAGCCGCGCACGTTCAGGGCGTCGCACTCCGCTGAAGAACCGCCCGTCTTCCTCTCGGTCAGGAAGGCCCCCAGCCGCGTCTCGATCTGGTGGGCTGCGATGAACCATGCACCGGAATAGACAATGAGGAACAGCACGACACCGATCGCCAGGCGTCTGATTTTCCGGTTGCCGGCGGAGGGAGCGGCGATATCTGTTGCGGTCATGGTCTACTCCGGGGTCAGTCGATCGGGCAGTCCACGGTCGCATGCGCTCCAAAAATCGTGCAGGAAATCGATTCCGATTGCCGGGCAGATGCGCTAGGAAAGCACCAGAGTGGTCTGTCCGCCGCTCCTGGCCCCGTTTTGTGGCGCCGGGATGGCATGGATGTGAATGGCAGTGGATATGGACGATTTTTGGGTGTTTGGCTACGGTTCGCTGATGTGGAACCCAGGCTTTGCCTTCGAAGACAAGATGACGGCGCGGGCTTTCGGCTACCGGCGCTCGCTCTGCGTCCGATCCTTCGTCCATCGGGGAACGCCGGAACGTCCCGGCCTCGTGCTTGGTCTCGACCATGGCGGCTCCTGTCGCGGCATGGCGTTCAAGGTGGCCTTGAGGGACAAGGACGACGTTGTCGGCTACCTGCGTGAACGCGAACTGGTCACCCATGTCTATATCGAGCGTACGATGCCCATCCTGCTTGCCGACGGCCGCCGCGTCGCTGCGCTCACCTACACGATCGATCGAGCCCACGCGCAATATGCCGGAGCGCTGAGCGCCGAGGAGGCCGCTGCCACCGTCGCCGTGTCCCATGGAAAATCAGGGCCGAATACCGAGTATGTCATGAATACGCTCGCCCACCTGAAAGAGATGGGCATTCGCGATGATTGGCTGGAAGACGTGGCTGCCATCGTCGAAAGAACGAAATTTTAGGCTTGAGCCCCGAGCTCCTTGAGCTCTTTCAAACGCTGGACGGCCGTCGGCGGCAGCGGCACATGCGGATTGTTCCTCACCGTCTCGACCAGCAGCGCATCGCTGGCGCTTTCCATGACATCGACCAGCTTTTTCAGGAAGACGTCCGGGTCGAGCCCGGCCTCGATCGGCGGCAGGATCTGTACCTTGAAATGGCCGGGATAGCGCAGGAACTTCCGGCGCGGCCAGAACAGGCCCGGATGCATGACGACGGGGATCACCGGCATATTGAGATCGCGGTAGAGCCTTGCAATACCGTATTTGTATTCGGGGGGCGCACCGGGCGGACGGCGCGTGCCTTCCGGGTAGATGATCAACTGCCGGCCGGTTGCCAGTTCATCCTTGGCACGCTGCATCACTGCCGCCATCACCTTGCCACGTGCACCACGATCGACCGGAACCATGCGCTGTTTCTGTACGTACCAGCCAAACAGCGGGATCCAGACGAGTTCGCGCTTGAGGATGAAGAAGGGGTCCGCCAGCCACGGCAGCAAGGCGTAGACATCCCAGAACGACTGGTGCTTGGGCGCGAAGATGTAGCCGCCCTTGGGGATGTTCTCCAGGCCCTCGATCTCGAACGTCGTGCCGACCATCACCCGGAGCAGCCAATGATTGCTGCGCGCCCAGTTCTTCGGAACGAACCACGAGGTCTTGCGCGGCGCCAGGAAGTAGAACGGCGTCATCACGACCATCTGAAGGATCAGGTTGATGTAGAACACGATGTTGAACAGGACTGAACGCAGGATGATCATCGGGCAGGCTTTCGCAGCGAAAAGGTTAGCCCGCTGCCTACACCAATATTCCCGCAAGGAAAACAGCTGGATGGCCTGATCAAGCCGGATGTCTACCCGCTGCTGCCGCCAACCTTCGTTTCGGTGCGCAATCCGCTCGCCGGATGCGCGCCGAGCGCGTCGCGCGCAGAAGCGATCGTCAGCTTGAGATATTCCAGCAGGATCGTCTTCAGCACGATCGGATTGGCCAGCCAGTTGGTGCTCTTCAGATCGGAATTGACGACGGGATAGGCGATGAATTCGATTTCCGGATTGGCCCGGCGCAATTCGAGCAGGCTGCGCGGCATGTGGTAATTGTTGGTGACGACCAGAATGCTGCGGTAACCGTTGTCGCGGATCCAGTTCGCGGTTTCGTTGGCATTGCCGATCGTGTCGATCGCATCATGACCGATGTCGACGCAGCATTTGAACAGATCAGCCGAACTCTGGGTGTTGCGGCGAATCTGGCCGCCGGTGGTTGAAGGGTGGACGCCGGAGATCAGCAGCCGTTTTCCCGCGCCGTTTTTCAACAGATCGACAGCCTGGTCGATCCGCTGGAAACCGCCGGTCAACACAACGATGGCGTCCGCCTTGGGATTGGCAGGCGGCTGAAGAGAGGCAACGGAATCGGCAAAATAAAGAAAGCCGGCAGCGGCGGCGGCGGCAATCAGCAGAAGCACGTAAAATGTCAGCCGCACGATCCGGCGGCGCAGGCTTACGTGCCGCCGCACCAGCGTTCCCCTCTGCCGTGTTTCGCCGCTTTCGCTCATTGCCGTTCCGGCTGCTCCATCAGGCGCAGGAGTGATTCGAACTCCTCAATAGAGGCAGATTGCGGCAACGGATGGATGCAAGGCAACGCAATCATGACAATCAGGTCTGGTTTCCGTCGATGCGGGCCGGATCCGACCGGATCAGATCGATCTCGTAGATCGTCCGCATCACCGTGAAGCGGGCCGTCAGCGTCGTCAGGAGCGCGATGACGATCATGATGGCGGCAATGCCGAGATAGCCGGAATATCCGATGGAGAAACTGCCGAACATGGCGGTCGTCTGGTCGCTTTGCGGCGTGGCCAGCGAGCGCGATTGCCAGAAGCTCGCGACCGCAAAACACGCGGCAGCCAGAAGCCCGCCGGCACCTGCACCTTTCAGGCTGATCTTCAAAAAATGTTTCTGGAATTCCGAAGCGACGAAGCCAGCTTCGGCGCCGACGAAATGCAGCACCTCGACGATGTGACGGTTGCCGGAAAGCGTTCCGCGGGTGGCAAAAACCACGGTCAGCACCATGGCGGAAAACACCAGCACCAGCACGCCGGTGCCGATCAGCGCTGTGGTATGCGCCATCGCCACCAGCCGGTCGACCCAGGTGCGGTGATCGTCGAGATAGGCCTGGGGGATGGTTTCGGTCAACATCGTTCGCATGGCGGCGAAGTCGGGCGGGTTCTGCTCGTCGATGGTGATGATCACGAGGCGCGGCACCGGCAGGTCATCGAGATCAAGGCCCGCTCCCAGCCATGGCTCCAGCAGCCGGGCGGTCGCGGCCTTATCGACGATGGTGCCGTTGGTGGTGCCCTCAAAGGTGAGCGCCAGATCGCGCGCATCGGCCAGCGCCTTTTCCATGTCGAGGTTTTCTTCGGGCTTGATTTGGATGGTGATCTCGCGGGAAATCTGACTTTCCCAGCTTTGCGCCGTCGAGCGCACCATGCTGACGGCGCCGAGCGTCAGGCAGGCGAGGAAGGCCATGATGGCGATGACCAGCACCAGCGCATTGCCGGAGACGTTTCCCGGCGGCACGATCGGTGCTGTCGGGCGCACGCGCAGGGCCGCCTTGCGCTCCTTGGGCGCAGCAGGTTGGGAACGACCGGTGGCGGAGGCGTCACTCATAGATGTCGAGCCGTCCCTGGGACAGGATCATGCGGCGCGCTTCCACCTGGTCCATCAGCGAGAGATCGTGCGTTGCGATAACGACGGCGGTGCCGAGCCGGTTGAGTTCGAGGAACAGGTTGAGCAGGCGCCGCGCCATCGGCGGATCGACATTGCCGGTCGGCTCGTCGGCCAGTAGGATTTCCGGCCGGTCGATCAGGGCGCGGGCGATTGCCGCACGCTGCTTTTCGCCCCCTGAAAGAACCGGTGGCAAAACGTTGATGCGCTCGCCGAGCCCGACCCAGCCAAGCAGTTCAAGAACATCGGAACGATAGGAGGACTCGTCCTTGCCGCGCACCCGCAGGGGCAGCGCGACATTCTCGTAGGTTGTCAGGTGATCGAGCAGCCGGAAGTCCTGGAAGACGATGCCGACACGGCGGCGCAGCATCGGAAACTCGTCGCGCGGAATGGTCGAGATGTTGCGGTCGAACATGCGGATCAGGCCACGCGTCGGCTGCAGCGACAAGAACAGCAGCCGCAACAGCGTGGTCTTGCCGGCACCCGAAGGGCCGGTCAGGAACTGGAACGATTTTTTGGGAATGTCGAAGGTCAGGTCACGGAGAATTTCCGGGCCCATTCCATAGCGCAATCCGACATTTTCAAAATGAATCAACGGGTCAGTGTCCAGCTTCTCTTCAATCCAGCATGCCACGTCTTCGCGGCGGGTTGATGGCCTTTGTTGCAGCATATAGCGCAGCGTTCGCTGTTACAGCGCCAACATGGTTAAACAGTGGTTAAATTTGCGTGAAAACAGGCGGCTCAGTGCTGCCGTTTTCAAAGCGTTAACCATTTAGGTTTACGTCTCGGAAAGGTTTGTTTCAATGCCAGAATCTGGCCTGCCGATGCCTTTGCATCCTGGTGCGGCCAGTGTGGCTGCGAAGGAGAGACGATGACCGCTTTCCGTTCCAACGGTACGTCCAGCCGCATGGATTTCCTGCCGCCTGAACGGCGGGGGCGAGCCAGGGCCGCAGGGGGCATGCCGCATCGGGCCGATATCGTCGATGCCGAATTCGAGACTATCGCAGCGAACGTCCGGCGCACCGTCTATCCGGTCTTCAACGACAATCGGGCGCGCACGGCTGTTCCGCCTGTGCTGAGCCCAGGCCGTGTTGCATCGGTGTTCGGATGGGCGGTAAACCATTTCGAGTGCCTGCTCCAGACCGCGTCCCCCAAGGCGTTTGCGGTCCTGGTGACGTGCCTATGCGCTCCGGTCTTCGTGTTGTTTGCCAGCATGCCCCAGTATCAGCCTGCCGTTGCCACTGTACCGGCCTTGTCGATCAGCGACGTCACCACGTCGCTGAATGATGCCAATGGCATGAAGATCCTTTCGGTCTACGGCGCGGTGCAAAATCACTCCGAGGTGCCCAAGGTCGTTCCGGTGATCCTGGTTGATGTGATTGCCAACGGTCACCGGCGCACAGCCACCCGGATCGAGCAGGGCCAGCCGGCTCTTGGCCCCGGAGAGAGCCGTCCATTCTCCACGCGTCTCTTACACACAGGTGGAAAACTGCCCAGTGTCGGCGTTTCCTTCGGTCAGCCGGGTGATTCGGCGCCCTGACTGTGCTAAGCGGCTAGCTTCCGGAGGCATGAAACGCAGTCTCCATTATCGTTCTGGAGACTATCCCATGCCCGTCGTCCGTGGAAAAAATATCGATCCGCTCTATACCGCCGAGGTGATTGCGGCGCGCAACGTCGAAATGGCCGAGCAAATCGTCAAGGGACCGATCAACGACCTTTTGGTCATTGCCGTGCTCAAAGGCTCCTTCATCTTCGCTGCCGACCTGATCCGTGCGATGCACACGGTCGGTCTTGCGCCGGAAGTCGAGTTCATCACGCTGTCGAGCTACGGCACCGGCACCGTGTCGCAGGGCGTCAAGATCATCAAGGACATTGACAGCGACGTGCACGGCCGCGACGTTCTCTTGATCGACGACATCCTGGAATCCGGCCGGACCCTGCGCTTTGCCAAGGAACTGATGCTGGAGCGGGGCGCAAAGTCGGTGACGATCGCCGTTCTGCTCGACAAGAAGGTCAAGCGCCAGACCGATCTCGAAGCGGATTATGTCGGCTTCGAATGTCCCGATTATTTCGTCGTCGGCTACGGCATGGATGTCGCCTATGCCTTCCGCGAACTGCCCTTCGTCGGCATCGTCACCGGTGACGCCGAATAGTCATCCGGCTGTGGAAAGCCTTTGATCTGGCCATCCGCGTTTACGGAAAACAAACAAAACTCTGGTGGTGTTGAGCCCGCAGCCTGTGCTGCGGGTCAGGGACTGGATGCCTTCAAGCAAACGTCCCGGCAGAGCTGTTGCCGAAACGGAGGCCATGATGGCGAAAATCCTGATTACCGAAGATGAGGACGGCCTGCGCCGTTTCGTTGCCCGTGCCCTGCAGCTGGATGGTCATGAGACCGTCGAGGCAGCCGATGGCGCCGAGGGACTGGCCTGCCTTCAGGGCGAAAGTTTCGATCTGCTGCTGTCCGATATCCGCATGCCGGTGATGGACGGCATCGAGCTTGCCCATCAGGCATCGGCCGCTTTTCCGGCCCTGAAAATCCTGTTGATGACCGGCTATGCCGAACAGCGCGAACGCGCCGACAACCTGACCGGCAAGGTCATCGATGTCGTGTCGAAGCCGTTCACACTGCCGGATATCCGCAAGGCAGTCGCGGTGGCCTTGGCTGCGTGATGCTTGAGCAATTTTCGCAGGCTATGTGCCTGCGGTAAAATTCACCCCCTCTGTCACGGAGTGAAAGCGGGGGGCAGGCAACGGCATATGCCGTCAATGCCTTTACGCTACAAGCCGTCGATCCTGATAATGCCTCACCTTATATCCAACAACCGTTCCAGATACTGCCGCTCGGTCTCCGGCGATGCGTTCGTACCAAGACGCCGGCGGATTTCGTCGAGGATTTCTCGGGCGCGCTGGGTGTCGATCTCGTCCGGAACCTTCACCTGATCGCCGAAGTCCGGGCCGGCATTCTGTTGGCGGCGGCCAAGCGGGTCGCGGCCGTTCTGGCCGTATTGCGGCACCCCCTGACCATGCCCTGGGCCCTGACCCTGGCTTTGCATCTGCTGCATCATGTCCTGTGCGCCATCACGCAGCGCCTGTAGCGCCCGGCCCTGGTTGCCGACGGCCTGTTCGCCCTGACCGTTGCCAAGGGCGCCTGAAGCGCCTTTCATCTCGCGCCCGGCCTCGCCAAAACCCTTGCCAGGCTTGATGCCCATGCCTTCAAGGCCCTTCTGCAATTCGCCGAGCTGCTTGCCGAGCTGGTCCTGCTGGGCCTGCATGTCCTTCAGCGCCTGCTTCAGCTCCTCCGCCGTCATGTTGTCGAGCGGGCCGGGCTGCTGGGCCTCTTCATTTTGCGGCTGGCCGGGCTGAGGCGGCATGTCCTGACCAAACAGTTCCTGATCCTCGCCCTGCAGCGGATCGCCACGCTGCATGCGGTCGCGCATGGCCTGGTCGAACTTGAACGTTTCATCCATCAGCTGCTGCTGCTCTTGCATCAGCTGGCCGAGCTTATCCATCTGCTTGCGCATCTCGCTGTTCTCCTGGCCCTGCTGCTGCTGTTGCGGCCGGCCGGCCTGGAGATTGTTCATCATGCGCTGCATTTCCGACAGCATCTGGCGCGCCTGATCCTTGGCGCCGGATTTGGCGAGGTTCTCGATCTGGTTCATCATCTTCTTCAGATCCTGCTGACGCAGAACGTTGTTCTGGTTCGGATTGGCCGCCACCTGCGGGTTCTTTGCCGCCTGCTTGGCCAGCGCCTCCATGTAATCCTTCATGGCATCGCGCAATTCCTGCATCAGCTTGGTGATTTCCTCGTCGGAAGCACCTTTTTCCAATGCCTCGGACAGCTTCTGCTGCGCATCGCGCAGCCGCTTGTCGGCCAGCGCCATGTCGCCACCTTCGATGCCGAGCGCGATGTCCCAGAGATAGCCCGCCGCATCGCGCAGCATGTCGTCGTTGCGCGAAAGCGCCATGCGGGTGCGGGCCGATTGCAGCAAGAGGAAATGTGTCAGGTTCGGGATCGTCTCATCCGGCCGCACCGACAGTGCGTCGTTGAGTTCAATCGCGCGCGGCAGATCGTTGGCATTGAGCGCAAAAACCTGGCGCTGTTCGGCGACGGCACCGGCCAGCGGCTCGAAGAAGGGGCGGGCAGGCATGATCATGTCCTGCGGCACGCTGCGGCCTTCCTGACCGGCCGCATCCTTTGCAACCAGCGTCACGCGCACGCGCTTTCCCGACAGCGGATGTTCGCTGAGATTGCGGCTGGTCAGCCCCTTGGCCTCGCGTGCATTGCGCTTGGGCAGGTCGAGGCGGTATTCGGGGAGCGGATAAAGCGGCCGCGCGTCGGTGGCCTGCTTGTCCAGAGGGACGATCTCGGCCCAGGCATCTTGAATGCCGTAGTCGTCCTTGGCTGCAAAACCGATTTCGAGCGCAGCGTTGACCGTGGTACGCGGTATTCCGTCGAAGGCGATATCCGGAACGCTGTCCGGGATCACCGTGAAGGCCCATTGTTCACCACCAACGGAGAGCGAACCGTCCTTGGTGATTTTCAGCACATGCGTGTCACTGCCGGGCGTTGCCGGATCGGCAGAAGCTGCTTCCGCCGGCGCTTTCCCGTCCTTGCCGGGCTTTGCAGCTTGTGCCGCGATAACCAGCGGCTGGGCCACGCCGTTTTCCAGATAGGTGACCGCCGTGTCCTCACCGCCGCTGGTGATGCGCACGGTCAGTTCGCTGAACTGCGGGATGCGCAACGGTTCGCTGCTATCGGTGGGCTGTTCCGTGCCCTGCCGGCCGGTCAGGAAAACCGGCGCGCGGCCGGTATAGGCCGGTGGGGTCACCCAGGCGTCGATGCGGACATCCGGAGTGGCGGCGATCTGCTGCGGCGGGTGGAAGGCATCGGAAATCAGGCCGGCGCGGTTGGAATAGGAATAGGCAAAGGCAACGCAGGCCAGCAGCACCGGAACGGCGCGCAGGCCGTAGCTGTCGGTGCGGGCAATGTCGGGCTTCGGCAGGCCGGCTTCCAGCGCGCCGATCATCCGCGCCATGCGCGTCTGGTGTTCCTGCCACAGCGCCTGGCCGAACGCGCCGCTGGTGGCGGGTTGGTCGTCCTGAACGCGGATGGCCTGATGCGGCAGGTTGTTGCGTTCCTCCAGCATCCGGTCTGCTTCGGTATTGCCAGGAATGCGGATGCGCAGCGGCGGGATCAGAAAGACGATGAAGGCAGCGGCAAAGGCAACAAGGGTGGCCACATGCAGCCAGCCGGGCACCACACGGAAGAAGCCGAACCATGCGGCGGAGAGAAACAGCAGTACGATGGCAATGAGCGGCAGGGCGCGGTGTGCTGCCTGTTCGGCGATAAGAACGATGCGCGCAAGCGTCCGCTTGACGGCGAGACTTCTCATAAAGCCTGCCGTCGCCGTCGAGCTATCCCGCCGGATTTCCGTCATCCGTTCCCTTTCAACGTTTGAAACGTGCCGTGAAGGATAACACTCTTTGTGGCGAAGACGAGGGCGGCAACGCAATCGTGATCGATTTCGCCGCCTGCAGAGGTTCTATCAACAGCGGCAGATCGGCCGCTGGCCTCCAATCAATCGAGCCAGTCGGGAACCGAGTCGAGGCCGATCAGGTCTTCATAGGTCGTGCGCGGCCGAATCACATGGAAGCGATCGCCCTTGACCAGCACTTCAGGCACCAGCAGGCGGCTATTATAGGTGCCTGCCTGCACCGCACCATAGGCGCCGGCGGTGCCGATCGAAATCAGGTCTCCGGGTTTTGGCATGGCCATTTCGCGGTCGAGCGCCAGGTAGTCGCCGGTCTCGCAGACCGGGCCGACGATATCGGCCTTGATGCGCGGCGCGTTGGCGGCCGATATGCGTACCGGCTGGATCTCGTGATAGGCCTCATAGAGCGTCGGGCGGAGCAGGTCGTTCATGGCGCCATCGACGATGACGAAGGTTTTCGAGCCGCCGTCCTTCACATAGATGACTTCCGTCACCATGATGCCGGCATTGCCGACGATCAGCCGGCCTGGCTCCATGATGATCTTGCAGCCGAGTTCGCGCAGCTGGTCCTTGACGATCGTGGCATAGGCATCGGGCAGTGGTGGCGGGTTATTGTCCGTCTTGTAGGGAACGCCAAGGCCGCCGCCGACATCGACATGAGCGATGTTGTGGCCGTCGGCACGCAGCGTGTCGACCAGTTCGCGCAGCAGCTTGAAGGCATCGGCGAAGGGCTGCAGCTCGGTGATCTGGCTGCCGATATGCATGTCGATGCCAGTGACCTGAATGCCGGGCAAGGTCGCGGCATGGGCATAAACAGCGCGGGCGCGTTCATAGGCGATGCCGAACTTGTTTTCTTTTTTGCCGGTCGAAATCTTCGCATGGGTCTTGGCGTCGACATCCGGGTTGATGCGGAAGGAGACATGCGCCTTCTTGCCTTCGCGCACGGCCCGCGCATTGAGCACTTCCAGTTCCGGCTCGGATTCGACGTTGAAGCAGTAGATGCCGGCGTCCAGCGCCAGGTCCATTTCGGCGGCGGTCTTGCCGACGCCGGAAAACATGATGCGGTTGGCGGGAATGCCGGCCGCCAGGGCCCGGCGCAGTTCGCCGCCCGACACTACGTCGACACCGGCGCCCAGACGTCCGAGCGTCTTCAGCACGGCCTGGTTGGAATTGGCCTTCATCGCATAGCAGACCATCGCGTCGATGTCGGAAAACGCTTTGGAAAAGACCGAATAGTGCCGTTCCAGCGTTGCAGTGGAATAGCAGTAGAATGGTGTGCCTACCGCCTTGGCGATGTCGATGACGGAGACGTCTTCCGCAAACAGAATGCCGTCACGATATTCGAAATGGTTCACGAGTGTGCTCTGTTACAGGAGGGGATCAAGGAGGAAGGGCTTGCCCTGCGCTTCGTCCTGTTTTTCGGGGCTGCCGGGTGCCGCTTTTGTATTGATCGGCGCGCTTGAGCCCGGACGATCGAGGTCGCCCTTGCGGCCGCAACCGGTCAGCGTCAGGCCTGTAATGGCAAGGGCTGCAAGCAAAATGGTGGTGTTTCGTGACAGCATCGATGGTTCCCGGTCCGGGCAATCAGCCCTTCTGCGCAAATTCGTCAAAACTCATATCGGCTTTTCAGGGCATTGTGCACCCTGAATCTTATGCTCAGTTGCGGGTCCGCCACCAGGCGATCTGCTTGCGCACTTCGCTCGGCGCGGTGCCGCCGAAGGATGTGCGGCTGGCAACCGACGCTTCCACGGTCAGCACGCCAAAGACCTTGTCGGTAATATCAGGGTGTATCGCCTGCAGGTCTTCCAATGAAAGCTCCGCCAGTTCGCAAGCCTTTTGCTCGGCCAGTGCCACGGCGCGTCCGGTGACGTGGTGGGCGTCGCGGAAGGGCAGGCCTGCCTCGCGCACCAGCCAGTCGGCAAGGTCGGTCGCGGTAGAGTAACCGGAACCGGCTGCGGCCTTCATCCGGTCCACCCGGATCGTCATGTCGCGAACCATGCCGGTCATTGCGGCAATCGCCAGTTCCAGGCTTTCGGCCGAATCGAACACCTGTTCCTTGTCTTCCTGCATGTCCTTGGAATAGGCGAGCGGCAGGCCCTTCATGACGGTTAGAAGCGCGATCAGCGAGCCGTTGATACGGCCGGTCTTGGCGCGCACCAGTTCGGCAGCGTCCGGGTTCTTCTTCTGCGGCATGATCGAGGAGCCGGTGGAAAAGGCATCCGACAGGCGCACGAAGCCGAATTGCGGCGTCGACCAGATGACGATCTCTTCGGCCAGCCGCGACAGGTGCACGGCGCAGATCGAGGCGATCGACAGGAATTCCAGCGCGAAGTCACGATCCGACACGGTATCGATCGAATTGCGGGTCGGTTCGCGGAAACCGAGCGCCTTGGCGGTCATATGACGATCGATCGGAAAGCCGGTACCGGCAAGGGCGGCAGCCCCGATCGGGCTCTCGTCCATATGCTCAATGGCGTGACGCACCCGCTGCCGGTCGCGGCCGAACATTTCGACATAGGCCATGCAATGATGGCCGAAGGTGACGGGCTGGGCCGTCTGGAGATGGGTAAAGCCGGGCATGACGGTTTCTGCATGCTCTTCGGCGCGGTCGAGGAAGGCGGCGATCAGGCCCGTCAGCATGCTTTCGCACTTCTGTAGCTCTTCCTTCACCCACAGGCGGAAATCGAGCGCCACTTGGTCGTTGCGCGAGCGGGCGGTGTGCAGGCGTCCGGCCGCCGGGCCGATCAGGGCCGCAAGCCGTGCCTCGACGTTCATGTGGATGTCTTCGAGCTGGCGGGAAAATTCGAACTGTCCGCTTTCGATCTCTGACAGGATCGTGTCAAGGCCGTGAACGATCTTGTTTTTATCGTCCGCCGAAATGATGCCTTGATGGGCCAGCATGGTGGCATGCGCCATTGAGCCGCGGATGTCCTGGGCGAAAAGCTTCTTGTCGAAGCCGATCGAGGCATTTATCTCCTCCATGATCGCCGCCGGTCCCTGAGCAAAGCGACCGCCCCACATCTGGTTGGAGCTTTTGGTTTCAGAAGTGCCGTCAGCCATGAAGAACGCCCGCCCTGGAGAATGACCCGTTTTGGAAAATGAAGTAAACGACAGACAAAAACGCTTTCCGCCTGCCAGACTGGTGATGATCGCTGCCCTCGGAGGGCTGATCGCCGGTGCGGCTGCGGTATACGTCAGGGAAAGCGGGTCTGGCAATGGTGTGGCGGTGGAAACCGCCGGTGCCAAGACCTGCGAAGCGGCAAAAGACAAGGTCGCGGCCATCACGCCGTTCCTCAAAGGCCAGGTCGCCGCCATGGCCCCGGTCAGCGAACCCCGGCAACTGTCGGGCCTCAACTTCAAGGGCAAGGACGGCCAGGATCTGACGCTCGCCGATTTCGGCGGCAAGACCGTCCTCCTCAATCTCTGGGCGACATGGTGCGTACCCTGCCGCGAAGAGATGCCGGCATTGAACGCGCTGCAGAAAGCGGCGGGCAGCGACAAATTCGAAGTCGTCGCCGTCAACATCGACATCGGCGATGATGAAAAGCCGACGGCATTCCTGAACGAGGCCGGTGTGCACGAGCTTGGCTACTACCGCGATGCGTCGATGGGCGTTTTCAACGCTTTGAAAAAGGAAGGCCTTGCGTTCGGCCTTCCCGTAACGCTGCTGATGGATGACAAGGGCTGCCTGATCTCGTCGATGAACGGGCCTGCCGCCTGGGACAGCGACGATGCCAAGGCATTGGTGAAGGCCGCTACCTCGGGCTGATGGAGCGCAGAGCGGTCGGGAGTGGTCTATGACAAGGGCTTCGACGACAGCCAGACTTCGGGGTAGATGGCAACTGCGGTTTCGTCGGGCGCCTTGTCAGTGGCGAGCCAGATCGATTGCACGGACCGCGCCTCCGCGCCGGTTTTTGCTCGCTGCTGCCATCAGTTTGGGATAAAAGCTGCGAATTTCTTCCAAACTGGCGCGATCGCTCAAGAGCATTCTCCTCAGCTATCAAAAGTGGAACGGGTATCTTACCGTGTCGGAACAGGTACTTCGCCACGATAGTCATAGAAACCACGGCCGGATTTGCGGCCGAGCCAGCCGGCTTCGACGTATTTCACCAGCAGCGGGCAGGGGCGGTATTTCGAATCCGCCAGGCCATCATGCAGCACCTGCATGATCGACAGGCACGTGTCGAGCCCGATGAAATCGGCGAGCTGCAGCGGACCCATCGGGTGGTTGGCGCCGAGCTTCATCGCCGTATCGATGGCATCGACGCTGCCGACGCCTTCGTACAGCGTATAGATCGCCTCGTTGATCATCGGCAACAGGATGCGGTTGACGATGAAGGCCGGAAAATCTTCGGCAACGGTGATCGTCTTGTCGAGCGTGGCGACGAATTGCTTGGCAGTGGCGAACGTGCCTTCCTCGGTGGCAATGCCACGCACCAGCTCGACCAGCTTCATCACCGGCACGGGGTTCATGAAATGGATGCCCATGAAGCGTTCCGGCCGGTCGGTCGCCGATGCCAGCCGCGTGATCGACAAGGAAGAGGTGTTGGTGGCGAGAATGGCGTCGGTCTTCAGAACTGGACAGATCTGGCCGTAGATCTTGCGCTTGACGCTTTCGTCTTCCGTGGCGGCCTCGATCACCAGGTCCATCGGCGACAGATCATTGACGTCGGCGGAGCCCTTGATCAGCGACAGCGCCTTCTTGCGCTCCTCGTCGGTCAATTTGCCGGAGGAAACCTGACGTGCCATGTTGCCGTTGATGGTTGCAAGGCCGGCTTCAACGCGGTCGGCCGAAATGTCGTAGATATGCACCTTGTAGCCGGCCGAAGCCGATACCTGGGCGATGCCGCAGCCCATTTGTCCAGCGCCAACAATTCCGACATTCTTGATCATCGAACCGATTTTCCATCATCCATACGAAAGGGCGATCGCGCTTCCGTTCGTGCAAAAAGCAAAGCGCCCAGAAAGGCTGGGTATTGTCATGTCAGTGATAAAGGCATCGCGCCCACTTTTCCAGCCTTTATTCACGGCGCAAGCCATTGTCGGTTAAGGAAACACATTGCTTCTAAAACGAAAACGGCCGCGCAGAGGTGCGCGGCCGCATATGTCTTTCTTTAAGGCTCAGAGTGCTTTTTCAAGCTCCGGCAGGATCGTGAAGAGATCGCCGACGAGGCCGTAGTCGGCGACCTGGAAGATCGGGGCTTCCTCGTCCTTGTTGATGGCGACGATGACTTTCGAATCCTTCATGCCGGCCAGATGCTGGATGGCACCGGAAATGCCGACGGCGATATAGAGCTGCGGCGCAACCACCTTGCCGGTCTGGCCGACCTGCCAGTCGTTCGGGGCATAGCCCGCATCGACCGCAGCACGGCTTGCACCGACGGCAGCACCGAGCTTGTCGGCCACCGGCAGGATGACTTCCTGGAACTTTTCCGCAGACCCGAGTGCACGGCCGCCGGAAATGATGATCTTCGCCGATGTCAGCTCCGGACGGTCCGACGAGGATAGCGCGTCCTTGACGAAGGTCGAAAGGCCCGGATTGGCCGCTGCCGAAATGGTCTCGACCGAAGCCGAGCCGCCGTCGGCAGCCGAGGCGAAGGAGGCCGTCCGCACGGTGATGACTTTTTTGGCCTCGCCCGACTGCACCGTCTGGATGGCGTTGCCGGCATAGATCGGCCGCTTGAACGTATCGGCCGAGACGACTTCGGTGATTTCGGAGATCTGGGCGATGTCGAGCAAGGCCGCGACGCGCGGCATCACGTTCTTGCCGGTCGAGGTGGCGGCCGAGATGATGGTGTCGTAGGATCCGGCGAGCGATACGATCAGGGCTGCCAAGGGCTCAGCCAGGTTGTTGGCAAGGTCGTCGCTTTCGGCGAGCAAGACCTTGGACACGCCGGTGAGTTTCGCGGCAGCATCGGCTGCAGCCTTGGCGCCGTTGCCTGCCACCAGCACATGCACGTCGCCGCCGATTTTCGATGCTGCCGTCAGCGTCTTGGCGGTCTGGTCGGAAAGCGTTGCGTTGTCGTGGTCAGCCAGAAGAAGAATGGCCATGGTGTTAGTCTCCTTTTCTTTTCTGGACGTGTTAGAGGACGCCGGCTTCGTTTTTCAGCTTGTCGACGAGTTCGGCGACGGTCTTGACCTTGATGCCGGCCTTGCGGCCCGAGGGCTCCTCGGTCTTCAGAACCTTGAGGCGCGGGCTCGTATCGACGCCGAAATCGGCTGGCGACTTCTTGTCGAGCGGCTTCTTCTTGGCCTTCATGATGTTCGGCAGCGAAGCATAACGCGGCTCGTTCAAACGCAGGTCGGTGGTAACAACGGCCGGCAGCTTGATCTCGATGGTCTGCAGACCGCCATCGACTTCGCGCGTCACTTGCGCCTTGCCATCGCCAAGCTCGATCTTCGAGGCGAACGTGCCCTGCGCCCAGCCGAGCAAGGCCGACAACATCTGGCCGGTCTGGTTCGAATCATCGTCGATCGCCTGTTTGCCGACTATGATCAGGCCGGGCTGTTCGGCGTCTGCCACACCCTTGATGATCTTGGCAACGGCCAAAGGCTCGACCGCATCGTCGGTCTCGACCAGGATCGCCCGGTCGGCACCCATGGCAAGCGCCGTGCGCAAGGTCTCTTCGGCCTTGGCCGGACCAACGGACACGACAACCACTTCCTCGACCTTGCCGGCTTCCTTCAGCCGCAAAGCTTCCTCGACCGAAATCTCGTCGAACGGGTTCATCGACATCTTCACATTGGCAAGCTCGACGCCCGATCCATCCGGCTTGACCCGGATCTTCACGTTGTAATCGACGACACGCTTGACGGTGACCAGAACTTTCATGATGTCCTTCCTTACGAAACGTTTGCGAGAAAATGCGCTTTAACGCAGCGGCCTGATTGTCGGTTGGCGACATCGATACGCGTTTTTTCTCCAATTACAATCTTTGCCCATTACTCCCTCGCAAGATTGCCATCGGAAAAATACTGACGTTTACGTGCGCGTCAATGCTAAATCGGATGAACGCAATCGTCTTAGGCCAAGCCTTGGTGTCCAGCCATTATGGTCGAGCCATTAATGCACTGATATCAATCGGCTATCACAGAAGTTATGCCAGTGCTGGGCCAAAGTCAGGTGGGCCGGCCCCAAGGCGTCGGTTTCTTGATCGTCTCCGCAGCAGCAGGCCGTGCCTCTACCGTTGCTGCTT
The DNA here is from genome assembly GCF_049898205.1 of Pararhizobium sp. DWP3-4. Taxonomy (NCBI): domain Bacteria; kingdom Pseudomonadati; phylum Pseudomonadota; class Alphaproteobacteria; order Hyphomicrobiales; family Rhizobiaceae; genus Pararhizobium; species Pararhizobium sp. DWP3-4. The sequence goes on along the minus strand of NZ_JAFCXF010000003.1, from coordinate 55,868 downwards.
CAACATGCCGCACGGCACGCGGTGTCACGATCGTGCGGTCGAACAAGGGGACGTCGCGGCGTCGCAAAATGACCACCAGGATCAATCCGGCAATGATGCCGCCGACATGGGCACCCCACGACACGTCGCCCTCGGGGTCGATGAGCACCATGAAAAACTGCTGGCCGATCCAGAAGGCCAGCGGAATGAAGGCGGGCAGAGGCAGCGGAATGCGGAACAGCACCAGCACCCAGACACGCACCTTCGGATGCAGCAGGAAATAGGCAGCAATGACGCCGGAAATCGCACCCGATGCGCCGATCAGCGGCGCTTGCGATTCCGTGTTGATCAGCCCATGCGTCAAAGCGCCGGCGGCCGCGCAGAGAAGATAGAAGATCAGGAAGCGGAAATGCCCCAGCGCATCCTCGACATTGTCGCCGAACACCCAAAGAAACAGCATGTTGCCGGCCAGATGCCAGAAGTCGCCATGCAGGAAGGAATAGGTGAGGTAGGTTGCATCATCGGGAACCAGCACCAGGTTCGGCGCCAGATGCGCATAATCGAAAGCGATGGCCGGAATATAACCCAGCCCCATCGTCGCGGCATTGGTGAAGTCTTCCGGGACCAGCAGCGGCCCGGTGACCAGCCAGACGAGTATGTTGATGACGATCAGGCTGATCGTGACATACTGGACCTTGATATATTTGAGGGAGTTCGCGTCGTGCAGCGGTATGAACATAGGCGCGTCAGTCCCTCGAAGCGGTGATCAGCGTCAAGCTTATCTGTTTTTTCCGGGAACCCAAAGCACATCGGATTGTCCTTTGCCGTTGCTCCAGCGGGCGGCGACGAAGAGGAAATCGGAGAGACGGTTGATATAGGCCAGCGCCTCGTTGCTGACGATCTCGCCATCCGTCCGGGCAAGCTCCACCATCAGCCGCTCCGCCCGCCGCGCCACGGTGCGGGCAACGTGCAAGGTGGCTGCAGCACCGCTGCCACCGGGCAGCACGAACGAACGCAGCGGCTCGAGATCGGCGTTCAACGCGTCGATCTCGACCTCCAGCCGTGCTACCTGCGCGGCAATGATCCGCAGCGGCTCATAGGCGGGCGTCTCGCCGGTATCGGGCGTCGAAAGGTCGGCGCCGAGGTCGAACAGGTCGTTCTGGATGCGCATCAGCATCGCATCGAGAGCTGCGAGTTCCCGCGTATGCTGGCGTGCCAGCCCGATGCAGGAGTTCGCCTCGTCGATCGTGCCATAGGCCTCGACGCGCAGGTCGCTCTTCAGGCGGCGCGGGCCGGTGGCCAGCCCCGTCGTGCCGTCGTCGCCGGTTTTGGTGTAGATCTTGTTGAGCTTCACCATATGTCAGCGTCCGCCGCCGGTGATCCACAGCGTCAGCATGATCAAAACGATCGCTACCGCCTGCAGAAACACGCGGGCCTGCATCAGCTTGTTGGATGTATTGCCGTCACCGCCTTTTGCCATGTGCAACAGGCCGCGGACGAGAACGATGGCGACAAGGCCCATGACGAGCAGTGTCAAACCGGTGAGAAAACTATGCATGTGACTTAACCCTTGCCTTTCAGCTCAGCCGAGGCGGCCGATGAAACGATAAAACAGCCCGGCCGGAAGCAATTTCTTCAAAAGCGCACCGTGTTTGGCCGGCTGCGTCACGATGTAATGCGGCTTCGGCTTCTTCGCGGTCAATGCGCGTTTCAGCACAGTATACACCGCATCGGGCTCAAGCTTGCCTCTTGCCGGGCCGCTCTCGCCCTTTAGCCGCTTTAGCTGCCGTTCGTATTCCACAGCGTGCACCGAGCCCTTGAGGTCGATGAAACGTTCGATATTGATGAGCGCATTGGCGGTAAAGCGCGAGGTGATTGGCCCGGGCTCGATCAGGCTCACTTCGATGCCGCTGCCTTCAAGCTCCATGCGCATGGTGAGCGTCAGCCCTTCCAGGGCGAATTTCGATGCATTATACGCGCCCCGCCATTTATAGGGAACAATGCCCAGGATGGATGAGCATTGCACGATCCGTCCGTGGCCCTGTGCCCGCATCGCCGGGATGACCCGCCGGGTCAGGTCGTGCCAGCCAATGACATTGGTCTCCATCTGTAGCCGCAGCGCTTCCACCGGCAGGTCTTCGACGGCACCCGCCTGGCCGTAGGCACCGTTGTTGAACAGCGCGTCCAGCCTGCCGCCGGTGCGGGCAAATACGTCGTCGACAAGTTTGGATATGGTGTCCGGTTTGGTATAGTCCATCAGGAAGGCTTCTATGCCGTCGTTTTCGAGCGCGGCCAGATCTTCCACTTTCCGGACGGTGGCGAACACCCGCCAGCCATCTTTCAAGAGGGCGCGCGCGCACCAGGCACCGATACCCGTGGAGCAGCCGGTGACGATTATCGAGGGACGGTCGGTCATAATGGGTTGTTTCCTGTAGAAATTGTCGCCCGGTTTCCCATATTCATGAACGGGTTACAATCGGGGGAGCATGATGAGACAATTGGAGAGAGAATGCCGGCCTTCATTCGCATAGCCTGGAAGGTCGTCTTCGATGCCGTTTGGCATTTCAGCGAAGACGACGGCTGGGCCATGGCAAGCCATGTGGCGCTCTCCACCCTCCTGGCGATTTTTCCGTTCCTGATCTTCGGCACGGCGCTCGGCAGTTTTCTCGGCGCCGATCAATTCGCCACGACGGCGGTGCATTTCATTTTCGATACCTGGCCCGAATCGATCGCCAAGCCGATTTCCGATGAAGTCGTGCGCGTGTTGACCATCCCGCGAGGGGGATTGCTCACCGTGTCGGTTCTGGCGGCAGCCTATTTCGCCTCCAACGGCGTCGAAGCGTTGCGGGTATCGCTTAACCGCGCCTACCGGGTGGCCGAAAGCCGGCCCTGGTACAAGACGCGTGTCGCCAGCCTCGCCTTCGTCCTTGCCGGGGTGCTGGTCCTGGCTATCGTCAGCCTGCTTCTCGTCGCAGTGCCGCTCGCCATCCGCTATGCCGGAACTTATCTGCCCTGGTTCAACGGCCTCCTGACCATGATCGACAGCTGGAGCCTTGCCGGCGTCTTCGTCATGCTGACCACCGGCCTCATCGTCAGCCATCTCTGGCTGCCGGACGGGCGCCGCAAGATCATGGATGTCCTGCCGGGCATCATTCTGACGCTCATCGCCTGGTCGATCGGCGCCTATGTTTTCGCCTCCTACCTCGCCACCTTCGCCAATTACGTTTCGACTTATGCTGGTCTCGCCTCGATCATGATCGCACTGGTCTTTCTCTATATCGTCGGCGTCATCTTCATCATCGGTGCCGAGATCAACGCGGCTATCATGAAATACAAGGTCAAGCGCATGGTGATCCGCCACATCATGGGACCGCGGGAAGACGAGGTTAAGGCAGAGCTGGCAGCCCGGGAGACCGAGGTCCCCCAGGAAAAAGTCCTATAGCACCATCGCCCGGACATCGCTGGGGGTCTTGCCGGCTTCGCGGAACGCGGAAATGCCGGTGTCGCGATTGCTCTTCGACAGCTTGCGGCCGTCGGGGCCAAGCATCAGCCGGTGATGATGGTAGGCCGGTTGAGGAAGGTCAAGCAGGCTTTGCAGCAGCCGGTGCACCGATGTGGCATGGAAGAGATCGTTGCCCCGCACCACATGGCTGACACCCTGAAGCGCATCATCGACCGTCACCGCCAGATGATAGCTGGACGGCGCATCGGAGCGTGACAGCACGACATCGCCCCAGGCAGCCGGGTCGGCCGTGATCACGCCGGTGGCACCATCCGGGCCGCTGCCGGTCTCCTGCCATGTCAGCGGCTCCTTCAGCTCGACCAGCGCCTTGGCCATGTCAAGCCGCCAGGCATGCGGCTTGCCACCGGCGAGCAAACGCTGCCGGGCATCGGCGGAAAGCTTGCGTTCCTCGCCGGGGTAGAGCGGTGCTCCGTCGGGATCGCGCGGCCAGCTTTTGCCCTTCGCCTCGAACTCGCCAACGGTGGTCTTGATCGCCCCCCGCGTCAAAAATGCCGGGTAGACCAGGTCGCGGTCGACCAGCGTGCCGAGCGCCTGGCGGTAGAGGTCCAGATGCTCCGATTGCCGCCGCACCGGCTTTTCCCAGTCGAGCCCCAGCCATTCGAGATCGGCGACAATTCCGGCCTCGAACTCCGGCGTCGAGCGGGCAATGTCGATATCCTCGATCCGCAGCAGGAAACGTCCGCGCTCGGCTTTTGCCATGTCGTGGTTGAGAATGGCCGACAGCGCGTGACCAAGATGAAGCTGGCCGTTGGGGCTTGGCGCAAAGCGGAAGACCGGTTGTTTTGAAGCTGTTTTGTTCATACTTACGTCTTGGCACGGAAGCACGCATCCGGCCATGCGTTTTGTCCATCCGCAAGCAGATGCCGACGGGGGCTGGAGGATTAGAAATGCGGATCATCCGCACGCATGAGGATATCAATGCCGGCCTCAGCGGGCTGGTCATGCTCGATGCGCGGCTGGAGCATGTCGTGTCGAAGGCCGGCCCGGTGCCGCTGCGCCGCACGGATCCCGGCTATCGCGGCATCGCCAATATCATCGTCTCGCAAATGGTTTCCAAAGCCAGCGCCGCCGCGATCTGGAGCCGCATGGAAACGGCGCTCGGCGCTATCGATGCGGCCACCGTCACGGCCATGTCCGATGAGGATTGCCGGCTGGTCGGCCTGTCGCGTGCCAAGGCCGACACTTTGCGCCGGGTCGCCGCTGCGGTGCTGGCGGGCGAGCTCGATCTGGAGGCGATCTGTTCGATCGAGGGCAGTGCTGCGATCCGCGAAATGACGGCGATCAAGGGGGTCGGCCGCTGGACGGCGGAGGTCTATCTGCTGTTCTGCGCCGGTCATCCCGATGTGTTCCCGGTCGGTGACGTGGCGCTGCAAAATGCCGTCGGCCATGCGCTGATGCTGGAGATGCGCCCCTCGGTGCGCGAGCTTGATATGCTGACCGAACTCTGGGCGCCATGGCGCAGTGTCGCGGCGCGTCTGTTCTGGGCCTATTATGCCACCGAAATGCGCCGGGATGGCACGCCGGCCACTCCGTAAGACAAAAAGCGAATCTTTTGTTTCCTTTTTCCTTTTGGCTTCACAATCCTGACGCAACGGGCCTAATATAGAAGGTGCAGGTGCCGAATCGAGCAGGAGTATACTGGCTTGACGATTGCAGTCTCACCACACGGCCTCCCAGCGCTCGTGCTGAACGCTGACTATAGGCCGCTGAGTTATTACCCCTTGTCGCTGTGGTCCTGGCAGGACGCGATCAAGGCGGTTTTCCTAGACCGTGTGCATATCCTGGCCGAATACGATCATCAGGTCTCTTCTCCCAGCTTTTCCATGCGCCTGCCGAGTGTCGTCTGCCTGAAAAGCTATGTGCAGCCGTCCCGCCATCCGGCCTTCACCCGGTTCAACGTGTTCCTGCGTGACCGGTTCGAATGCCAGTATTGCGGATCGCCGGATGATCTGACCTTCGACCACGTGATCCCACGCTGCTGCGGCGGCCAGACAACTTGGGAAAATGTCGTCGCCGCCTGTTCGCCCTGCAATCTGCGCAAGGGCGGCAAGATGCCGCGCCTGGCGGGGATGTTCCCGCACCAGAAGCCGTTCCACCCAACGGTGCAGGACCTGCACAACAATGGCCGGCTGTTCCCGCCCAACCATCTGCACGACAGCTGGATGGACTATCTCTACTGGGATGTCGAACTGCAGCCTTGATGGCTTCGGCCGGATATGTGTGAAGACGGCGGCTGCGCTTGCCGCCGCGTCGATGTTTATGCCTTGGCAGCACCGCGCAGCGCAATGGCCGCCAGGATCAGGCTGGCGATGACGTTCCATCCGGCAAAGGAAAGACCGAGCACGCGCAGGGACGCATCCGTGCAGGATGGGCCGTGTTTGCTGTCGAGGTCGCCCAACAGGTCGCCGACATTGCCGGACACGCCGGATGCCGATGTTGCGCAGGTCGCCGGGCCCTCCCAGAAATGCCATTCGACGCCAGCGTGATAGACGCCGGTTCCTGCACCCACCAGCATCAGGATACCGATGACCACGAGCAGCGCGCGGGTCGTCCAGACGGGTAACTTGAGAACCGAAGTGGCAATCGCGACCAGGCCGATCGGAATGCCCCAGTAATAAGGCGTGCGCTGCAAAAGGCAGAGCGCGCAGGGAATGTAACCGCCGATATGCTCGAAGGCGAGCGCGCCGCCGACGGTGGCTGTCATGCCGAGTGTGGCGAGCGCGGACGGCAGAAGGCCGCGGGGGGACTGGGTCTGGCTGTCGCTCACGGCGGGCTCCATAGGGGTGTCAGGCGGGGATGTCAGGCGGAATGTCAGGCAAGGAAACGGTAGGCAGCGAACATGGCGATCAGCACGCCGGCGGCCGCTGCGGCCAAAAGACCGAGGCGCTTTTCGATGAAATCGCGGATTTCCTCGCCGTAGCGCTGCAAAAGCCAAGCCAACAGGAAGAAACGGGCACCACGGGCGACGATTGCCGAGACGATGAACAGGCCGAGATTGATGTTGGCGGCACCGGACAGAATGGTCACCACTTTGATCGGCGGCAGATGCGCCAGGCCGGATGTCACCAGAAGAAGCACCAGCGTCTCGTAACCGACCGAAGCCTTCATCGCCTCGAAGGCGTCGAGCTTGCCGTAGAAATGCAGGATCGGCTTGGCCAGTGCCTCAAAGGCGTAGTGGCCGATATACCAGCCGGCAATGCCGCCGAGCACGGAAGCGATCGTCGCCACCAGCGCATAGCGATAGGCACGCTCCGGCCGGGCCAGCGCCATCGGCAGGAAAAGAACGTCGGCAGGAACAAGGAAAACGGAACTTTCGACGAAAGCGATGATGGCGAGCCACGCTTCGGCGGATTTCCGGGCGGCGAGCGACATTGTCCAGTCGTAAAGGCGTCGAAGCATCAAGCATTTCCAGTTTCGGTTCCCGCCTTTTAGGCAGGATTGGCGATGCTGTAAATGATTTGCTGCGGTTGCGAATTGCACAGTTTTGTGATTCCTGCCCGCCGATCTTCAAAATCCCGGTTGACCGTTCCGAAACGGTTCGTGTAAACGCTTTTTGCTACCCCGAAAGGTATCCGTGCCCCGTTGGCGGAATTGGTAGACGCGCCTGACTCAAAATCAGGTTCCGAGAGGAGTGCTGGTTCGATTCCGGCACGGGGCACCATTTTACCGGCAGGACGATGGAATCCCAACGACGGCAGCGTCGGTAGCCCTTGACCCCGCCTTACCCGGCGGAACTGTTGCAAATAAGACCTAACGCTTTCCTGAGCGGACATGTTGTCCAACATGGCCATGGTGACTGGCGAGCTAGGCTGTGGCACCCCGCATACTTGCTCGGGCATCGCCTTCCGCAATCATCTTGCCAGCCAATGAATAGCGTTTTCTCAGTGACAGGATGGGTTTCTCGACAAGGTGCCAGGAGGCGGCTGCAATACAAAGAACAACGACGCCAACCGTCAAGCTCAACAGGACAATGCCGATTGCGGTGCCGACAAGGATTGGCGGCCCGAGCAGTATGGCAAGCTGGATGAACGGCACATGGTAGAGATAAACGTCATAAGAATAATCGCCACGCTCCAGAAACTTCGGCAGCCTCAGGCGCGATAGGCCGGCATAGATGGTGATGTAGGTAAGGACAGGCATCAGTACCAAGCGGTATGCGACGCTTTGCGTTGCGCTAATGTCGAGCAGAACCATGGCTGCGAACGCAACTGCAACGCAGGCGGCAAACAGCAGTCTGCTCATCGGGATCCTGTCGCGCAATTGATAGGCAAGAATGCCGCACAGAAAAGACGTGATAAGCTGGGCGCCGCGGCCGACGAAGAGCGTATGTAGACCGTCCCCGGCGTTAGCGGAGGTAAAACGCGTGACTGCAAGGCCTGCGGCGAGAAAGACCGCTAGCAGCAGTACGGTCGCCTTTGGCCGCCGCACCGCACCTGTGACCATCATGACTGACATGATGGTGTAGCAGTAGATCTCCCAGGGGATGGTCCAAAGCGCGCCGTTGACCTGCGGAACGGGGTGGCTCGCGAAGACGCCCGGCAATTGAAAATGCGTCCAACCGATAATGTTCAGCATATAGGCGAAAAAGCCCGGATCGGTGAAGTAATCGCCCAGCGGCAGCGTGGTTACGGCCGGACCGATGATGAAGGCGCATACCAGAATATCGACGGCGAGCGCCGGAACGATGCGCAGGGCGCGATTGATCAGGAAATTTTCCAGGCTGAGGCGCTGGGCGCTGCCAGTGATCAGAAAACCGCTGAGGGCGAAAAACATTGGCACCAGGCTGTATTCGAGGAACCACAGCAACGGGCCTTGCGCCAGCGCATAATGGCCGGAATTGGTAAGAACGTGATAGAAAACGATGGAAAATGCCAATGCAATACGCAGAAAATTAAAGCCTGGCCCAACGCCCCCGTAGCTCGCCAGCATTGTCCCGAAGCTCTTCACCACACTCTCCACACGCTCGGCGCCAAACTCGCAACCGCCTCTTACGGATGCAACTTAGGATGTATTCTTGAAAGAAAGGTAAGCGGGAGTGGCTGGCGCATGCGTTCGAAGAGCATTCCTGTCGTGAAACCTGGAACGACGTTCAACGGCCGGCGACCATACGGGCGGCGTGGTGTCTCGGGGTGCGCCCACATTGTTTGTGTCGTTGCTTCAATTTTCTTTTGTTGTGCCTGCACGGGGCACCACTTCAATTTTCCCATCAGAATTGCATAGGTTCCGAATCGCCCCGCTGAGCGGGTCGGCGGTTTGCGCGCGATACGCAACTTGCTTAATCGAAACACAACTATCCGGCGTGCACATCGTGGATATCGCAGTCGGTCTGCTCCAAATTAGAACAGGTCGAAAAGACGATTAACCGCCCCATTGCATGGCGATTGCAAAATTCTGTGGCGATGCCCAGTCTGGAACAAATTAATCCCCCATCGGCACACTTTGCCTGCAACCATGGAGTCGAGCATGTCCCAGTCTGCTACGTCCTGCGCCATTTTCGATGATGTCGATGCGTTGTCCGGCGCCCTGTTTTCGTGGTGCGCTGAACGTGGTGTCCGCCTGCGCAGCCAGGAGGGCGTCAGTGCCGCCGGTGCCGTCATCGACCTGTTCTTTGCGGGATATCGAACGCAGGACGAACTGCTTGGCGCGTTGAACGAACGCCACAGCCGCGAAGTCGTCTTCGCGTCCTGATGCGGCGTAGTGTTTCGAATTGAATGCGGCAACAGGAGTGGTGGTGAAAACCTCGGCAGGCTGCAAGTGAGCCGTTTCCCGCCAAAAATGCGTATCCGAGGCAGAGCTGCAAACGGAATATAGTGGATATAGCAGGCGTCGAGGGGTTTGCTGCGCATTTCATTGTCGCGATTTTATCGATGCAAGCCGCCGAGGGGCTTTCAACACTATCGGGGAAAGGCGGATTTTGGTGTAATGACTGCTCTGCGCATAGGAGTTGCAGTGGCAGTTTTCATTCGAACGGCACATGACGGGGACAGGATTACCCTCGGAGCACTTAAGCTGCGGTCTTCGCTGGCTTGGGGAGATCATATTGAAGAGTTGCAAGCGCTTCCAGAAGCAAAGGAAGTGCGTGCCGAGCACATGCCACATGCCATTATTGCTGAGGTCGATGGGGAGATCGTCGGCTTCGTAACTGTTGTTTTTAACGAGAGCGCCATGCAGGCCGAACTGGAGGATCTGTTTGTTGCACCGGAAGTGTGGCGAAAGGGGATCGGCAGACAGCTACTCGCGCAGGCTGAGCGTCGTGCCGCAGAGCTCGGGGCACGATCGGTACATGTTGTTGCAGGCGAGCGGGCCAGGCCATTATACGAAGCCTCGGGATATTGGTTTACCGGAACGGTCGCGACGGATTTCGCTCCCGCAGCCGAATTGACCAAGAATCTGCCGCAAGACCGCAGTAACGCATAAGCCGAGTTCTAACCGAGATGATACTGCGCGCGGGCTTCAGTTGAATTTCATGATCCGGAAGTGTTAGGTGCACTGCAGCGAAATTTCTTGCGGCGGGCACATGCTTCCGATCAGCGATACCTATGACAATCTCCGCCGCGACTTCCGCTGGCAGATTCCGGAAAAATTCAATATCGGCACCGCCGTCAGCGATGACTGGGCGGCGCGCGAGCCGGATCGGATCTGCCTGCAGCATTTCAGCCCCGATGGTGCGCATCTATCGCTGACCTACGGGGCTTTTTCGGCGCAATCCTCCTCCTTTGCAAAGGGGCTTCTGCAGCAGGGCGTCAGGCCTGGAGACCGCGTGGCGATCCTTCTGCCGCAGAGTTTCGAGACGGCCATCGCTCATGCTGCAATCTACAAGCTTGGCGCCATCGCCTTGCCGCTGGCGCTGTTGTTTGGTGTCGAGGCGCTTGAATACCGGCTGCGCGATGCGGGGGCCGTGGCCATTGTCACCAACCGTTTCGGCCATGAGAAGATTGCAGCGATCCGTCAGCAGCTGCCGGATTTGAAGGCCATCGTTCTGGTCGATGGGGACGGGCCGGATACGATCGGTTTTGCAGCTCTTGCGCAAACACCCGCGCCGAATTTTACCGCTGCCGATACGACGCCGGATGATCCGGCGATGATGATCTACACGTCGGGCACGACGGGTCCGCCGAAGGGCGCGCTGCATGGGCATCGGGTTCTGCTCGGCCATATCCCCGGCTTCCAGTTCCATCACGCTTTCCTGCCGCAGCCGGGCGACCGGATGTGGACGCCGGCCGACTGGGCCTGGGCTGGTGGGCTTTTGAATGCACTTTTACCGTCGCTGCTGCTCGGTGTTCCGGTGGTGTCCTCGCCCGGTCAAAAATTCGATCCGCATATGGCTTTCCGCATTCTGGAGGAGATGGACGTGCGCAACGCCTTCATCCCGCCGACGGCGCTGCGGCTGATGAAATCGGTCGACAATCCACGTGCGCACTACAGGCTCAACCTGCGCACCATCGGCTCGGCCGGCGAATCGCTTGGGCGCGAAACCTGGGAACAGGCCAGTGCGGCCTTCGGCGTTCCGGTCAACGAGTTCTACGGCCAGACCGAGTGCAACATCGTCCTGTCGTCCGCCGCCAATCTCGGGGTGCTGAAGCCGGGCTCGATGGGCAAGCCGGCGCCCGGTCATGACGTTGCGATCATCGATGGCGAGGGGAGGGTGCTTCCGGTTGGCGCCGTCGGACAGGTCGCCGTGCGCCGGCCCGACCCGGTGATGTTTCTCGGCTACTGGAACAATGATGCAGCAACAGCGGCAAAATTCATCGGCGACTGGATGACGACGGGAGATCAGGGCGTTCAGGATGAAGAGGGTTACATCACCTTCTTCGGCCGCGACGACGACGTCATCACCTCGTCCGGCTACCGGATCGGTCCGGGCGAGATCGAGGACTGTCTGGCAGGCCATCCGGCGGTGCAGCTTGCTGCTGCCATCGGCAAGCCGGACCCGGTGCGCACCGAGATCGTCAAGGCCTATGTGGTACTGAGGCCGGGCCATGCGGCAAGCGCCGCGCTTGCCGCCGATATACGCGATTGGGTCAAGACGCGGCTGTCGATGCACGAATATCCGCGCGAGATCGAATTTCTCGACAGCCTGCCGCTCACCACCTCCGGCAAGGTCATCCGCCGCATCCTGCGCGATAGGGCGGTGGCAGAGGGGTGATCTCTTACAGGGATCGCCTCCGGCCTATCGCAGGACGCGGGGTGCCAGCGACCGGATTTTTTCACGCAGCAGCCGCGCCATGTTGCGGGTGTTGCGGTAGAGGTGGAGCTGGGCCGCCACCTGCCGCACGTCGCGGTCGCGGTTCTGCTTGAGACCAATCACCAGCGTGCCCATCTCCTCGCGCTCCTCCCAGAACCGGCTCATCACCGGATGATCGGGAACCGCGCAACTGTCGGAACGCACGATGTTGGCGTCGTCGAGATGCCATTCGGTCAATTCGGCCAGCAGCAACTTGCCCGGCGAATATTTGGCATATTGCTCGTCATAGGCCGTTTTCCAGGTATAGGCCTCGCCCGCCATCATGAAGACGATCATCGACGCGATCGCCGTGCCGTCGAGATCGAGCGTGTGGATGCGCACGCTGTCGGCTTCGGCGAGATTGGTGATGGCTTCGCGGGCAAAGGCGGCGCGATAACGGTCGAGCACCATCGCCGTGGAGGCCCGGCCTTTCCAGCCGCTCGCTTCCAGCGCCAAAAACTCCTCCATCCGAACGCGGATGTCGGCCGGTTGACGGGCGACGTTGTAGGAGACACGGCCAACCCCCTCCAGCAGCTTCCACTGCCGGCGCAGTTCGCGCAGGTGCCCCGCGCTGATGGCGTGGCGCAGATAGGTCTGGCCGTCTTCAAGGCTTTCCAGCATCGGCCGGCTGAACGTGTCGGTGACCGTCAGCGGCAGGTTGCGGCCAATGGCGACGGCGCGAGCCAGCTGGGCAAACTTGCCTTTGAGGCGAATATCGGGAAGCACGAGAACGCCGGGCAGGTTCGCTGTCGGGGCGGTGAGCGCCTCGTAGAGATTGTCGATGGTTTCGGCGGCGTCCTCGGCATCAAGCAAGGGCACGCCGAGTGGGCCGAATGGATTGGACCAGGCGCGGATGATCGGCGCACCGATCGAAAATCCGGGCTTCTCGATCGAAAACGGCATCAGAAAGCGGATGCGGCTGCGGCGTGCGTCCGTGTCGCGGATCAGTGCCAGGCGGATGATGCGGTCTTCCAGACGCGGCATGGCCGGTGCCAGAAAACGGCCGGTGAAGAAAACGTTCGGCTCCATCGCCCGGTTGGAGAGGAAGTCCAGCTCGGTCTGCAACTCATAGCCCTGGCGTGCCGGATAAAAGCACAGCTGACGGCCGGGACGGCCGATGGCGATGGTGTTGTCAGCAATGGGCTGATCGGGCACCGGCTGCACGAGGCCGCCGAGAATGCGTGCCGACCGGCTGTTGGCGTCGTCTGGAAAATGGGGATTGCCGGTCATGAGCGGGGCGCCTCTGCTTTGATGGTTCGGGCATGCGGGTCGGCAAAAGCGAAGAGAACGATGCCGAAGGTGCGGCGGACAGCGACGTGAAGGAGAATGGCCTCCACGAACATGGCGCCGGCCGTGGCGATCGCCGCACCGGTCAACCCAAACATCGGAATCATCGTGACGTTGAGCGCCAGATTGCAGACAAGGGCCACGGCATAGAGCGCGACGCAGAGTTTTTGCTGGCCGGCCATGGTGAGAAAGGCTTCCGCCGGGCCGACCAGGGCCTTTGCCATGATGCCGGCAAACAGGATGGCCATCAGCGGATAGCCGGAAACGAAGGCCGGGCCGAACAGCGAGAGCAGGAACGAGCCACAGGCAAGGAGCATCAGGCCGACGGCCAGCGACGGCCAGAACGACCATTTGGCGCTTTCAATGGCTATAATGGCCAGTTGCTGGCGGTCTGGGTTGGCCATGGCAGCGGAAAAGCGGGGCGATGCGGCGGCTTTGACCGAGAACATCACGAAATGCACCAGAGCCATGGTCTTGGCGGCGGCGAAATAGATCGCAACGCTGGCCGGATCGAGATAGAGGCCGACGATGACGACGTCGGAATTGGTCAGCATGAAGCCAAAACCCTCGATCAGGAAGATCGGCAGCGCGACCCGCAACCATGTGCCGAATTCGATGCGGCTTGGGCCTTTGACGTAGCGCCGGCGCAGGCGCCAGGTCAGGATGAAGAACTGGCTGACGCTGGTCAGATAGGTGGCGGCCATCGCCGCGATCATCGCGGTGCGGGCGGTATGCGGTTCGCCGCTCGTCACCGCCAGCATCATGAAACCGAGGATCAGCAAGGGCCGGACGATATAGGTCGGGCTCATTGCCGAAACGGCCCAGCTATGGGCCCGTGACGTGCCTTCCATCACGTCGCCGAGCGCGATCATCGGCAGTGAGAAGGCGCCGAGATACAGGGGTACGAGATAGTAGCTTTCGATATGTTCGCCGAACAGCCAGAGGCCGCCGATCCCGAGGATTGCAAAACCGGTCGCCGACATGAGCGCGAAGATGCGCACCGTGGTTGTCATCCCGCGGATTTCGGCAAACGCCTCGCGGGCGCGATATTGCGGCAGAAAGCGGATGATGGCGGTGTGAAAGCCGAGGCAGGAGAGGTTGCCGAACAGGACCACCAGCACCCAGACAAAAACGAAGATACCGTATTCGAACTCGCCCATGGCGCGTGCAAGGATGATTTGCGACACGAAGGCTATGGCGGCGCTGGCGACACGTATGGCAAAGGCAACAAGCGCCATGCGCTGGGCAAGGTGTTTGGGATCGTTGCTCGTCAGTACGGGAATGAGCTTTTCAAGCAGCGTCGACAGCCGGTCCCTTACTGCGGGCGGCAAAATTCGACCAGCGGTTTGACAGGCTGCGATGAACACTGAAATACCCAAAACTACGCAAAACAGGCTGCCAGTCTTGACAGAACAGCGTTAACAAAGGGTGCAGCAAGGGGCCACGGACCTGCGGTTTCGCCTAGCCTCAGGCGGCTGACATCATGAAATCTTATGCTATTATCGGTTGCATTCGGTGGCAGAAGCAGCGCACGTAAAACCAGCTTGCGATACCGGGAAGACGGGCTCCCCGGCTGTGGCAACGGCCTTGCTGTCGAATCTGGAGGTGATCTATGTGGCAGAAACCATTTAGCATCACGCTTATGATGCGAAAAACCCGGACTGGCTGGTCAATAGCAGTCCGGGTCAATTTCGCAAAATAAGCAAATCGGCAGGCGGGAGTGCAATCTCGCCTGCCACTTGAGAAATAAGCGATATCGCTTACAAAATCAAGTTTTCGGCGCTCAGGCCTCAAACGTACCGTGGCAGTGCTTGTATTTCTTGCCCGATCCGCAGGGGCAGGCCTCGTTGCGTGAAACCTTGCCCCAGCTCGATGGATCCTGCGGATTGCGGTTTTCCGGCTCGACGAAGTTCAGGTTGACGCTTTCGGCGAAGTCATCGATGCCGGTGTCGGGGTCGATATGATGACCGACCATTTCCGGCGGCACGGGCTGCGGCGCTTCAGCAGCTTCCCGCACCAGTTCGACGCGCATCAGTTGTGCGGTCACGGCCTGGCGAAGGTTTGCCAGCAGGGCCTGGAACAGCTCGAAGGCTTCCGACTTGTATTCCTGCAGCGGATCGCGCTGGGCGTAGCCGCGGAAGCCGATGACGGAACGCAGGTGATCGAGGTTGACGATATGCTCGCGCCAGAGATGGTCGAGTGTCTGCAGAACCACGGAGCGCTCGACATAGAGCATGATATCCGGGCCAAAGCGTTCGGCACGATCGGCTGCGGCTTTGTCGGCTTCCGCCGTAATGCGCTCGCGAATATCGTTTTCGTCGATGCCTTCCTCGGCCGCCCATTCGATGATCGGCAGGTCGAGGTTGAGCGAATTCTGCACGTCGGTCTTCAGGCCAACGGCATCCCACTGTTCGGCATAGGCTTTTTCCGGAATACGCTTGGTAACGATATCCTCGATGACCTCATGGCGCATATCGGCGACGGTTTCGGAAATGTCCGTCGCATCCATCATCTCGATGCGCTGCTCGAAGATGACCTTGCGCTGATCGTTCAGAACGTCGTCGTATTTCAGGAGGTTTTTACGCGTATCGAAGTTGCGGGCTTCGACCTTCTTCTGGGCGCGTTCCAGCGCCTTGTTGATCCATGGATGGACGATGGCCTCGCCTTCCTTCAGACCGAGCTTCTGCAGCATCGAATCCATGCGGTCGGAACCGAAGATGCGCATCAGGTCGTCCTGCAGCGACAGGAAGAATTTCGAGCGGCCGGGGTCGCCCTGACGGCCGGAGCGGCCGCGCAGCTGATTGTCGATGCGGCGGCTTTCGTGACGTTCTGTCGCCAGAACGTAGAGGCCACCCGCACCCAGCGCGATGTCCTTCAGGCGCTGAACTTCAACCTTGATCGCGGCTTCCTTCTCGTCGCGCTCGGGGCCGTGTTCCATTTCGCCGAGTTCGCGCTCGACGCGCATTTCAAGGTTGCCGCCGAGCTGGATGTCGGTACCGCGGCCGGCCATGTTGGTGGCGATCGTCACGGCACCCGGCACGCCTGCCTGCGAAACGATGTAGGCTTCCTGCTCGTGATAACGGGCGTTCAGAACCTGGAAATTGGTAAAGCCGGCCTTCTTCAGCATTTCGGCCAGAAGTTCGGATTTTTCGATCGAGGTCGTGCCGACCAGAACCGGCTGCTGGCGATCCTGTGATTCCTTGATTTCGGCGATGATCGCCTTGTATTTCTCTTCGACCGTCCGGTAGACTTCGTCGTCCTCGTCGATACGCTTGATCGGCAGGTTGGTCGGCACTTCCACGACTTCAAGACCGTAGATGTTGCCGAATTCCTCGGCCTCCGTCGAAGCCGTACCGGTCATGCCGCCGAGCTTCGAGTACATGCGGAAATAGTTCTGGAAGGTGACCGAGGCCAGCGTCTGGTTTTCCGGCTGGATGGTGACCTTTTCCTTGGCTTCAAGCGCCTGGTGCTGGCCTTCCGAATAACGGCGGCCCGGCATCATGCGGCCAGTGAATTCGTCGATGATGACGATCTCGTCGTTGCGGACGATGTAGTCCTTGTCCTTCTGGAAAAGCTTGTGGGCCTTCAATGCGTTGTTGACGTGATGGACGATCGCGACGTTCTCGACGTCGTAGAGCGTTTCGCCCTTCAAAAGGTTGGCTTCGCGCAGCAGGTTTTCCAGCTTTTCGGTGCCGTCTTCGGAGAAATTGGCCGAGCGCTGCTTTTCGTCGATCTCGTAGTCCTCCGGCGACAGAAGCGGAATGAACTTGTCGATCGTGTTGTAGAGATCTGAGCGGTCGTCGAGCGGACCGGAAATGATCAGCGGCGTGCGCGCTTCATCGACGAGGATCGAATCGACTTCGTCGACGATCGCGAAGAAGTGGCCGCGCTGGACCATCTGGTTGCGCTCGTACTTCATGTTGTCGCGGAGATAATCGAAGCCGAGTTCGTTGTTGGTCGCGTAGGTAACGTCGCAGGCATAGGCGGCGCGGCGCTGGTCGTCGGTCAGGCCGTGGACGATAACGCCCGTCGTCAGTCCGAGGAAAGAATAGATCCGGTTCATCGTCGCCGAGTCGCGGGTGGCGAGGTAATCGTTCACCGTGACGACGTGAACGCCCTTGCCGGCAATCGCGTTGAGGTAGACCGGCAGGGTTGCCACCAGCGTCTTGCCTTCGCCGGTCTTCATTTCGGCGATCGATTTTTCGTGCAGGATGATCCCGCCGATCAGCTGGACGTCAAAAGGCCGCAGGCCAAGTGTGCGGCGCGCGGCTTCGCGGGCAACGGCGAAAGCAGGCACCAGGAGATCATCGAGCGTCTTTCCGTCGGCGAACTGCTGGCGGAACTCGACGGTCTTGGCGGCCAGCGCTTCATCGGAAAGCGCTTTGGTTTCAGCTTCGAGCGCATTGATGGCATCGACCTTGGCTTTGTAGCCACGCACACGGCGGTCATTCGATGAGCCGAAGATTTTGCGGGCGAGGCCGCCGAGACTGACCATAAGAATGGTCCTTTCTTCTATGTCGCCAACGCGGTCAATTTCCGCGAAATACTATGAAACGCCCGGAACTGTTCTGGACGCGAGGTTGCGTGACAGATAAGAGGGGGGTCGAATTATGTCAACGGAGTTGAGGTACGCCAAGGCTACAGAACGGCCACAATCTGATGATGTGGAACGTTTCAGGCCGGCCGTGACCGCGGTTTCGGATACCATCGTGGAAGGTATGAGGATGTTGAAATACAAAATGCTTGCGGCTGTTGCCCTGATCGCTGTCATGGCCGCCCAAGGCCCGGTAGCGGCACAGGATGCCGCCGATCCGGTCATCGCCAAGGTCGGCGGCGCGGAAATCCACCAGTCGGAGCTTGATTACGCCCTGACCGGTCTTGACCCGCAGCTGGCCCAGCTGCCGGAAGATCAGAAGCGCGCCGCAGCCCTTTCCGGTCTGATCGACGTCAAGCTTCTGGCCAAGGATGCCGACAAGGAAGGCCTGCAGAATGATGCGGATTTCAAGAAGCGTCTCGCCTACCTGACCGACCGCGAATTGCACAATGCCTTCTTCAAGAAGCACGTTGTCGATGCGGTCAAGCCGGAAGAGGTCAAGGCCCGCTACGACGTGGAAATCGCCAAGATCCCTGCGCAGGAAGAAGCCAAGGCCCGCCATATCCTGGTGAAGACCGAGGAAGAAGCCAAGGCGATCATCAAGGATCTGGATGCGGGTAAGGACTTCGCGACCATCGCCAAGGAAAAGTCAACCGACCCGAACAAGGCTGACGGCGGCGATCTCGGCTACTTCACCAAGGATCGCATGGTTCCGGAATTCTCGGAAGCCGCTTTCAAGCTCGAAAAGGGCAAGTACACGGAAGTGCCGGTGAAGACCCAGTTCGGCTTCCACGTCATTCTGCTCGAAGACAAGCGCATGCAGCCGCCGCCGCCGTTTGAGCAGGTCGAGCCGCAGGTCAAGCAGCTGGTCATGCGCGACAAGTACATCGAGCTTCTGGCTGCGGCCAAGAAGGATGCCGGCGTCGATATCACCGACCCGGCCCTGAAGAAGGCTTATGACGAGGCGAACAAGGCGGAAGCCGCGACCGCCAACTGATGAGATCGAGCGTGACCGTTCGTCTTCGGCCGGTCACGCCTTTCTGATATACAGTGAACGACACAGGTCCCGGAGGCGTCAGGCTCTTCGGGATTTCGTTTGTGGGCCCGCAGGCCGGGCCATCATCGCTAAACAGGGTTGATCATGTCCGGTTCCGTTTCCCCGCTTGCTCCGAAATCCTTCGCCGACATGCCGCCCGTGCGCGGCGTGCGCATGGCAACCGCCGCTGCCGGCATCAAGTACAAGAACCGTACCGATGTGCTGCTGATGGTCTTCGATGAACCGGCTGCTGTCGCCGGCGTCTTTACCAAATCGCGTTGCCCGTCGGCTCCCGTCGATTTCTGCCGTCAGAACCTGTCTGGCGGCATAGCCCGTGCCGTGGTCGTCAATTCCGGCAATGCCAATGCCTTTACCGGCAAGAAGGGCAGGGCTGCGACCGAGCTGACGGCGAAGTCGGCTTCAGAAGCGGTTGGGTGCTTGACCGGGGAAGTGTTTCTTGCTTCGACCGGCGTCATCGGCGAGCCGCTGGACGCAACAAAGTTTGCCGGTGTTCTCAGCGACATGACCACGCAGGCAACCGGCGATTTCTGGTTCGAGGCCGCCAAGGCGATCATGACCACCGACACCTATCCGAAAGTGTCAACCCGCACCGCTAAGATCGGCGGCGTCGCCATCACCATCAACGGCATCGCCAAGGGCGCCGGCATGATCGCGCCGGATATGGCGACGATGCTGTCCTTTGTCGTGACCGATGCGGATATCGCGCCGGAAGCCCTGCAGGTTCTGTTGTCGGAAGGCACGGGGCCGACCTTCAACTCCGTCACCGTCGATAGCGATACCTCGACCTCCGACACGCTGATGCTGTTTGCCACCGGTGCTGCCGGCAAGGACGGCCAGACGAAGATCGTCAGCCCGACCGATCCGGCGCTCGATGGTTTCCGTGCAGCGTTGAACGATCTTCTGCGCGATCTGGCATTGCAGGTGGTCCGCGACGGCGAAGGCGCCCGCAAGATGGTTGCCGTCACCGTCGAAGGCGCCGAAAGCGACGCTGCTGCCAAGCGTATCGGCCTGTCGATTGCCAATTCACCGTTGGTGAAGACGGCGGTTGCCGGCGAGGACGCCAATTGGGGCCGCGTGGTCATGGCTGTCGGCAAGGCCGGCGAACTGGCAGACCGCGACCGGCTGGCGATCTGGTTCGGTGATGTGCGCGTTGCCCTCGATGGCGAGCGTGATCCGACCTATTCGGAGGCCGCTGCAACGGCCGTCATGAAGGAAGAAGACATCGCCATTCGTGTCGAGATCGGTCTCGGGTCCGGCAAGGCGACCGTCTATACCTGCGATCTGACCAAGGAATATATCGAGATCAATGGCGACTACCGGAGCTGATGGCAGTGCAGGATACGATTTCGAAAGCCGATTTGCCGAACGTGCGCCGCCTGGAAGCCGTCGGTTTTCGCGCCTGGCCTGCGGCGTCGGTGCAGTATGACGGCAGCTGGCTGATCCGCTTGACGGCCGGCCATGATTCCAAGCGGCTGAATTCGGTCAATCCGCTTGATCCGTCCGACAGCCGCGATATCGAGATCCGGCTGCAGAAGGCCGCCAAGCGCTTTTCCGACTATGGAAGGCCGCTGACCGTTCGCCAGACGCCGCTGACGCCACCGCAGCTGATTGCCTTCATGGATGAGCATCGCTGGCCGGTATTTTCCGAGACCATCGTGATGATGGCGGATATTCCGCCGAACGATACGAAAGAAGCCATCGAGCATCTGCCGTTGCGCGATGTCGGCCGTTTCGTCGACGCCCGGCTGCAGATTTGTGGCGAAAGCAGCCAGGACAAGGCGGGTCTCACCGAAGTCATCAACGCGATCAAGCCGGAATGCGGGCTGTTTCTGTTCGAGGCGCAGGACGAGGGACCGATCGCAGTGTCGCTTGCCGTTCATGACAATGATCTTGCAGGGATTTTGCAGGTGGCGGTCTCCGAGAGCGTTCGGCGGCAGGGCGTCGGCAGCGCCATCGTGAATGCGTCGCTGCGCTGGGCCCGTCTGCGTGGCGCCCGCACGGCCTGGCTTTCGGTCGAGAGCGACAATGACGCCGCGATCACGCTCTATCGCAAGTTCGGATTCAGGGATGTCTACCGGTATGCCTACCGACGCGAAGGGGTATGACCATGGACGTTGCCGGCCGAAAGATTCTTCTGGTCGCGGCCTGCGCTCTGGTCGATAGCGACGGCCGGATCCTTCTCGCCCAGCGGCCGGAGGGAAAGTCGCTGGCGGGGCTATGGGAATTTCCCGGCGGCAAGGTCGAGCCCGGGGAGACGCCGGAAGAAACGTTGATCCGCGAACTGGACGAGGAGCTGGGAGTTCGCACCAAGGTCGCGTGCCTGGCGCCTTTGACATTTGCCAGCCACACCTATGAGGATTTTCACCTGCTGATGCCGCTCTATGTCTGCCGGCGCTACGAGGGCGTCGCCTATGGCCGCGAAGGCCAAGCGGTGAAATGGGTTCGCCCCAAGGCCCTGCGTGATTATCCGATGCCGCCCGCAGACGAGCCGCTTATCCCCTACTTAATGGATTTGCTCTGATCTAATCCTCAAAATTTCTGTTTTATTAATCGAACATTTATCACCCTCCCGCAAAATCAGCCTCGAGTAAGTGCCGGTGTCTATTGGTTTGGGGATGATTCCCGTAGCCGATACCGGTTTTTATAGGCGTCGACATGGTGAAGTGGTCCGTGAGCCGGCTTCAGGGAAACGCACGTATTCGAAGAGGCAGACGATGGTCGATGACGATTTTTGGAGAACGGTTCAGGACAAGGATCTGGTGACGACCCAGAGCCGCCGGACCGGTGCGCTTAATCTGTCGCTGCTGTTCGGTACGGCCGTCATCGCGCTGACACTGATTTTGACGCCGATGTTGACGTCGAAGACGGACAACAAGGTGCTGGCCGACGCGCCGATCGACTACGATAATATTCAGACCGGCTCGATCCCGAGCAGCCCGCCGGCCAAGCGCTATACCGTGCGCCGCAGCGTGCTGCAGGAAATGCCGGGCGCCGTCTGCATTATTGACGGCGATGGAAGCAAAAGCGGCTGCTGACGCCCTCGGGGCCGGGACTGTCCCGGCATTCCTGTTCGTTGCCAGTCGTGGTCGGAACCGACCGATGACGATGGTACATATCGGTGCTTTTCGGGTGAGATCGCCTGTTGGGGCATGCGCAGGACAGGCTGGGGAGCCCATGACGACACTGATCCGGTTTCTGAAGGACCAATCCGCAGCGACGGCCGTCGAATACGGTCTGCTGGCCACCTTGATTTCGATCGGCATGATCGTCGGGCTAGGGGCATTCTCGGATTCACTGCTGGCTGTCTTTCAGACGATTACCAAAGCCATTATCGGCGCCGGCGCCGGCGCCGTCTAAAGCCGGCACGCATTCTTATTGTCCATCCTTCAACGGCAGTTCCCGCGTGCTCAGCGCATCGGACAGCCGTTGTTTCGCCGAGCCCGGTTTCAGCGGTTTCTGCTGGCTTTCGTGCGGTGCCCAGCCGGAAATATAGATAATTGAAAACGTCGCCCGGATGCGGCCGTCCGGGTCGCCAAAACGCTCGGCGTAGATTTCGGCGGCACGCACGAAAAAGCGGCGGGTCAGCGGTTTGCGGCTGCGGGCTGCGAGCGGATTGGTCATGCCCATCGACCGCAGGTCTTTCAACAGCGAAAACAGCGACGCGTAACGCACCGTATAGCTTTCGGTATCGGCAACCGGCAGGCTGAAGCCGGCACGTTGCAGGAGTGCACCGATATCGCGGACGTCGGCAAAGGGGATGACGCGCGGGCTGGCGCCGCCGGTCAATTCGCTTTCTGCGGCAAGAAGAACCTCGCGCAATTCCTGCAAGGTGCCGGAGCCGGGAATGGCGGCGAGGAACAGGCCATCGGGTTTCAGCGCACGGCGCACCTGGATGAACACGCCGGGCGTATCGTTGGTCAGGTGCAGCGACAGCGGCGAGACGATCAGGTTTGCCGATTCTGGTGCGAGCGGCACCGTTTCCAGTGACGCGGCGGAGACTTTTTCATTTGCGGCGGCAAAAGCGGCATCTGTTTCGACCCGCTCGATTTCGGTGACCTTGCCGGTATTGGCGATGTAGCGGGCGGTCAGGCCGGTATAACCGTGCAGTTCGACGGCCTTGTCGAAATGCCGTTCGACGACACTCAGGCGTTCGGACAACTCTTGGGCGGCAATCTCCAGCAGGAATTGCGCCTTTGGATCGCCGTTGCGAAAGGCGCGCTTGCGGCGGGCCTCGATGAGCGTCTGGTCGAAAACGATATCCATGGCTTTGCTTTCCTGATCGCTCGAAAATCTGATCGCAATGAAACCCGGCTCGCCGTAATGTCAACCTCATGGGGGACGAAGAGGCTGAAAATCCGGGGTGGCGGCTGGCCAATAGCTTGCGCGGAGGTTTGCGCGGCCTGTGGGCTGCTGCGGTCGATGCGGTCTATCCGCCGGTCTGTGCCGGTTGCGGCCGGATGACCGGGCGGCATCGCGGTGTCTGTGCCTCGTGCTGGGCGACGCTACGGCTGATCGAGCGGCCCTATTGCGAGGTTCTGGGCCTGCCGTTTTCGCATGATCTGGGGGCTGGCATCCTGTCGGCCGATGCCATTGCCAATCCGCCGGTATTCGAGCGGCTGCGCTCCGTCGCCATCCATGACGGCATTGCCAAGTCGCTTGTCCATGGCCTGAAATACCGCGACCGCACCGATCTGGCCGTGATGATGGCGGAATGGATGATAAGGGCCAGCGACGGCACAGTTGCGGCCTGCGATGTGGTCGTTCCGGTGCCGCTGCATGCTTTTCGCCTCTGGAGCCGCAAGTTCAACCAGTCCGCCGAGCTTGCCCGGGCGATTGCCCATAGCTCGGGTAAACCTTTTCTGGCCGCGGCGCTGATCCGCAACAGACGCACCGCCCAGCAGGTGGGGCTGGGCGTCAGCCAGCGGCAGGAGAATGTGCGCGGCGCCTTCTCGGTGACCGGGACCGGCAGGGCGGCGCTGTTCGGCAAGCGGGTCGTTCTGGTCGACGATGTCTATACGACAGGGGCGACGGTATCGGCCGCCACAAGGGCGTTGAAGAAGGCGGGGGCGGCGGATGTCACCGTTTTGACCTTTGCAAGAGCCGTGTCCGGTCTTATATGACACGGTATGTGATGCTGGCGCAGGGCCGGCGAAGGAGCAGATCAACTCATGGCTTCGGTCGTCATTTATACCCGTCAATTCTGCGGCTATTGTTCCGCTGCGAAGAAACTTCTGGAAACCAAGGGCGTGACGTTCGAGGAACATGACGCGACCTATGCGCCGGAGGTTCGCCAGAAGATGATCGAGCGCTCGAACGGCGGCACGACCTTCCCGCAGATCTTCATCAACAATGCCCATATCGGCGGCTGCGACGACCTGCATGCGCTGGAACGCGCCGGCAAGCTGGACGCGATGCTCGCCGCGTAAGGAGACGCTTCGATGACGCTCAAGGCCGCAGCGATCCAGATGTGTTCCGGTGTCGATCCGGCTCGCAATGCCGAGACGATGGTACGGCTCGTCCGCGAGGCCGCCGCACAGGGCGCAACCTATGTGCAGACGCCGGAAATGACCGGCGCGCTGCAGCGGGACCGGGCCGCGATGAAGGCGGCGCTGCGCGACGAGAGCAATGATCTGATCGTTGCCGCAGCGTCGAAGCTTGCCGGCGAACTCGGCATCCATCTGCATGTCGGCTCGACGGCGATCGGGCTTGCCGATGGCAAGATGGCCAATCGCGGCTTTCTGTTCGCCCCGGACGGCCAGAAAATCACCCATTACGACAAGATCCACATGTTCGACGTCGATCTCGACAATGGCGAGAGCTGGCGGGAAAGCTCCGCCTATACGCCGGGCGGCACGGCGCGGCTGGTCAGCCTGCCGTTCGGCAAGCTCGGCTGCGCCATCTGCTACGATGTGCGTTTCCCCGAACTCTTCCGGGCGCAGGCTGCGGCCGGAGCGCAGATCATGTCGGTACCAGCCGCCTTTACCCGCCAGACCGGCGAGGCGCATTGGGAAATCCTGCTGCGCGCCCGGGCCATCGAAAACGGCATGTTCGTCATCGCCGCTGCCCAAGCCGGCGTGCATGAGGACGGCCGCGAGACGTTTGGCCATTCGATGATCATCGATCCGTGGGGACGTGTTCTCGCGTCCGCCGGCGGCACCGGCGAAGGCATCGTTGTCGCCGATATCGACATCGGCGCGGTTGCCGCTGCGCGGGCGAAAATTCCCAACCTGAAGAACGGCCGGGCGTTCACGCTGGAGGAAGTGCCCAGCGCTTCCAAGGACGTGGCCGCTTGATCAAGTACACGCTTGCCTGTGATAACGGCCATTCGTTCGAAGGATGGTTTTCCTCGAGCGCCGACTTCGACCGTCAGGCTGAACTCGGGCTGGTGTCCTGTCCCGTTTGCGGTTCGGCCACCGTCGGCAAGGAACTGATGGCGCCCTCGGTTTCGACAGCCCGCAAGAAGGACGAGACCAAGGTGCTGATGATGGATCAGGCCCGCAAGGAGGCGGTCGCCAAGATCCGCGAACTGGTCACGTCCATTCGCGAAAATGCCGAGGATGTGGGCGCAAAGTTTCCCGAGGAAGCGCGCAAGATCCATTATGGCGAGGCCGAGCAGCGCGGGTTGATAGGCCAGGCGACGATCGATGAAGCCAAGGCCCTGCTCGAGGAAGGCATCGAGATCGCCGCCCTGCCGGTTCTGCCCGACGATGTGAACTGAGAGGACGGCCGCATCAGCCAGAGCATTCACTTTCAAAGAACCCTTCACCGCCGATGGCAAAGTCCATGCGACCGACCCTGAAAAAGTCCGGCGGATCGCGGAGGAGAATGCCAAAGGGCAGGCCGATCTGTTGGCGCATGTGCTGACGCTGAAAGTCTAGGGCGGGGCAAGGGGCGGGAACGCAGTTGCCCGATCTGCTTGGCAGCGAGGTCAAACGGTAGTAATATTTACTACCACTCAAGCTTGGAGACCTCTGATGTCCAACGTAGAGAAAATCAGCGTTGCGCTGACAACGCAGCAGGCGGCGATGCTTCGCGATGCCGTTGGAACCGGGGCCTACGCCACAACGAGTGAAATTGTCCGCGAAGCAGTGCGTGACTGGTCTGCGAAATGGGAGATCCGGCAAGCCGATACACGCAGGCTGAGCGAGTTGTGGAATGAGGGCAAGGCGAGCGGCAAACCCGTCGCCATCGACTTTGACCAGTTGCGAGAGGAAGTCCGCCAGGAACTCCGCGCCGCGCAGAAAAATGTCGGCTGATCTCGTCTGGTCACCCTTGGCACAGGCGGATATTCGCCGAATCTATGTGGAAATCGGCCGTGAGCAACCACAGGCCGCCGAGCGCTTCTACGAGCGGTTTCAGCACAAAGCCGGCCTTCTGATCGACCAGCCGCGCCTCGGTATGCGACATCCGGAGATCAGCCCGGCTGCTCGAATGCTTGTGGAGGCGCCGTTTGTGATCCTCTACGAGACGATACCCAATAACGACGAAGGCCTTGTGAAAGTGGTGGAAATCGTACGCGTCATCGACGGCCGACGTGACCTAAAAAATCTCATCACATGAACGGGCTTACAGCCGACACGCGGAATGGAGTTCGGCTGTCTGCAAGCTTTTACATGTCAAAGAACGGAACGACCCAGGACATAATTTCCTCCGTCTGGCTCGATCTATTGCAGTCTAGCACAGCGGCAAGGGGTGGGGATGATGGTGCATTGGCTTTTTGAGGTGGCCCGGGCAGGCGTCGGGTTTTCCGGCGCGCGGGAAAGGTTGCAGCACTCTTTCAATTCAACGGCTTGATACCCATCTGCGGGCGGTATGCAGAATGGAGTTTCGAGACTGATGGATTTTTCCGACCTTCGCTTTTCCACTGAACGCCTCGAAATACGGCGGTTCGTGCCCGGCGATTTTGCGGCTTTTCATGCCTATCACAGCCAGCCTGAGGTCTACCGTTATCTCTATGCCGAGCCGCTAGACGATGCTGCGGCCGCCGAAAAATTCCAGAGGGCGAGCGCGCCTCGGCTGCGCGAGGACGATGATGCCGCCGTGTTTGCCGTCGAGCGCCGTGAGGACGGTGCCGTCATTGGCGAAGTGGTGCTGAAGCTTGCAAGTGCGATCGCACGGCAGGTGGAGGTCGGTTACATCTTCAATCCGGTCTTTGCAGGCAAGGGCTATGCTACCGAGGCGATGCGGGCCGTTCTGGACTTCGCGTTTTCGCGGTTGAATTTCCACCGCGCCTTTGCCCGGCTCGATGCCGCGAATGCCGGCTCGGTCGGGGTTGTCGAACGGCTGGGCATGCGGCGCGAGGCCCATCTGATCCAGAACGACCAGTTCAACGACATCTGGGGCGACGAATTCATCTATGCGCTGCTCAAGGACGAATGGATGGCGCGGCAAAAGGGCTAAAGACCCGCCAGCGCCGAAAAAGTTCTGCCGCGAAGCAGATCGCGGCAGGGCAGGGAGCCCGTGGTTACGCCGGGCGCCTGGCGACGATCATGTAGTTGACGTCCATGTCCTTCGACAGGTTCCACTGGTTGGACAGCGGATTGAAAAAGACGCCGGTGCGATCGGTGATCTGCATGCCGCTTGCCGTGATCGGCTTTTCGAGTTCTTCGGGGCGCACCAGCTTTTCATATTGGTGGGTGCCGCGCGGCAGCCAGCGCAGGACGTTTTCGGCGGCGAAGATGGCAAGTGCCGCCGCCTTCACCGTGCGGTTGATGGTGGCGACGAACATCAGGCCGCCGGGGCGCACCATCGAGGCGCAGGTGCTGATGAAGAATTCGACATCGGCGACATGCTCGACCACTTCCATGTTGAGCACGACATCGAAGGTCTCGCCGGCTTCGGCAAGCGATTCCGCCGTCACCGCCCGGTAATCGACGGCGACGCCGCTGCCGGCCGCGTGGGTTTTGGCGATCATGATGTTCTTTTCCGAGGCGTCGGCGCCGACCACGTCGGCACCCATGCGGGCCATCGGCTCTGACAGGAGGCCGCCGCCGCAGCCGATATCGAGGACCCGCAGGCCCTTCAGCGGTTGCAGCGCCTTGGCCTCGCGGCCGAAATTGTCCGAAACGCGGTCGCGGATATAGGTGAGGCGAACCGGATTGAACTTGTGCAGCGGCCGGAATTTGCCCTTCGGATCCCACCACTCGGCGGCCATGGCGGAAAACCGGTCGACTTCGGTCTGGTCGATGGTGCTGCGGGCCTGTTCGGTCATGGTCGGAACTCCTTGGATCATACCCTTGTGAAGTCGGATGATCGGTCGTGAAAGTCAAGGGTTGGCAGTGTCGCGCCTCGTCTGGCGGCCTTTCAGGCAACGATCGAATTTCGGCAGGTCTTCATCCGGATAGGCAATCATGTCTCTTTGAAGATCATCGAGGCATTCCGCAAATGTCTCGAAAGCTGCGGCACTGGCTGTTGCCATGCAGCGTGGCAGTTTTGCGCAGGCGTTGCCGGACAGGCCGGTTTCGCGCTGGGCGCGGATTTTGCGCTCCTGGTGCGCGGAGGCAAGCATTTCCCCGCTGCAGGCGTTATCGCGGCGGCATTTGCGGATTGGGCAGACGCGCCATGCGCTGTGAATGGTCAAGGTGGTGCGGCATTGGCGTTCGTGATCGGCGGACACGCGTTTTTCATATTCGGAAAGATCCGGTTTTGGCATGGGATGTTCCTTTGGCTACGGGATCAGACAAGACAGGCGTTCGCATTCACGCGGCGTGTTTCGCCCGTGGCATGCCGTTGCGGTGATCTTTTTGCGCCGGGGCGCCGGCAGGATCCGCCGGGGCACATCGTGTGCCGAAGTGTTTGGTAGTAAATGACACGCGATGTGCCCCGTCTCGGTGGTTTTTACCTGCAACTTCGATTTCTCTGCGGGGATGACGGCACCCTTTTGATACGGGGCGGCGCTTACGGCTGTTCGCCGTCTCGCCACGAAAGGCCTGTCTCTCGACACACCCGTCGCCGGTCCTCATGTGTGCCTCACAGGCACGCCCCGCCATTTTTCAGACGGGAGGGAAATCACTTTCTGCAGGCCCCAACAGCCGCGCCTGCGTTTCAAACACAGACCGAAGGCACCGGCCCCACCTCGCCGGCAACGCTTTCCGGTGTATCCGATGGCAGGACGAGATGATTGTGCCACGGTTTTTGGGGGCGGGGATTTGCGGGGATAATTTTTTTTACGTCCGGTTGATCGAGACGCCGCCGTCGACCAGCATGGCGGTGCCGGTTGTGAAGCTGGACGCATCCGAGGCGAGGTAGAGGACGGAGCGGGCGATCTCCTCCGGTTTGGCCATGCGCTTCAGGGCATGCAGGCCTTCGACGAAGGCAAGAA
Source organism: Pararhizobium sp. DWP3-4 (assembly GCF_049898205.1). Classification (NCBI taxonomy): domain Bacteria; kingdom Pseudomonadati; phylum Pseudomonadota; class Alphaproteobacteria; order Hyphomicrobiales; family Rhizobiaceae; genus Pararhizobium; species Pararhizobium sp. DWP3-4. The sequence goes on along the minus strand of NZ_JAFCXF010000003.1, from coordinate 26,883 downwards.
CTTCCGGCCCGGCGCCGGGCGCATTGGTAAAGCTCATCGGCGTATCGGTGCCGCCGGGCAGGATCGCGTTGACGCGGATACCCTTCTGCCCCAGTTCCGCAGCAAGGCTCTGGGTCAGGCCGATCAATCCGGCTTTTGCTGCGGCATAGGCGCTGGTGTTGGGCATGCCGGCAGTATGCCCGACAAAGCTGGAGGTGAAGATCAGCGAGCCTGCGCCGCGCGATGCCATGGCGGGGACCTGATATTTGGCGCCGAAATAGGCGCTTGTCAGGTTGGTGTCGATGGTTTCCTGCCATCCGGCTGTCGAAAGATCGGCGATCGCAGCCATTTCGCCGGTCGTGCGGGCATTGTTGAAGGCGATATCGAGACCGCCGAATATTTCCGTGGCAGCGGCGACCAGGGCGCGGGCGTGGGCCTCGTCGCGGACATCGCCGTCGATGGCGAACGCCTTGCCGCCTTCGGCCTCGATCTCCGCGACGAGTTCGTCGAGGGCGGTCCGGCGGCGGCCCGAGACGATCAGGCTTGCCCCTTCGCGGGCAAACAGTTTTGCCGTTGCGCGGCCGATACCGGAACTGGCGCCGGTGATGATGGCGACCTTGTTGGAAAGCGTGGACATGATGGAAACTCCTCTGGTTGCGGGAGGTTCAATCGCAGCACGGGCGGGATGCCGCCACCCGTTTCCTGCGCGCTATCACGCTGCCCGCCGCCGGCCGGGTTGCGAAGGGCGGGGATGATCCTTTACGCCGGGTCGATCGAGGCGGCGCCATCGACGCGCATGCCGCGATGATAATGCTCACGCATGGAGGGCACGGACAGCGGCGACGAGGCGCTTCATATCCGTCGGCTTGCCAAGATTGGCAACATCCGCAAGGACAGCATAGCGCGACAACTCTGCCGCGCTGCTGGCACTGGCAAGGACGAACGGCACGCCAAGCGATTTTAACTGAAGGGCGACAGGCGTGACCTTGTCCCTGCCGAGATTGAAATCGAGAACAGCCGCATCGGGACATTCGCGGCCGAGCAGATCAAGCGCATCCTTGACCGAGGCGGCCGGCCCCAGAACCCGAAAGCCGCCAGCGGTCAAGGCGGTTTCCAGTTCCATCGCCAGGAACAGTTCATCCTCGACGACGAGAATGCAGGTCCTGTGGTCGACATTTCCCACTGGATTGCGCATCGTCATTGCACCGGTATCTTGAGGACGGCGGTCAAACCGCCCGGAGCATAGGTCAGTTCCATGTCGCCGCCCAGTTGAGCGGAGGTGCCTTTCATCAATGTCGTGCCATACCCTTTCCGTTCCGGCAGTTTGACGCGAGGACCGTTTTCCTCGCGCCATTCGCAGGTCAGGTATGGCCGCTCCGGCGCGGTGCCGTCCAGCGTCCATGTGACATGGACTTTGCCCTCGGGGGTGGCAAAAGCGCCGTATTTCACCGCATTGGTTGTCAGTTCATGGAAAATCAAGCTGACCGAAAGCACCTTCGGGCTTTCAAGCTCGATAGCGGGACCGTTGCAGGAGAGGCGGCCGACGCCCAATTCGCCGACTGCCAGTCTCAGGACGTCTTCAAAATCGGCGGCGTCACGCGTCGCGGCAATCTCCTGCGCCCGGAACGTCGTCTCCAAACGCCCGAGCAGCGTTTCGCGATAGTCAACCGCCGTGCGGTCTTCGACGCTGGTCTGCATGGCAATCGAACGCACCACGGCAAAGAGGTTGTTCATCCGGTGCCGCGTTTCGGAGACAATGAATTCCATTTCAGCATCGTGATGCTGACGGTCCGTGACGTCATCGAAAAGGACAAGGATGTTCGTGCCGTTATCATTCGGGTGGATGAGGCGGCGGGCATCGATCAGAAAGGTTCGCAGCCCGATCTTTGGAAAGTCATGCTTCACCTCGAAGCCGATCACCGCCGCAGCTTTCGGGATGACCGATGCCAGCAGATTTTTAAGCTCGGCGATGTCCCACTGGCCGTCCCCGAGGCCAAAGAAGCTCTCCCCGAGGATATCGTCCCGATTGACCTTGAAGGATCTGATGAAGGCGTTGTTTGCGGTGGTCACGCAGAAATTCTGATCGAGAACCACGATGGGCTGCGTCATCGTATCAACGACGCCCTGTGCCTGCACGTGCCCGCTTTTCAACAATCGATAAAGGTCTTCCAGCATCATCTGTTTTTATCTTCCTGAGCAATTTCAGGTCGATGTGCTGCTTAAATGCCTCGACCTTGGGGTGCTTGAGATGGATCTCAACAGAAATACTAGGGCTTGGTTCCATTTTGAAAAGAGCTTCGAACCGGCGTTTTTGGCGGGTCCCGACGATCGACGCCGTTTTTCAGTTGCTGCACGGATGGCGCGCGTCACCCCGTCATGAGCCTTTTCAACGGCTCATCGTATCCATGCGCAGCGCCGTTGCCGAGGACAGCCTGTGCGTCAGCGCGGAGGATTGCGATCCGGAAAACTGGATCATCGGGATCAGGACGATCACCAGGATGAGGAGGGCGATATAGAGCAATCCAAACGGAATTCGACGCGCTTTCAAACAGCAATCTCCAGTGTCGGCGGGGACCGTGCCCGCGAATGCTGACAGCAGCCTGAACGTGGGCAAGGCAGGCGCGCCTGGCTTTCGCCGCGTCGTCCAACACTGGCCGCGCTGTCCTGTTGACCGTTCAGGTTCCTGTCAGAAAGCCGGACCAGATGTGCGGGAATGGAAACGGCCGCGGCACTGCCCGGCCACCGGACCGTGGCTGACGGTTTGGACAGCGACGGACGTGTCGCGGCCGGATCCACCCGTCTCATATCCTGCAGGAGAGTTCCTTGTCGGTGGAAAGCCTATCAATCGCCACGCCGCGCGTGCTGCGCCCGGTCATCGGCAGCGTCACGCTGAGCCTGATCGTGGCGCTCTATCTCGTCTCCGTCACCAACAGGACGTTCTGGTCGAAGGCCATGGAGTATCTCGCTGCCCCGAGCACTGCGGTTTTTCTGCTCGGCATCGGGCTTTTTTCGCTGTTTGCAGCGATCTGTGTCACGGCTTCGGTGAAATATCTGACGAAGCCGTTTTTCATCCTGCTGATCATGATCGCCGCAGCCTGTTCGCGCTTCATGGATACATTCGGCACCATCATCGACGTCGACATGATCCGCAATGCGGCGGAGACGACCGGTTCGGAAGCGGGCCATCTGCTGACTGCGGGTTTCCTTGCCCATATGTTCCTGTTCGGGATCGTGCCGTCGCTGCTGATCGCCGTGGTGCGCATCAAGCACCGGCCTTTCCCTCAGAAGTTCAAACACAATATCGTGCTGATCCTGTGCCTGCTGGCCGTCTTCACGTCCGTCAGCATTGCCAATGTGCGGACGTTTGCATCGACGATCCGCCAGCACCGCGATCTCGTCGCCACGCTGAACCCTGTCGCGCCGATCTTCAATGCCGTGCGCTTTGGCTTGGCGACCGGGGCGGACAAGAATGTCGCCGTCCAGCCGCTCGGCACCGATGCCCGGGTGATCGCCCCGACACAGTCGGGAAAACCGCGCGTCACCATCATCGTCGCCGGGGAAACGGCACGGGCGGAGAATTTCTCGCTGGGCGGCTACGCCCGCCAGACCAATCCGCTGCTTGCCCGGCAGGACGTGCAATATTTTACCGATACGTCGAGCTGCGGCACGTCGACGGCAGTGTCTCTGCCCTGCATGTTTTCCGTCTATCCCCGTTCCAGCTATACGCATCGAAAGGGGCTCGAGACCGAAAACCTGCTCGACGTGCTGACCCGTGCGGGGGTGAAGGCGGAATGGTGGGAGAACAATACCGGCAGCAAGGGCGTTGCCGACCGCATCGCCTACACGTCGTTTTCCGACATCAACGACCCGCGGTTCTGCAAGAACAACGAATGCCTGGACGGGGTTGCGCTCGACCGGCTGGGCGCCTGGCTCGACGGCGTCAAGGGCGACAGCGTGCTGGTGATCCACCAGCTCGGCAGCCACGGGCCGGCCTATCATCTGCGCTATCCGGAGAATTTCAGCCGCTTCACGCCGGAATGCCGGACAGCGGAACTCGGCAATTGCTCACGCCAGGAGATCGTCGATACCTACGACAATTCGATCCTCTATACGGATTACATTCTCTCGACGGTCATCGACATGCTGAAGGCACGCGGAGACAGGATGGCGGGAGCGATGGTCTACATGTCCGACCACGGCGAATCGTTGGGCGAACGCGGGCTCTATCTGCATGGCGCGCCGTATTTCATCGCACCGCCGCAGCAGACCCACATTCCGTTTGTGCTTTGGACCGGCAGCGAAACCAAGGCCGGGATCGACCAGGCCTGCCTTCGGGCAACGCTCGACGAGCCGCGCTCGCATGACAACCTGTTTCACACGGTGCTTGGCCTGATGAACGTCTCGACCAAGGTTTACGAACCGGCGCTCGACGCTTTGGCCACGTGCAGGACCCGCGCGGCGTCCTAAGCGGCGGGCAAGACGGTTTGCGGATGGGCGCGCTCCTGCACGGGAAGCGGCCATCGCCGTGGCTTCAGCCCATTTGACGGCGCAGCTCAAAGCGGGAATAAGAATGCCGGTGGAGCTGACCGATAAGAGGACCAGCGGCTTGCGTGTTCTGCTCGTCGAGGACAATGAGATACTGGGAGAGGCCGTTCGCGATCATATCGCCGCCGCCGATCATGCCATCGACTGGATGAAGACGCTGGACGATGCGCGGATGTCGCTGCGCACCGTTTCCTACGGTCTGATCCTGCTCGATCTTCGCCTGCCGGACGGCAGCGGCATATCCCTGCTGAAGGAGTTGCGGGCAAGCGGCAACGCCACTCCGGTGATCATCCTGACTGCGCATGACCAGATTTCCGACCGGATCGAAGGGCTGAACAGCGGCGCCGACGACTATCTCGTCAAGCCGTTCGATCTCGGCGAACTGTCGGCCCGCATGCTTGCCGTCATCCGCCGCTACGGCGGCAATATTGCACCGGTGATCCGCTTCGGAGACCTGAAGATCTCGCCCGTCGACCGGCGGGTGTTTGCCGGCGACGTGGAAGTCGGTCTTTCCGGGCGGGAGTGGGCGGTGCTCGACACGCTTTTGTCGCGGCCCGGCGCGATCATATCCAAGGCGCAGATCGAAGAGGCGCTCTATGCCTTCGGCTCGGAGATCGAGAGCAACACGGTGGAGGTCTATGTCAGCCGGTTGCGCAAGAAACTCGGCCGGGATTACGTCGTCACCGTGCGCGGCGTCGGCTACAAGATCGGGGTGCCGGCGTGACGCCGCAAAAACCCCGCACGCGCAGCATGACCGGCCGGTTGATCCTGTGGCTCACCGGCGTGACCGTGGCTTTCTGGCTGATCGCGGCGGGCCTTGGCATTGCTGTCATGAAGGACGAATTCGACGAATTCTTCAACGGCTCGCTGCAGGAGACGGCAGAACGGCTGATGCCCTTGGTGCTCGACGACCTGCAGCGTCGCGAGGGTCCGCCGTCGCCCCGGCATTTTCAAAGCGAGGCCGATGATCTGGGAGAGGAATATCTGGTCTATCAGGTGCGCGATGCGACCGGCAAAATTCTGATCCGCTCGCATGATGCGCCGATGGAGCCATTCGACGTGCCGCTGAAGCGCGGGTTCTGGGAAAACGACACCGATCATTTTTACACGGCAACCGCTGCCGACGGCCTGACCTTCGTGCAGGTGGCCGACGCCATGGACAATCGCACCGAAGCGGTGATGGAGGGCAGCATGGCGCTGTTCCTGCCGGTTCTGGTGCTGATCCCGGTCAGCATTCTGCTGGTCTGGCTGATCGTGCGCCGGGCGCTGGCGCCGGTCGATGATCTGCGCGAAGCCATCGAGAAAAAGGACGGCGGCAATCTGGCGCCGGTGCCCTCCAGCATATTGCCGCGCGAGCTGCGGCCGATCGCCAGCTCCGTCAACCGGCTGCTGAGCCGGCTGCAGGCGGCCTTCGATGCAGAGCGGGAATTTACCGCCAACAGTGCGCATGAGCTGAGAACGCCGATCGCCGGCGCATTGGCGCAGACGCAGATGCTGATCGCCGAGCTGGAGGGGCCACGCAAGCGGCGCGCCCAGCAGATCGAACTGTCGCTGGCCAATCTTGGCCATACTACCGAGAAACTGCTGCAATTGGCACGGGCCGAAGCCGGTATCGGCGCCGGTACCGTCGCCGTCGATCTGGGGCGCGTGCTGGAACTGGTGGTGACCGATTTTATGCGCAGCGAGCCCGGCGCGAGGCGGTTGTATCTTTACCGCGAACCGGGGGCGGCGCTGAAAGGAAGCTACAGCGAGGACGCCTTTGCCATCGTGCTGCGCAACCTGATCGAAAATGCCCTTGTGCATGGCGATGGCGAAGAGCCGGTGAACATCCGGCTGGAGGCGGGCGGCGTGGTCCGTATCGTCAATGGCGCGGCCGCCCTGTCGCCGGACGACCTAGCGGCAGTCCGCAAACGCTTCGGGCGCGGCAACAGTCTATCACCCGGCTCGGGGCTCGGCCTGTCGATCGCCGAGCGGTTGCTGCAGCAGATGAATGCCGGCTTCGAGGTGCTCTCGCCAGCCAGCGGCCGGGCGGACGGGTTCGAGGTGGTGTTGCGGTTTAACTCCGGGGATGCTGCCTAATGCGGTGGGCGGACAGAGGCGCGCTTTTCCTCTTCTCCCCGCTGGGGAGAAGGTGGCCCGAAGGGCCGGATGAGGGGGCGGTACGCTCCTGTTTTGCGGAAAGCCCCCCTCATCGCCTCGCATCCGCTCGGCACTTCTCCCCGTGGGGGAGAAGAGAAAAAGCAGTACCTCTCAATCCCTGTCCGGCGCGCCGAGCGGAAAGAATGACCGGTAGGGGCGGCCTTCGTCGATGGCGCGGGCGAAGGAGGGGCGGGCGAGGAGGCGGGCGCGGTAGGCGCGGACGTTCGCAAATGCCTCCGGGATCGGGTGTACCCAGTCGGCATAGAACAGCGACGGGCAGGCGGCGCAATCGGCAAGGCTGAACGTGTCGCCGGCCGCCCATCCGGTCTTGGCGACGACGCCGTCGAGCCAGCCATAGGCATCGTCCAGCATGGCCTTGGCCTCGGTGACCCCATAGGGGTCGCGCTCAGTCTCCGGACGGATCTGGTTGAACACCACTTTCTGCATCGGCGTCATGATGTAATTGTCGAAGAAGCGGTCCATCATCCGGGTGCGCAGCGCCGCTTTCGGGTCTTCGGGGATCAGGCGGACGCTGCCGGGATAGTTCAACATCAGATATTCGATGATGATGGTCGCCTCCATCACCGCGTTTTCGCCGTCCTTCAGCACCGGAAAGCGCTTGATCGGCCAGATCGACTGCCACTCCTCGACGGTGCCGGTCTCCTCGGGGCTGAGCATGCGATAGTCGAAGTCGGTGCCATTCTCGTAGATCGCCACGAGCACTTTCTGGCAGTAGGACGAGAACGGGTGGGCGAAAAGCTGCGGTTTCATCATATCCTCCAATAACTGATTGCAATATGCAACTGGTTGTTTTGTACGGTGACCGATCTTATATTGCAAGCGGTTTTAACGAGGATGCACCGTGGATACTGCACAACGATCGGGATGCCCGATCAACCTTACCCTGGAAATGCTCGGCGACCGCTGGAGCCTGATCATCATCCGAGACCTGATGTTCGGCAACCGGCGGCATTTTCGCGAGCTTTTGACCCAGTCGGAGGAGGGGATCGCCTCGAACATCCTGGCCGACCGGCTGAAGCGGCTGACCGAAAGCGGGCTGTTGTCGCGCCGCGACGATCCGAGTCATAAACAGAAGGGCATCTACAGCCTGACCGAACCATCGATCCAGCTGGTGCCGCTTTTGGCGCAGATGGGCGCCTGGGGCAGGCGGCACACGCCGGCCTCCGAGGAATTGTCGATCCGCGCCGAACTGCTGGAACAGGGCGGGCCGGCGATGTGGACTGATTTCATGGAGGAATTGCGGGCGCTGCATCTGGATGCGCCGGCGCCGGCGCGATCGGTGTTTGCGGAGCTGCGGGCGGCGTATCTGGCGGTTGTGGCGAGGAATGCGGGGGCTGGGGGTTGAGAGAAGTGGGCTGACACGGGGCTTTGGGTTGGTTTCTCGCGATTGTTCCTCTCCGTCATCCTCGCCCTCGTGGCGGGGATCCAGCCGCCGCGCGTCGGCGCGGCGAGAGAACGGCTTCTCCTTTGGCGTGAAGAGTCTTTTGACCCGACGGACGTCGGGTCACTGGATCCCCGCCACAAGGGCGAGGATGACGGGAGGTGAATGGCGATGCCCCCGAACAAAGACAGGGTCTCCAAGCCGTAAGCCAATAGGCTTCACCCAGCCCATTCCACCGGGTGATCTTCTGCCAATCAATACACTTCCGGCACATACAGTTCCGGTGGAACCGGGTGGCGCTGGTAGTCGTCGTTGCGGACGCGGTCGGGCAGGACGAGGTCGGGTTTGGGGACGTCCTCGTAGGGGATCTGGGCGAGCAGATGGGCGATGCAGTTGAGGCGGGCCTTCTTCTTGTCGACCGCCTGGACGACCCACCACGGCGCTTCCTCGATGTGGGTTTTCGCCAGCATCTCTTCCTTGGCCTTGGTATAGTCCTCCCAATGAATGCGGCTTTCCATGTCCATCGGCGACAGTTTCCACTGTTTCAGCGGATCGTGGATGCGCATCTGGAAGCGGAATTCCTGTTCCTCGTTGGTGATCGAGAACCAGTATTTGATCAGGATGATGCCGGAGCGCACCAGCATGCGTTCGAATTCCGGAACGGTGCGGAAGAATTCATCGAGTTCCTCCGGCGTGCAAAAGCCCATGACGCGCTCGACGCCGGCACGGTTGTACCAGGAGCGGTCGAACAGCACCATTTCGCCCGCCGTCGGCAGTTGCGACACGTAGCGCTGGAAATACCATTGGTTCTTTTCGCGCTCGGTCGGTGCGGGCAGGGCGACGACCCGGCAGACGCGCGGATTGAGCCGCTGGGTGACGCGCTTGATGGCGCCGCCCTTGCCGGCACTGTCGCGGCCTTCGAACAGCACGACGACCTTGAGCTTCTTGTACTGAACCCAATCCTGCAGGCGCACCAGTTCATGCTGCAGGCGGAACAGCTCGCGGAAATAGGTCTTGCGCTCGAGCGTCGGCTCGGCCGGCCCCGACATGCCCTCGGCGACCAGCTCGTCGAGCCGGTCTTCTTCCATCTGCATTTCCAGCTCTTCGTCAAAGCTGTCGGCGATTTCCGCCTTGATGCGGTCGAGTTGGTCGATCATTGGTCACACATCCCCGTTGGTCGCCGGCACAGGAGCAGGGTTTGATGACAGGTCTATGACAGTCGGAGCGGCGGGGTGGGCATGCCGGTCGAAAATCAAAAAACTGCAGAGAAAACAACCCTGCGGTTCATGCCGTCGCGCATTCTTGTTGCAACGAGTCATGAAAGGTTCACGCTCAACCCGGCTTGATATGCCATCGGCGGACATCCGGCCAAGGCTGTTCTCTGCCACCCGCACTTCCAGTTGCTTGTTTTAGCTGTCGGCAATTCTGACTTGGTACGGTGGAGTTCCCCATTTGAATGGAAATATCTCACGATACTAAGGTTCAACACCGAGCTATCCAGCTTCAGAACATATAAATTAAGGTTACTGGATATTGGAGGGTTTGCCTGTGACCATTTTATATGACGAGATTTGCTTTGAGCCGGAAACAAGAATGTCAGGACGGCTTATCGTACATGAAGACAGAATAAAGGTAGATCTATTTTCTTTTGAAAGAAGAGGAAACGCTCCTTTCACGCAAAAGCGAAGAGAAATCATTCTTTCTACAGGACAAATTGCGACGTTGATGAATCCGATTGTGAAACTATCTGGCACGTCTAGCACAATGACGCGGTCGGTTGGGCACGTTGAAATCGATGCAAATTATATAGTTCTCGGAACATGCAGCTGGACATCTGATGATCGCGTCGCAACCATAGAATTTTGCTTGCCCGACGCGAAGGCATCACTTTCGTACAGGGATCACGTGAAATTCGAACATTCAAATGCCAATGGGACCGAAGAGGATATTAGAAGTTTTATTTTCAATAAATTAGAAGTGGCGCGGATAAAGGCAGACGATTTCGAGGTGGTTCTCTCAAAGAGGCCTTCTATCCGAGTAGCTACTAAGGACAAATTTGATGACCCCATGTGGATAACAACAATTTTCAAAAATCCGGTTGAGCTAGAAAGCGCCTTGCAAATTCCTCTTCATATAGAAGTTTTTTTCGAGCTTTCAGAGGGGCGCCCCCTACAGCAGAAAGGGTTGGCATTGCGTGCAAGTAATTCAAGTGGCTTAGAAGAGTTTTCTTACCTGCACGATTTTGAGTTCTATCGAAATTCTTCTCTCGGCAATTATAAACATTCCGCGCATCGGCACACCGATGCGATTTTTACAATATTTTCTCAAGATATGCGGGAGAAAACGATTTATGCGCTTACGAAATGGATAAACCGGAGAAGAGAGTGGGAGGTAACGTATTGGTTGATTTCAAGTTTCACCCACGGCAACGCTATTTATGATCGAGGTAATCTATTGCGGGCGATGGCGTGGTTTGAATCAATTCCTGATTATCAAATGGCTAGCCTGATAACCGAAAGTAAATTGAAGAATTTTAGGAAGGAATGCAGAAAATTACAGTCGTTTGTAGACCTCGATATAAGCCCAGCACGTCTTAAAGAGGTCCTGAACGAGCTAACTAGGTCGCCGCTCGTAGATCGGATTGATAGTGCAATCAAAAATATTAGAGCTGCCTATGGAGAAGGCATATTGCCAAGGCAGTTTGATGACCACTGCAAATTGGCAAAAACCATCCGGAACAGTGCGGCGCATGGTGGAGGGGATGAAAACGAGAAGGATTTCCGCCAAATTGTCGCTGCGACATCCGCTATTGAGACACTTGCTCTGCTCTCAACAATTATGACGTTGAATATCGATCTAGCAGATGTTCATGGAATTCTTAACCAATACAAACCACATCCTTACGCTAGTTATTGCTTATGGTTTCTTGAGGGACAGCGCGATGATCCCGTTGACTAACCTATCCCCCTCCACCATTGCACCGCGCCCCCAATTTCGCTAAGAGACCGCCAACTTCTCAAAGCAGGCGCGAACCGCTTGGCGCAGCAGGCAATACCGGTAGAGGCACATGGCACGCATCGTGATGAAATTCGGCGGCACGTCCGTCGCGGATATGGATCGCATCAGGAACGTGGCCCGCCATGTGAAACGTGAAGTCGATGCCGGCCACGAGGTTGCCGTGGTGGTTTCGGCGATGTCCGGCAAGACCAACGAACTGGTTGCCTGGACGCGCGATGCCTCGCCGATGCACGATGCGCGTGAATACGATTCTGTCGTTGCCTCCGGCGAGCAGGTGACCTCGGGTCTCCTGGCGCTGGCGCTGCAGAATATCGGCATCAACGCCCGCTCCTGGCAGGGCTGGCAGATCCCGATCAGGACCGACAACGCCCATGGCGCGGCGCGCATCATGGAAATCGACGGCACCGAACTGATCCGCCGTTTCGGCGAGGGCCAGGTGGCGGTCATTGCCGGCTTCCAGGGGCTTGGACCCGACAACCGGATCGCCACGCTCGGCCGCGGTGGGTCCGACACGTCGGCAGTCGCGATCGCCGCTGCGGTCAAGGCCGACCGTTGCGATATCTATACCGATGTCGACGGCGTCTACACCACCGACCCGCGCATCGAGCCGAAGGCCAAGCGCCTGAAGAAGATCGCGTTTGAGGAAATGCTGGAAATGGCGTCGCTCGGCGCCAAGGTCCTGCAGGTTCGCTCGGTCGAGCTTGCCATGGTATTCAAGGTTCGCACCTTCGTGCGCTCCAGTTTCGTAGACCCCGATGCGCCGGGCATGGGCGATTTTCTGAACCCGCCCGGTACGCTGATTTGTGATGAGGATGAGATTTTGGAACAGGAAGTCGTCACCGGCATCGCCTATGCCAAGGATGAAGCGCAGATTTCGCTGCGGCGCCTGGCCGACCGGCCCGGCGTATCCGCCGCCATCTTCGGCCCCCTGGCCGAAAGTCATATCAATGTCGACATGATCGTCCAGAACATTTCCGAGGACGGTTCCAAGACCGACATGACGTTCACGGTGCCCTCCACCGACGTCGACAAAGCCTTGAAGGTGCTCAACGATTCCAGGGACAAGATCGGCTTCGACGTCATCCAGAACGAATCAGGCCTGGTCAAAGTCTCTGTCATCGGCATCGGCATGCGCAGCCATGCGGGCGTGGCTGCGTCCGCTTTCCGCGCACTTGCCGAAAAAGGCATCAACATCAAGGCAATCACCACCTCGGAAATCAAGATTTCCATCCTGATCGATGGTGCTTATGCCGAATTGGCCGTTCGCACTTTGCATTCCGTCTACGGTCTGGATAAGAGTTAAAGCGGACGGTGGTGACGGCGTTTTCGCTTCTATAAGCCGGAACAAATTACCGCTTGCAGTTGTTGACTTTTATTCGGGAGACGTTGCGCGATGAGAGACCTCTCTGCGGGTCCACGCGTCCTCCTCAGGCGGTTGCGCGAACTGATGGCGGAACCGCTCGAGCCGCAGGATCGCCTTGACCAGATTGTTCGCCAGATTGCGCAGAACATGGTCGCAGAAGTGTGCTCGGTCTATGTGCTGCGCTCTGACGGGGTGCTCGAACTCTACGCCACCGAAGGCCTGAACAAGGACGCCGTGCATCTGGCGCAATTGAAGATGGGGCAGGGCCTCGTCGGCACCATCGCGGCCTCGGCAAGGCCGCTCAATCTTTCCGACGCGCAGGCGCATCCGGCCTTCACCTACCTGCCGGAGACCGGCGAAGAAATCTATCATTCCTTCCTGGGCGTGCCGATCCTGCGCACCGGCCGCTCGCTCGGCGTTCTCGTCGTGCAGAACAAGGCCAGCCGCACCTATCGCGACGACGAGGTCGAGGCGATGGAAACGACGGCGATGGTGCTGGCCGAAATGGTGGCGACCGGCGAGCTGAAGAAGCTGACCCGCCCGGGGCTGGAACTCGACCTGTCGCGGCCGGTGACGATCGACGGCTCGAGCTTCAACGACGGCATCGGGCTGGGATACGTCGTGCTGCACGAGCCGCGCATCGTCGTGACCAACCTTCTGAACGACGATACCGATCATGAGCTCGGCCGGCTGGCCGAAGCGCTGGGATCCTTGCGCATCTCGATCGACGACATGCTGTCGCGCCGCGACGTTTCCATGGAAGGCGAACACCGGGCTGTTCTCGAAGCCTACCGGATGTTTGCGCATGACCGCGGCTGGGTGCGCAAGCTCGAAGAGGCGATCCGCAACGGTTTGACGGCGGAAGCGGCGGTCGAGCGGGTGCAGAGCGAAACCAAGGCGCGGATGATCCGGCTGACGGATCCGTATCTGCGCGAGCGCATGCATGATTTCGACGATCTGGCCAACCGGCTGCTCAGGCAGCTGACCGGCTACGGCGCAAAGATGTCGGCGACGAATTTCCCCACCGACGCGATCGTGGTCGCCCGTGCGATGGGGGCGGCCGAGCTGCTCGATTATCCGCGTGAAAACGTGCGCGGCCTCGTGCTCGAGGACGGTGCGGTGACCAGCCATGTGGTGATCGTTGCGCGGGCCATGGGCATTTCGGTGGTCGGCCAGGCGGCGGGCGTCGTGGCGCTGGCCGAAAATGGCGATGCCATCATCGTCGATGGCGACGATGCCAAGGTGCATTTGCGGCCGATGGCCGATCTGCAGCGGGCGTATGAGGAAAAGGTACGGCTGCGGGCGCGCAAGCAGGAGCAGTTCAAGGCGCTTCGCGGCGTCGAGCCGGTCACCCTGGACGGCAAGCGGATCAAGCTGCAGATGAATGCCGGCCTTCTGGTCGATCTGCCGCAGCTGGTGGAATCCGGCGCCGAGGGCATCGGCCTGTTCCGCACCGAGCTGCAGTTCATGATCGCATCGACCATGCCGAAGATGGAAGAGCAGGAGCTGTTCTACCGCAACGTCATGAAACAGGCGGCCGGCAAGCCGGTGACGTTCCGCACGCTCGATATCGGCGGCGACAAAGTCGTGCCCTATTTCCGCGCGGCGGAAGAGGAAAACCCGGCGCTCGGCTGGCGTGCGATCCGCCTGTCGCTCGACCGGCCGGGCTTGCTGAGAACACAGCTGCGCGCCATGCTGCGGGCTTCCGCCGGCCAGGAACTGCGCATCATGCTGCCGATGGTGACCGAGGTCTCCGAGCTGCGCACGGTGCGAGAGTTGTTGCAAAAGGAAATCCAGCGGCAATCGAAGATCGGCGAGCAATTGCCGCGCAAGCTGCAGTTCGGCGCCATGCTGGAAGTGCCGGCGCTGCTCTGGCAGCTGGACGAACTGATGGACGAGGTGGATTTCGTCTCGGTCGGCTCCAACGACCTGTTCCAGTTCGCCATGGCGGTCGATCGCGGCAATGCGCGGGTGTCCGACCGGTTCGACGTGCTCGGCCGTCCGTTCCTGCGCATTCTGCGCGATATCGTCCGGGCGGGCGACCGCAACGAGACGTCGGTGACGCTGTGCGGCGAGATGGCGAGCAAGCCGCTGTCGGCAATGGCGCTGCTCGGCATCGGCTATCGCTCGGTCTCGATGTCGCCGACGGCGGTCGGGCCGGTCAAGGCGATGCTTTTGGCGCTCGATATCGACAAGCTATCGACAATGCTGCACGCGGCACTCGACGACAAGCGGAGCCAGATACCGGTGCGCGAAATGCTGGTGGCGTTCGCGGCGGAGACTGGGGTTCCGTTGTAGCGGCGGGGTTCGAAGTTGCGGCTTGCACCCCCCTCTGTCGGCGACGCCGACATCTCCCCCTCAAGGGGGGAGATTGGCCGCTGGCGTTGTGCCCTCCTTACTTGGGTGTCATAGGGAAAAGAATGATCTCCCTCCTTGTGGGGGAGATGTCACGCAGTGACAGAGGGGGGTAAACTCTCCTCCAACTCAATTGAATAGGACTGGCGCGCGTTTCGCAGCTGTTCCCACGGAGTACACATTGGCGACCTTACCTGTTGAAAAGATGCGCGAGCTGGAGCGCCGGTTTTCCGAGATCGAGGCGCGCATGGCCGAGGGGCCGGCGGCGGATGTCTATGTGAAGCTGGCGTCGGAATATTCCGAGCTGCAGCCGGTGGTGACGAAGATCAGGCTGTATGAGAAGGCGCAGGCCGAGCTTGCCGACGTCAACATGCTTTTGACCGCCAAGGATACCGACCGCGAGATGCGCGATCTCGCCGATATGGAAAAGCCGGAGATCGAGGAGCGCATCGAAAAGATCGAGCAGGAAATGCAGATCCTGCTTCTGCCGAAGGATGCGGCCGACGAAAAGAGCGCCATCCTTGAAATCCGCGCGGGTACCGGCGGTTCGGAGGCAGCGCTTTTTGCCGGCGATCTCTTCCGGATGTACGAGCGCTATGCGGCGGGCAAGGGCTGGAAGGTCGAGGTGCTCTCGGCCAGCGACGGCGATGCCGGCGGTTTTAAGGAAATCATCGCCACGGTGACCGGGCGCGGGGTGTTTTCCAAGCTCAAATTCGAATCCGGCGTGCACCGGGTGCAGCGTGTGCCTGACACGGAAACGCAGGGGCGCATCCACACGTCGGCGGCGACCGTCGCGGTTCTGCCGGAAGCCGAGGATATCGATATCGAAATCCGCCAGGAAGACATCCGCATCGACACGATGCGCTCGTCGGGTGCCGGCGGCCAGCACGTCAACACGACGGACTCGGCTGTTCGCATCACCCATATGCCGTCCGGCATCGTCGTCACCTCATCAGAAAAATCGCAGCACCAGAACCGCGCCAAGGCGATGCAGGTGCTGCGCTCGCGGCTCTACGACATGGAGCGGCAGAAGGCCGACAGCGAGAGATCGGCTTCGCGCAAGAGCCAGGTCGGTTCGGGCGATCGCTCGGAACGCATCCGCACCTATAATTTTCCGCAGGGGCGCGTCACCGATCACCGCATCAACCTGACGCTCTACAAGATCGACCGGATGATGATGGGCGAGATCGACGAGGTAGTCGATGCGCTGCTTGCCGACTACCAGGCCGATCAGCTGGCACAGCTGGGCGAGGTCAAGGGATGACCGATACGCTCGACAGCCTGTTCGCCGAGGCCAGGGCCCGCTTTCTACAGGCCCATATCGGCGAGGCGGCACTCGATGCCCGGGTGTTGATATCCGGCCTGCTCGATCTGCCGGCAGTGGCGTTCATGACGCGCGGCGCCGAGATCGTTTCGGACAAGGACGCCCAGCGCATTCGCGATGCGATTGCGCGGCGCGCGGCGCACGAGCCGGTTCACCGCATTCTCGGGAGCCGCGAATTCTATGGCCTGACGCTTGGCATGTCGGAGGACACGCTGGAGCCGCGGCCGGATTCGGAGATGATCGTCGAGGGGCTCATTCCCTTCGCGCAGAAATTCGTGACTGAGAAGGGCAGCTGCCACCTGATCGATCTTGGTACCGGAACCGGGGCGATCTGCCTGGCGCTGTTGAGCGCCGTTCCGCAAGCAACAGGGATTGGATCCGACCTGTCGGCCGGTGCCGTCGAAATGGCGAAGGCCAATGCCGAACGCAACGGTTTGAGCGGGCGTTTTGCCGGCGTGGAAAGCGACTGGTTTTCCGGCATCGTCGGCAAGTTCGACATCATCGTGTCAAATCCGCCCTATATTCGCACGGACGTGGTGGCATCGCTGGCGCCCGAAGTGCGCGATCATGATCCGGCGCTTGCGCTTGATGGCGGTGCTGATGGTCTGGATGCCTATCGCACCATCGCTGCCCATGCAGCGCGCCATCTGGCAGAGGACGGCATTGTCGGTGTCGAAATCGGCTACGACCAGCTACAGGTGGTAGGTGGGCTTTTCGAGGGCGAGGGCTTCCGGGTGATCGACCGGGTGAAGGACCTTGGCGGAAACGACCGCGCCATCCTTTTCGCTTTCGGGCGGTAACCCCTGTAAACCGGCGGATATCACAACGTTCTTTTTCGAAACCGCGAAGAAAAAGCTTGGAATCGCACGGGAAGCGGGCTAGGTTCCTCTCACGCACTGGGCAGAAGGTCAAAGATCAGAGATTCGTTCCGGTCAAACCTTGCCGCAGGGATTACTCTCAAAAAAGAGTTGCTAAGGTTCGACAGTGCCTGGTGCGGGTACCTGTTAATTTGACTTTAACCAGCGACGGTACCGTCAAAAGGCGGTTGGGTCGCGGCGCGTGTCTGCTTGATACGGAATCCGTCGAGACGGAATTCCTGGCAAGCCGCGAAGCCACAAGATCATCAATATCAAAGAGAATCCAGGTGAGTGAACGATGAGGCCAGGACAGCAGAACAAGCGCGGCCGTGGGCGTAACAACAACAATACCAGCAGCAACAACAGTGGCGGCGGTAACAACAATAACAACAATCATAACCGGAAGGGTTCCAACCCGCTGACCCGGACCTATGACAGCTCCGGCCCGGACGTGAAGATCCGCGGTACTGCCCAGCACATCGCCGAGAAATACTCGACGCTCGCGCGCGACGCGCAGAGCTCCGGTGACCGTGTCGTGGCTGAAAACTATCTGCAGCACGCCGAGCATTACAACCGCATCATTGCAGCCGCACAGGCGCAGATGCAGGAACGCTTCCAGCGTGATGACCGCGGCGAATTCAACGATCGCAACGAGTTCCAGGATCGCGACGGCAACGACCGCGACGACGATATGGACCAGAGCGACAACGACGAGAATTCCGTCGGCCAGGACCAGCAGCTCGAGCAGGAGCGTCATCACCAGCAGGCCGAGCGCCAGCAGCGGCGCCAGTCGGAAGGTGAGCGTCAGCAGCGCCAGCCCGATCAGCAGGAGCGCCAGTCGCGCCAATCCGACCAGTCGCGTCAAGCCGACCAGTCGCGTCAAGCCGACCAACCGCGTCAAGCCGATCAGCCGCGCCAGGCGGATCAGGATCGCCAGCCCGACCAGGAGCGTCCGCGCCAGGATCGCCAGCGCCAGCAGGACCGTCCGCGCCAGCCGCGTCCCGAACGTACCGAGCAGCCCCGATCGGAGCAGGCCCAGCCGCGTCCGGACCTTGCTCCGCAGCCGATCATCGACGGCTCCGGCCCGCAGCCGATCATCGAAGGCACGCCGGTTGAGGTCGCTCTGGAGGAGGAGGCACCAACAGGCCGCGCTCCGACACGCCGCCGCACTGCTCCCCGTCCACGCCGCCAGCCGCGCCGCGGCGATGCCGGTGGTGACGATGCTGCAGCAGCCGGCGAAGGCGGTGCCGAGCCTGCCGGCGATGCGCCGTCGCTGGAACCCGTTACGACGGAATAAGCCGCGAACAGCTGCCGCAAGGCGGTTTTTGCCCATGTTGAAGGACCCGGTTCGCCTTTTGCGGCCGGGTTTTTTGTTTCAGCGATCTGACGTAGACACAGGCATTACGGAATCGATAAGGGGATGTTTGAATGGATGGCTGGACTTTGCACTGGCTGGAGGCCTCGGGCTATCTGTCCGGCCACCGCACTGAGATAACCGCCGCATTCGAACAGGCTTACCGGACTGTTTCGACGATGATGCCGCCGCCGCGCCTCGATATAATCGTCCAGCGGCTTGCCGGCGAAACCATCCCCGAAATGGGCCTCGTCGGGCGCGCCTATCGCAGCACGATGTTCTCGATGACGGTCGATATGGAAAACCCGAACTTCCTCCGCAGCCTCAGCGACGGCGCCCTTCACCGGCAGATCGTGCACGAGGTGCATCATTGCATGCGCATGGCGGGACCCGGATATGGCTATACATTGGGTGAAGCGCTGGTCAGCGAGGGACTGGCCGGCCAGTTCGTGCGCCATCTGCTGGGCAGCGAACCGGAGCCATGGGAATGCGCCGTGACGCCGGAGGTACTGCAGGCCGATCTGCCCGGCGCGGAGGAGCTTGCAGCGTTTCACTACGACCACGCTGGCTGGTTCTTCGGCACGGGTGCGCGTCCGCGCTGGGCCGGTTACACGCTGGGATACCAGATTGCCGGACATTGGCTGGCCGCAGCCGGGGATATCGATGCCGCCATGTGGGTGAATGTGCCGGCGGAGACCGTGCTGGCCGCGGGGCTGGAGGACGGATTGGCCGGGCAGGGGCGATGATTCTGCAAGCCATCTTCACCAGGTGGGTTTTCTGAAACGCTGTTACCATTATAATCAAGTCCATGAAAACATGTGACGAAGACCATTTTCGCAGCATCATTACCACCATATTTCCGGAGCTTGCCCCGTCGCGCTTCGAGCTGGCGACGGCGGGATGGGATTCGGTGGCCGTCGATGTCGACGACCGGCTGATCTTCAAGTTTCCCCGCCACGCGGTGGCCGAAAAGGCGCTGCAGCGCGAGGCGCAGCTTTTGACCGTGATCCGGCCGCAGATTTCGATGCCGGTTCCCAATCTGCGCATCATCAGTGGCCCGCCGCTGTTTTCCGTGCATGAGAAGCTGAAGGGCGTGCATCTGCTCACTGCCGATTATGATCGCCTGCCGGAGGCCGCGCGGCAGCGGCTGGGCGAGATGCTGGGGCGGTTTTATGCCGAGCTTCACGGGCTGGACGAGGCAAAGATGCTGGCGGCCGGGGCGGGGCCGGTTGCGCCGTGGCAGCCGGTGGCGGCGATGCGGGAACGGGCACTGCCCATGTTGACGGCGGACACCCGGCAGAAGGCCGAGGCCGCGATCGACGCCTTCGAGCAATTGCCGCCGGATCCCTATGGCACTACCTACGGCTTCTTCGATGGCCACGGCTGGAACATGGCGTTCGACCACGCGAACCAGAGATTGACCGGCATGTACGATTTTGCCAATTCCGGCTTTGCGCCCGTGCATCAGGAGTTCATCTATGCGCGCTTCGTTTCAGCCGATCTGACCGAACGGATCATCGCGTCCTATGAAACACGGACGGGCCGGGCGATCGACCGGCAGCGGGTGGATATTCTGACTGCGGCTCACCGTCTGTCCGAACTGGCGGAGCTCACGGACAATCCCGAGCATGTGGACATCATGATCGACAGCGTCGAAAACTGGGCGGGGTCGACGGCTTTGTGAGCCTCCCGGCGAAATCGGCGGCCAAGGCGTCAAGCGCTCTTTAATTTCGAAAATCCCGGCCCCATATTCACTGCAAGCGGCCGGTCCTGTGCAATGCAGGGTCCGGTCAATACGGGCTTGCCTTTTTAGGGAGCTCCATTCCAACTGTCGGCAGTGCCACGTGTGGGCTGACCGATTACCGGAGGTTGACGTATGAATATCGAAAAATACTCCGAGCGCGTGCGCGGTTTTCTGCAATCGGCTCAGACCTATGCGCTGGCAGAGGGCCATCCGCAATTCGTTCCCGAACATGTGCTGAAAGTCCTGCTCGATGACGATCAGGGCATGGCGGCATCGCTGATCGAGCGGGCCGGCGCCAGCGCCAAGGACGCAAAGCTCGCCAATGACATTGCGATTGCCAAGCTGCCGAAGGTTTCGGGCGGCAATGGCTCGATCTCGCTGTCGCAGCCGCTGGCCAAGGTCTTCACCACGGCCGAAGAGGCTGCCAAGAAGGCAGGCGACAGCTTCGTCACCGTCGAACGGCTGCTGCAGGCGCTGATCATCGAGACCTCCGCTGCCACGTCCGGCATCCTGTCGAAGGCAGGGCTGACGGCGTCCAAGCTCAATCAGGTGATCAACGAGATCCGCAAGGGCCGCACCGCCGATGGCGCCAATGCCGAAGCGGGTTTCGACGCGCTGAAGAAATATGCCCGCGATCTTACGGCGGACGCCCGCGACGGCAAGCTCGACCCGGTGATCGGCCGCGACGATGAAATTCGCCGCACGATCCAGGTCCTCTCGCGCCGCACCAAGAACAACCCGGTGCTGATCGGCGAGCCCGGCGTCGGCAAGACGGCGATCGCCGAAGGCCTCGCCTTGCGCATCATCAACGGCGACGTGCCGGAAAGCCTCAAAGACAAGAAGCTGATGGCGCTCGACATGGGCTCGCTGATCGCCGGCGCAAAGTTCCGCGGTGAATTCGAAGAGCGGCTGAAGGCCATTCTCTCCGAAGTCCAGGCGGAAGCGGGTGACATCATCCTGTTCATCGACGAGATGCACACGCTGGTCGGGGCCGGCAAGGCGGATGGGGCAATGGATGCGTCCAACCTCCTGAAGCCTGCGCTGGCGCGCGGCGAACTGCATTGCGTCGGCGCCACCACGCTCGACGAATACCGCAAGCATGTGGAAAAGGACGCAGCGCTTGCCCGCCGGTTCCAGCCTGTCATGGTCAACGAGCCGAATGTCGAAGACACGATCTCGATCCTGCGCGGACTGAAGGAAAAGTACGAACAGCATCATAAGGTGCGGATCTCGGATTCGGCGCTGGTGGCGGCGGCGACCCTGTCGAACCGCTACATCACCGACCGGTTCCTGCCCGACAAGGCGATCGACCTGATGGACGAAGCCGCATCGCGGCTGCGCATGCAGGTGGATTCAAAGCCGGAAGAGCTGGACGAACTCGACCGCCGCATCATGCAGCTGAAGATCGAGCGCGAGGCGTTGAAAAAGGAAACCGACCGCGCCTCGAAGGACCGGCTGGACAAGCTGGAACTTGACCTGACCGGGCTCGAGGAGCAGGCCGATGCGCTGACGGCGCGCTGGCAGGCGGAAAAATCGAAGCTTGGTCTGGCTGCTGACCTCAAGAAGCAGTTGGAAGAGGCCCGCAACGAGCTGGCGGCTGCACAGCGCAAGGGTGAATTCCAGCGCGCTGGCGAGCTGGCCTATGGAGTGATCCCGAAGCTCGAAAAGGAGCTGGAGGTTTCCGAAAGCCAGGATTCGTCGGCGCTCGACCCGATGGTGCAGGAAGTCGTGACGCCGGACAACATCGCCCATGTCGTCTCCCGCTGGACCGGTATCCCGGTGGAAAAGATGCTCGAAGGCCAGCGCGACAAGCTGTTGCGCATGGAAGACGAGCTGTCGCAATGGGTGGTTGGCCAGGGTGATGCGGTTCAGGCCGTGTCGCGCGCGGTTCGCCGTTCGCGTGCCGGTCTGCAGGATCCAAACCGTCCGATCGGTTCGTTTATCTTTCTTGGGCCCACAGGCGTCGGCAAGACGGAGCTGACCAAGGCTTTGGCGCGCTTCCTGTTTGACGACGATACGGCGCTGGTGCGCATGGACATGTCGGAATATATGGAGAAACACTCCGTCTCCCGGCTGATCGGTGCACCTCCGGGCTATGTCGGCTACGAGGAAGGCGGCGCCTTGACCGAAGCGGTGCGGCGCAAGCCCTACCAGGTCGTGCTGTTCGACGAGATCGAAAAGGCGCATCCGGACGTGTTCAACGTGCTGTTGCAGGTTCTCGATGACGGCCGCCTGACCGATGGTCAGGGCCGCACCGTCGATTTCCGCAACACGATGATCATCATGACCTCCAATCTCGGGGCGGAATACCTCGTCGGGCTTGGCGAAAACGATGACAGCGACATGGTGCGCGATCAGGTGATGGACGTCGTGCGCGGTCATTTCCGGCCGGAGTTCCTCAACCGGGTCGACGAGATCATCCTGTTCCACCGCCTGAAGCGCGGCGAGATGGGGGCGATCGTCGAT
This sequence comes from Pararhizobium sp. DWP3-4, assembly GCF_049898205.1. Taxonomy (NCBI): domain Bacteria; kingdom Pseudomonadati; phylum Pseudomonadota; class Alphaproteobacteria; order Hyphomicrobiales; family Rhizobiaceae; genus Pararhizobium; species Pararhizobium sp. DWP3-4. The sequence continues at coordinate 4,337 of NZ_JAFCXF010000003.1, read as the reverse complement.
ATCCAGCTGACGCGCCTGCGCCAGCTGCTGACCGATCGCAAGATCACGCTCGAACTCGACGATGAGGCGCGCGCCTTCCTCGCCGACCGGGGCTACGATCCGGCCTATGGTGCGCGTCCGCTGAAGCGGGCCATCCAGAAATACGTCCAGGACCCGCTCGCCGAGCAGATCCTCCAGGGCAATTTCCCGGATGGTTCGACGATCAAGGCTTTTGCCGGCTCGGATCGCCTGAACTTCAAGCTTCGCGAGGGCGGCGAAAAGGCCGCCGCCTGAGCCAAGACCTCAAGAAAAAGGCCGTCCTTCGGGGCGGCCTTTGTCGTTTGGATAATACGGGGGTATCAACGAGCAGTATGGCTTGCGGTTAGGCCATTTTCGCGAGTATCGGCTTTAAGTCGACAACTTGTTCCCCGTGCTGGTAAGCTCTTGCCGACGACGCGTGGGGACCGGTATTTGTGTTAGAAAATCTTATTGAAAAAATTCAGGGACGGCTTCGAGATGGAGCCTATTCCAACGAAGCTGCTGTTTCAATTAGTGTGATCATGCCGATTCTTCGGTTGCTCGGTTGGGATGATAGTGATCCTGAACAGGTAATGCCGGAGTACGCAAGTGGTGGGCGACGCGTCGATTTCGCTCTTTGCATAGCCGGAAAGCGGCCCAGTCTTTTTATCGAAGTAAAAGGTGTTGGGCGTGCGTTGGATGGCGATCGGCAACTCTTTGAGTATGCCTTCCACGAAGGTATTCCCTTATGTCTGCTGACCGATGGGCGCGATTGGAGTTTTTACCTACCAGGAGGACAAGGCACTTATGACGATCGCCGTGTTTACCGGTTGCAACTCAACGAGCGGCCAACATCTGAATGTGCACGCGTATTGAAACGCTATATGGAACGGGCGCGGGTAAAGTCAGGGGATGCATTTGAGGATGCAATGCGCGACTATCGCGATATTGCTTCTCGCCGCGAAGCCGCAAGAAGCTTGCCAATAGCATGGAAACAGCTAGCAGAGCAACCAGAGGATCTTCTCGTCGAATTGCTCAGCGAGCAGACGGAAGCCATCTCAGGTTTTCGACCTTCGAGCGCGGAGGTTACTCACTTCTTGCGATCTTTGAAAGTATCCTCAGATTCTACCATTGCTCAGCGTGCCACGAGGCAACCGGCGTTAAATGGCAGCGTACCAACGAGCGTTGTTGTGGAGGAAGCGCCCGCACATCCCACGACTCCCGTAAGTTCTAGTGGCAGAGCATTAGAATATACGCTGTTTGGCTCGCGGCGAACCGCTCACAACGCGGCAACAGCTCTGATTCAAGTTCTGTCGGCTATTGCAGAGCGATATCCCGACCAAATGGAAGCAATCGCGATTGCCGCTCGCGGGCGAAGCAGAAATCACATAGCACGCTCTGCCGAAGAAATTTATCCTGCAAGGCCTGACCTTGCGCGGGCATCTGAGATTGCACCCGGATGGCTCGTAGGACTGAACATCGCAAATCGTGAGAAAACACGCATTATTCGAGAAGCTTGTAGAGTTGTCGGCTTGCGCTATGGCATAGATGTTCTGATCGACATGCCAAACGCGGATGCCTAGATTCTACTGTGCGGCAGCCACTTCGGCGCTGCCATTGTCCTTGGCCAGCAATTCGTCGATGCGGCCGCGTTCCTTGTCGAACTGGGCCAAAGCCTGGCCGTCGAGCGACTTGCCGCCGGGCAGGCGGATGCGCAAGGGATCGACGCGGTTGCCGTTGACGATCAGCTCGTAATGCAGGTGCGGTCCGGTCGACAGGCCGGTGGTGCCGACCCAGCCGATAACCTGGCCCTGCACGACTTTCGAGCCGGCGCTGACATTTTTGGCAATCGCGCTCTGGTGATTGTAGGACGAGACATAGCCATTGGCATGGCGGATCAGCGTCTGATTGCCATAACCGCCGGAATCCCAGCCGGCCTTTTCGACGATGCCGTTGCCCGCCGCGATGATCGGCGTGCCGCGGGGTGCGGCCCAATCGACACCGGTATGCATGCGCGAAAAGCCGAGGATCGGATGGCGGCGCATGCCGAAGCCGGAGCGGAACGTGCCGTTCGGAACCGGATTGCGCAGCAGGAACTGGCGGATGCTCTTGCCCTGCTCGTTGTAATAGTCGATCGAATTGTCGTCGGGATCCTGGAACCGGTAGAAACGCGTCTCCGCATCGCCGAACTTGGCATTGACGTAGAGCAGTTCTGAATCGTCGGTTGCCTTGCCGCTGCTGTCGGCGACCGAGAAGAATGCCTCGAGACGGTCGGTCGGTTTCAATTGCGCCTGGAAATCGACATTGCTGGCGAGCAGCTTGATGATCTGGGCGATCATCGTCGAGTTCATGCCGTAGGAGAGGGCGGCGCGGTAGACGCCGTCATAGACGCGCGGCAGGTCGCGCCCGGCATTGATCACCGGGGTTCCATTGTCGTCGAATGCGCTGGCAACGGCTGCCAGTTGCGGCGGCTCGTAAGCCTTGACGAAATTGCCCTTGTCGTCCAGCGCCATGGTGAAGACATGGGCACCGCGCGTATAGACGGTGGCCCGTACGACCTTGGCCTCTTCGTTTTCGCCCTTCTGGATGATGCCGATGCGCAGCACGTCGCCCTCCTGCAGATCGGTGGCGTCGAGGGCCGGCCGCAGATAGCCGGCGATATCCTCGGCCTGGGCTTTCCCATAACCGGCATTGATCAGGACGGTGGCGATCGGCGTTGCCCGGCGCACCGGAATGACGTCGTCGGCATATTCGGTTGTCTGGTTGGTGATCGTCTCGAAGGCGGAGACCGTCATGTTCTCCTCGACCACCCGGGCCGACAGGCCCTGGATCAGGTCGAGATCGGAGGCGTCGGAGGCGAAGCGGCGCGGATCGATATAGAACAGCGAGGCCAGCTGGGTATTGCCGTCGGTCAGAACCGAGCCATTGGTACGGACATTCTCCTCGACTTCGTCCATCGACATCGAGGGTGCGAATTTGAGCGTCGAGCCCTTCAGCGGGAAATCCACCGTCTTCAGCGCCACTTCGGATTCGACGTCGGAGCCGTAGAGCGTCCCGGTCCGGCTGACCGGCGGGGCCGCATCCGCCTCATCGCTGGAAAAGATCGCCAGCGGATCGAAGGCGGGATATTTTTCCGCCGGCTGATGGTTGGCGGCCAGCGTCATCTTCACATGCGCGAAAGGCTGGCGGCGAACCACCTCCTTCTCGCCATCATGGGTCATGGTCGAGACTTCCATAATGGTGCGGTCGGAGGGCTTGGCGACAATGCTGGGGCTTAAGATACGGTCGCCGCGCTTGGCAGCGGCTGTCGGCTGCGAACCGCGGACGGACGGGTCCATCGCGGCATAGGCTTCGGCGGGAATGGCCAGTTGCTGGCGCCCGTCCAGCGCTGCAAACAAAGCAACGCCCATCAGCAGACTGGAGGTAATGCCGGTCAGAAACGTACCCGAAAGCCAGCGCAGGGAAATCTCGCGCCGGTCGGGAGCCTTGCGTCCATCCGCAAGGATCGGCGGCTCGTTGCCGAGCGACCGTATCATGGTCTTGTCCGTGATCATGCCAATCGAGCAGGGTCCCTGGTTACGCGCCGTTTCTTATTATGGTCCGGGTAATGTTGTGCGAAGATGTGCATCTTTCATGCCTTCAAGTCAAACAGAACGGCCATCACTCTATAAGGGGCTCTCCTATAGAGAGGGAGAGCTATCAAAACGCAGTTGCGAGACGCTGTTTAGAGCGCCAATTGTGAAGAAGTGAGGGCGGCATTGTGTTTTCGGTTCCATACAAGGGGTTATCCGGATTGTCGCAATGCAGCAAAGCCTTACGGCGCAAGCCTTTGTCAAAAAACTGTCATTTTTTTCAAAATTCCTGTTGACTATGAACGACGCCTGGGACTATAAACCGCTCACCAACGAGGGCGGCGGCGCTGCTGGCGACCGACGAACTCGCTCTGAAGTTTCTTACGAAAGTTTGGTGCGGATTGTGGGTTTCAGGCGGGAACGCTGAGGCTCTCGGGGTTAAGGTTTCGACGGATTTTGGTTCGTCTGTTTTTTGACAATTGCATAGAGAGAAAGAGAAACGTGGGCGGCGGATGTTCGCAACTGGATTAAGTTCCGGTTTTAAGTCGACAATGGCGGTCACGTTTCTATGAGAAGTTACATCGTTCTTGCTTTAGCATCTTTAGTGGTGTGGGCAGTTCGGCGCCGGATGGCGACGGATTGTTTGAGTGAGAATATGTGAAGTTCTCGTCGATTCAGACGTGACCATTAAAGCCAGACTAGATTTTCAACTTGAGAGTTTGATCCTGGCTCAGAACGAACGCTGGCGGCAGGCTTAACACATGCAAG